>NBMY01000085.1 GCA_002212985.1 Sphingobacteriales bacterium TSM_CSS
AAAAAATGCTAACTAAACTTAATATATATTCCGTATAACAAAGTGAAAGTTAGGGCTTAATTCACCCGATGCTGCTACGCCCTAAAAAGGCTGCCCTGCTGCAAAGTCCATACAAAAAGGCATTGCACCGGTTGTTGTGCAATGCCTTTTTGTAATAGCGGAGCAACAAAAGTATCAATCTTACCGAGCGCGGGTAGGCATTACGCCCATAGAAAGATAGGCAGTTTTGGTTTCGGTATTATACACCAGCACCGATTGTTGCGAACGGGTAACAAATTCAATTACTTTATCCATTAGTTCAAAAGGATAAGCAAGGGTAACCACCCCTTTATCGGTTACGGTTTCTTTGGCCGAAAGGGCTTTAGAACCTGCTCCGTAAAAGTTAACCATACCTACTTGATTGTCGGTGCCATCATACATGGTCATAGAGGCAATGAGGTAGTCGGGGTTGGCCATTGGGTTGGGTTTGTAGTCAATGCGGTAAGAGCGCACAATATGCATATTTTCGCCTTTATTAAGGGCAACAGCAGGGGTTTTGGGGGCTTCGGCGCCGCGATTGGGCATGGCGTTGCCATTTGCATTATTGATTTTGTTTTGCAACTGTGGACTTTCCGACAATTTAACGGGGGTTTTAGCGGGGGTGCCGCCGCGTTCCTGTGCTTGCAGCGCATTTCCAAAAAGGGTTGTAAGGACTATAGCCAATACAAAAGCAAGTTGTTTCATAAACTTAAAGTATTTGTTTAACTGTTAAAAAAAAGAGGCACTATAAAGAGGCTGCAAAAATAAGACTATTTTTATACAGCAAGGTATTAAAAAATGTTAATGCGGTTTACAACAGGTATTTTATCAATAGGAGCAACCCTCCGATAAGCAATAAAATTAACAATTTCAATGCATAGGGCAGCAGGTTTTTGAGAAAAACAATGCGCCGGCATTTGTTTCTAACCCTGTTGGCGGTGGGGTCGTTGGGATTAAGGGCACATGCTTCTTCAAAAAAGGCCAGGGCTTCGTGGTGGTTTTTGGCTTTGTAAGCTTCGCGGCCAAGGTTAAACACTTCATTGAAGCAGCGGGCGGTCCGACACTCTTTCATGCGCCGGTAAATATTAGACAGGTTGTAGCCAAACTCAAAGTGGTGCATAGCGGCAGCCTGTTCAAACTGTTCGTGGGCAGCTTCCCATTTTTGCAATTTAAACAATCGCTCTGCTTCCTGAAGGCACTCATAAAACCACGCTTCTTCCGATAGCTGTTTAAGAAGTTTGTAGCCCGGTACAGGCGTTCGCAGGCTGTTTTCCCTTAGCAGCACCACTTCTGGATCGGGTTTCAGTTGCAGGGCGCGTTCAAAGTAATGACATGCTTTGGAGTAGTTTTCTTGCTGATAAGCCAGTTTACCAAGGCGCACCAATTGGTCAAACTGCAATTCGTGGTGGCAAATTTGCAGCTTTTCATACAGTGGCTGCAAGTCTTCTTCGGCATTTTGCTGCCCTAACGACAAGGCATTGGAAAACTTTTTACCCGCTTCTATCCACTTTTTTTGTTTCAGCAGTTTGTTTCCCTCCTGTAAATAGAGGCGGTAAATTTTTTCCTCCTGCAGGCCGGCAGCCAATTGCACAAGGTCGGCCAGAGAATGTTCAAAAAGGGTGGTGTCGCTGGTACCAGCTTGGGCAAGGTCTTCGAGCAGGTAAACGCCAAAATAGCGACTGCACCATTGGTAAAAATCTGTTTGCTGCCAATTAAAATAGTGGGGTGCTGCTGCCGCCAGCAAAACATCTGGGGTAGTGCGGCTTGCCAGAGTTTTCTGCAGCAATGCAATATCTACCGACAACAGCCCTTGGCTTACCAGCAGCAGCACAATATCGGCTTTTTTAAGATTGCTTTCCGCACTATATTGCCACTCTGCAATTTGCTCCGCACAAACCGAACGGCTTAATATAAGCGAAATTTTTTCAGCAATCAGCATTTGCCTAACCGATGCTATGATTTGCTGCATTCTGGTAAAATGTACCTTATCTTGCCCCGAATAAATAACAAACAACCTTACAATGTAAGTGTACTCTTGCATGAATTATGCTTTGTGCCTGCTTGCCAAACAGCAAGAAAATACCAAATAACAAATCGGAATAAAAGAAAAACCCTTCTCCCGAAAAAGAAAAAGGGTTTTTCAGTAAAACAGTAAAAGATTATTTACCACCGGCAGCGGCGTAGTTAGCGCTTACGGCATTCCAGTTAACCACGTTAAAGAATGCACTCACATAATCGGGTCTTCTGTTTTGGTAGTGCAGGTAGTAGGCATGTTCCCAAACATCTAAGCCCAAAATAGGGGTACATTTATCGGTGGCAATATCCATTAGCGGATTGTCTTGGTTGGGGGTTGAGCAAACACAAAGGCTGCCGTTGTCTTTTATACCCAGCCAAGCCCAGCCTGAACCAAATCGGGTAATGGCGGCCTGCGACAGGGCTTTTTTAAAGTTTTCGAATGTCTCAAACTGTGCATTAATAGCCGTAGCCAGAGCGCCCGAAGGTTCTCCGCCACCTGCGGGCGACATAATGTTCCAAAAGAGGGTATGGTTCCAGTGTCCGCCGCCGTTGTTTCTTACTGCCGTATTGCTGCCGGCCATTAGCAGCAGCTCATCAATGGTTTTGCCCTCCATATTGGTGTTGGCAATGGCAGTATTCAGGTTATTAATATAGGCAGCATGGTGCTTGGAATGGTGTATTTCCATGGTGCGGGCATCAATATGCGGCTCCAGGGCATTGTACGCATAGGGTAAATCGGGAAGTTGAAAAGCCATAATGTCTTGTGTTTTATTGTTAGCTGATGATGTTTTGAAGTCTTTGCAAACTATTGCTGCAATGGTAATACAACATTGTAATTCGGGCAATTGTTCAGTGGGGCATTTAAAAATAGCATTACCGTTTTCGTCTAAAAAAATTGCTCAGCAACAAAGCGCTCTCACTTTGCAGAATGCTGCTTACCACCTGGGTTTTGGGGTGTAAAACCGGCCGATTAAATTGGGCATAGCCTCTTTTTTCGTCGTGTGCGCCATATACAAGTGTGCCCAACTGCGCCCAAAACAAAGCGCCGGCACACATTAAGCAGGGTTCAAGCGTAACGTAGAGGGTGCATTCATTTAAAAACTTACTCCCCAAATGGTTGGCAGCCGCCGTTACAGCTAATATTTCGGCATGGGCGGTAACGTCGTTCAGCAGTTCGGTTTGGTTGTGGGCGCGGGCAATAATGGTATTACGGCATACCACCACTGCACCTACGGGCACTTCATCGGCATCAAATGCGTATTGCGCTTCTGCCAGTGCTTGTTTCATGAAATATTCGTGCGTAAACAAGGTATATATGAATTTACAAAAAAATGACCGGCTATTCTGTTTAGTAACGCTACGCTTTTAAAATTTTACCGAAAAGGTTAACCCGCCGCTTTGTGTTGCTGAGGCATTAAAAACGGTTGTTGTTTGGGGCTGCCAATACGGCATTACACTAAAACTGAGGTCATCGCTCACATCAAAATCAGACAAGTGGGCATCAATAAGCGCATCGAGTATGGTAATGGCATACCAAAGGGTTCCGGCAATGATGGAAATTTCTTCATAACGGCGATATACATTTTTCCGGCCCAGCAAAATGTTGTCATCGGTAATAAAAGCCAGTTCCGGGTCGGGGTGATTGGGTGCATAGTAGCCGGGGCGGTTTCGCACTAAGTATTCGTTGCGGTAGCGCAGATATTGTTTGCGGTTAAGGTACAAGGCGGTTCCGGCAGCGGCAAAACCGGTATAGACAATAGGTATTTTCCAGTATTTACGGTTATATACCTGACCCCAGCCGGGTAAAACCATGGCGCGGTAAGCGGCTTTTACCGGTGACCGCTTTGTTGTGACCCGTTCGTTTTGTATGTGTGCATTAAGGTAGGCATCGGCTAAATTTACCCCATAAAAAATAATTAAACTGTTGAGCGAAAAATTATAGCGACGCAGTGCCTTGTACTTTTTTTCCTGCAAGGGTTTTAGTTCGGTAGCGTCATCAATACCTACGGCATAGTTACCCAAAACGCCATTGTAGCGGTTATTGTATTTGTTGTACTGAAGGCGGGTAGCAATGGTAAGGGCGGTTAACCCTGCTATTGTGGCGGCAAAAACCGGCGTTTTCCAATGTTGCTTGTTGTACCATTGCCCGCACCCGGGCAGCAGTGCCCACAACAGCGCACGGTTGGGGTTATATTTTACGGTATCGGCGGCGGCAAGCGTATCGGGCTGCAAAACAGACAAAGTATCGGGCTTCATAGCCGTTGCTTTTTCGGTCTTCTTCACAGTTGTTGTATCCTGTGCATATATTTCCGAAGCGAAACAGAAACATAAGAAAACAAAAACCAACACCCCTGCAACAGAATAAGTTGATTGCATTGTTTTATTCATCGGGTTAAAAAAATACCCATTTCCCCTCCCCCTGAAACCCATGCCAAATTTATTAAAGGAGGGGGGAAATTGCATTTGCCCGTTTTGAAAACCCTGTGCCTTGATGAGTATGACCAACAGCCAAAATGGGTTTTAGCGGTTAATGAGTTCTAAAATGCGGTTAAGGTCTTTATCTGAGCTGAAGGGAATAACTAATTGTCCTTTGCCTTTGCTGTTTCTTTTTATGGATATTTTTGTGCCAAAGTGCGACTGTAGGTCTTCCTGAATTTTGCGCACATGAATGGGTAAGCCGGACGGTGCCATAACGGGTTTTGTAACCGGATTGCCTGCACCGCTTACCAGACTTTCTACCTGTCTTACCGATAATCCTTTTTCCAGAATAAGGCGGTAGAGGTTAAGCTGGTGCTCAATGCTGCCGGCGTTTACCAAAGCGCGGGCATGCCCCATACTTATTTGCCGGGTTTTTAAACCATGCTGAATTTCGGGTGGCAGTTTAAGCAGGCGCAGGTAGTTGGTAATGGTAGTGCGGTCTTTACCCACTCTTTTTGCCAGAGCATCATGTACCAGATTGCACTCATCAATAAGGCGCTGATAACTGAGGGCAACTTCCAGGGGGTTCAGGTCTTCGCGCTGAATGTTTTCTATGAGCGCCATTTCCAGCAAAGTCTGGTCGTTGGCGGTACGTATATAGGCCGGTATTTGAAGCAACCCGGCCATTTTAGATGCTCTTAACCGCCGCTCACCGGCAATAAGCTGGTAGCGGTTGTTGCCCATCCAACGCACTGTTATGGGTTGCACCAATCCATGTACCTCTATTGATTCGGACAGTTCTTTCAGTTTTTCCTCGTCAAAATCAATACGGGGCTGGTAGGGGTTTTCCTCAATCTGGTCAACAGGAATGTCAATAATGGTATTCAGCACCTGTTTGTCTTCCAATTCATCAGAAATGCTACCCAGTAGCGCCTGTATGCCTGCGCCCAGTTCTTCTTTTTTATTTCTTGCTTTAGCCAAAATATACAGCTTTTAAACGGTTTTCAAAGGTATTTTTTGTTTTTCAATCAACTCTTTCGCAAAGTTAAGGTAATTGGCGGCCCCACGGCTTTCAATGTCAAATGAAATAACGCTTTGTCCCAGACTGGGCGCTTCGCTCAGCCGCGAGTTGCGGTGAATAATGGTATCGAACACCTGGTCGGGAAAATGTTTCTGCACATCGGAAATAATCTGGTTCGACAAACGGAGGCGCGAGTCGTACATTGTCAGCACTATGCCATCGAGTTGCAGGGCGGTATTTAGCCGTTTGCAAACAATTTTAATGGTTTGCAGCAGTTTACCCAATCCTTCAAGGGCAAAAAACTCGCATTGTACGGGAATAATAACCGAGTCGGCAGCCGTAAGTGCGTTAACGGTAACCAATCCCAAAGAAGGTGAGCAGTCAATAATAATTATATCATACTCGTTTTTAACGGGTAAAATGGCTTCTCGCAGCATGAGTTCACGCTCAAAAAGGTTTACCAGTTCAATTTCAGCGCCTGCCAGATTTCGGTGTGAAGGCAGCAGGTAGAGGTTGGGCACATCAACGGGCATAATGCCCTGCATAGCAGGCGCTTTGCCAATAATCACCTCGTAGGAACTGGTTTTTACATTATGATGGTCAATTCCCAGCCCCGAGGTGGCATTTGCCTGCGGGTCGGCATCTACGAGCAACACTTTATAATCTAAAATTGCCAGACTGGCTGCCAGGTTAACGGCAGTAGTGGTTTTTCCAACTCCTCCTTTTTGGTTGGCAATGGCAATTATTTTTCCCATGTTAAAGGCGGTTGCAGTTATAAGGTTTACAAACGGACGTACAAAGGTACAGTTTTTTCGGGTGTTTTACACCTCTATGGTTTGCCCGATTTTTGGCAGCAGCAGTTGTCGTCCTCTTTCGGCAAATTTTTGAATAGCCTGCTGATGGTCTATTTTAATGTACCCGAAGGTATCATAATGCACACCGATAATGGTTTCGCACTCAATAAATTCCGATGCAATAACAGCATCGTCAATACCCATGGTAAAGTTGTTGCCAATAGGCAGCACAGCAAATTGCAGTCCTGCAAAAATTGGTATGAGTTTCATATCCCAGGTAAGGGCAGTGTCGCCGGCGTAGTAAAAATTTCCTTCCGCGCTTTGAAGGAGAAAGCCGCCGGGGTTGCCGCCGTAAGTTCCATCGGGCAATACACTGGAGTGTACTGCATTTACATATTTCACCTTTCCAAAATTAAAATTCCATCCCCCCCCATGATTCATGGGGTGCCCTTTCGGGTAGCCGTGCTTATCTCCAAACCAGCTTACAATTTCGTAGTTCGACACTATGGTGGCCTGCGTGTTACGGGCAATGGCAGGTGCATCGGCAACATGGTCGGCATGTCCATGCGAAATGAGTATATAGTCTGCCTTTACTTGGTTTACATCAATATGTTTGGCCAGTTCGTTGCCGGTAATAAAGGGGTCGAACAAAATGTTTTTGCCGGCAATTTGTACACTAAAACAGGCATGTCCATAATAGGTAAATTTCATATTCGGAAATTATTGGTTAAATAAACAGAAATTGGTTTTCGGCTGCCAAGTTAATCATTTATAGCGGTTCTTTCCCGATTTTTTTATGTTACTTTGCGGCGCAAACAGGTTAAAGCGCAAACTTGGTTGTTTTTTCCAAAAACGGCAACCTATACTGCCTCTCTGTGGTTTTATAAACAAAGCAACCTTATGTTATGTATCACGTAAACAAGTTCTGGGTAGCATTATTTCTTATGTTTTCAATTTTGTATATACAGGCACAGCAAACCGGCGGTGCACAGCCCGTTGAAATGGCTGAGCAATTGTATGCATCGGGAAAAATTTATGTTGTAGTGGTCGTTTTAGCCATCATTTTCGCCGGCATCATCGTTTTTCTGGCAACCCTTGACAGACGACTTCGGAAATTAGAAAATGAACAGCAACAGCCGTAACCTGTTTTTACCCGATTGGGATGGCGCTTTGCCTGAATAATAATACATGCAATACAATAAGCAACTGTTAATTGAGCCCAATGACGTAAAAATAAAATTAAATAACGCATCGGCTTGCAAAAAAGCAGTAACTTTGCGCCCGGTTTAAAAAGGCCTTAAAGGTCTGTGCTGTTAAACTACCGAACGTTCGTTATTCATCCTGCCACACACCCTGCGGTACAAACTTAACGAGATGCTTATAAAAACAAATGCAAATCTATACAAACAAAAAATTAACACTTTATGGCAGTACAACACAATGCCGGCGAATTATCTTTTTATCAGAGTGTAGAGTATTACTTTGATAAAGCAGCAGCCGTAACCAAATACCCCGAAGGGCTGCTTAACCAGATTAAGGCTTGTAACAGCGTTTACCAAATGCGGTTTCCGGTTAAAATTGGCAACAATTTTCAGGTAATTGAAGCTTACCGTGTACAACACAGCCACCACAGGTTGCCGTGCAAAGGAGGCATCAGGTACAGCGAGTTTGTTGACCAGGATGAAGTTATGGCGCTTGCCTCGCTCATGACCTACAAATGCGCCATTGTTGATGTGCCGTTTGGCGGCGCAAAGGGCGGTATTAAAATTAACCCGCGTCAATACAGCGTTTCGCAACTTCAACGCATAACCCGCCGCTATACCACCGAACTTATCCGCAAAAACTTTATCGGGCCGGCTTTAGATGTGCCTGCCCCCGACTATGGAACCGGCGCCCGTGAAATGGCCTGGATTTTGGATACCTACCAGACATTTAAATCAGATGAAATTGACAGCTACGGCTGCGTAACGGGTAAACCTATTAGCCAGGGCGGTGTGCGTGGCCGCGTAGAAGCCACCGGCTTGGGCGTGTTTTACGGCACCCGCGAAGCTGTAAGCGTAAAAGAAGATATGAAAGCCCTTAAACTAAGTACCGGCATTGAAGGCAAAACCGTAGTGGTGCAAGGTTTAGGCAACGTGGGCTACCACTCTGCCAATTTCTTTCAGAAAAGCGGCGCCCGATTAATTGGCTTAGCAGAGTACGAAGGCGCTATTTACGACCCCACCGGCAAAGGGCTGGACTTAGACAGTGTGGTGCGCCACCGCGAAGAAACGGGCAGCATTCTCAATTTCCCCGGTGCGGTAAATCTGGCCAAAAATACCGATGCACTGGAACTGGAATGTGATATTTTAATTCCGGCAGCGCTTGAAAGGGTTATTCATATGGGCAACGCCGCCAAAATTAAAGCCAAAATTATTGCCGAAGCCGCCAACGGACCCATTACCCCCGAAGCAGAAAATATTTTACTTAGCAAAGGTATTATGATTTTACCCGACGTTTACCTGAACGCCGGCGGGGTAACCGTTTCTTATTTCGAATGGCTTAAAAACCTTTCACACGTTCGCTTTGGACGTATGGACAAACGTTTTCACGAAGCCTCTTACTCCAATATGCTGCGCGTTATGGAAGGACTTACCAACAAAAAGGTAAAAGAAGAAGACCGCGACCGTGTGGTTAAAGGCGCTGAAGAAGTTGACCTTGTGCATTCGGGGTTGGAAGATACCATGATTGCCGCCTATATGCCCATTCGCGATAACTGGAAACGCAACAAAAAAATTGAAGACCTGCGAACTGCCGCTTTCTATGTTGCCATAGATAAGGTGGCCACCGCCTATATGGAATTGGGTATTTTCCCGTAACCACTGCCCTACCCTTTTTCTAAAGCAATTGCCACGCTGGTTAACACGCGTGGCAATTGTGTTTTTAAATACCTAACCATTTTGCCAACATGCCGGCGCTATTGCTTTCTGTTTTTTGTTCTACCCTGCTGTTTGTGCTGTTTAAAATTTACGGCAACCACCGGGTTAACACCTTGCAGGCTATTGTGGTAAACTACTTTACCTGCGTTTTTATGGGTATTGCCACCGCCGGCGCAAATTTATTGCCTGCCGGCGTAAACTACACGTCATGGCTGTTGATTGCCCTCGCGCTGGGTGCCATTTTTATGCTTGGCTTTCAACTAATTGCCTATACCATTCAGCAAAACGGTATTACCGTGGCTACCGTAGCCGCCAAAACAACGCTGGTGTTGCCCGTAACAGCCGCCTTTTTTCTGTATGCCGACACCTTTACCCTGCCCAAATTGTTGGGCATTTTATTGGCCGTTGCGGCGGTAGTGCTTACTTCGGTAAAGCAAAATGAACAGGCGAAACTACTGCAACACCGCGAACTTATTTTGCCCCTTGGTGTATTTATACTGGGCGGTATTGGGGAGATTCTGCTCAATTATGCGCAAAAACGATACCTTTCCGATGACCAGCATCACCTCTTTACCACCGTTACTTTTGGCACAGCCGGAGTGGTTGGATTAATTTTTGTAATTTATCAGCGCAAAACGCTGCAAGCTAAAAATGTGCTGGCCGGCATTTTGTTGGGCATTCCCAATTACTTTTCCATTTATTTTTTGCTTCGCGCACTCAGCACCACGGGCTGGCAAAGTTCGGTCGTGTTTCCGGTAAACAATATGTCTATTGTAGCGCTTTCGGGATTGCTGGCTTTGGTTTTGTTTAAAGAAACATTATCGCACCTCAACCTGCTGGGCATAGGAATGGCTTTTTGTGCCATTCTCCTCATGACTTTTTTCTGATTTGCGGAATACAAAAAGAAATGGACTTCCATTATGGTTACTTAGTTCATAGCCTCTTGCCAACTTGCGCTTTCCAGCAAACCGCTTTCATCACTTAGTATTGCCTCCTCTCGCTGCCTTGCAGTAGTTTTTTCCCAACATCTGCCATGACCTATACCTACCAAACTATTAACCACCCTGCCACTGCCGAGTATCTGGTAAAAGGCAGCAGGTTTATTGCATTTGCCCAAATGGTTGCCAACCAGCCCGATGTACATGCTTTTTTGGAAACGGTAAAAAAAGAACACCCAAAGGCCACCCATCACTGCTATGCCTACCGCATTGGCACCAATAAACAGCAAAACTACCGCAGCAACGACGACGGCGAACCCTCGGGCACAGCCGGACGCCCTATTTTGGGGCAAATTGACTCAAAAGGACTTAGCAACATTATGGTTATTGTGGTGCGTTATTATGGCGGCACCAAATTGGGAGTTTCGGGGCTGATAAGCGCATACAAAAGCGCTGCCCGCGCTGCGCTCGATGCTGCAGAAATAGTTGTCAAAGAAGTAACAGAGGTTTTCACCATAAGATTTAACTACCTCAGTATAAACGAGGTAATGACCATTTTAAAAAGAACACCCGCCGCAATATTGCAACAAGAGTTTCATAACCATTGCACCATGCGCATTTCTATAGCTTTGCGGCTTAGCAAAGAACTTATCCAACAACTTGCACAAATTGAAGAATTGGAAATTGAACCCGAAATTTTATAAAAATATGCAGCACTTTGCATTTTGTTTTGGGAGCAGACGCTGACTGCTGTGGCAATATACATAGTCTAAAATAAAGACGCTAATCCTAAATACAGAAAAGAATTAAACCTATACCCGCCCAAATAGTCATAAATGGCAAAATAAACAGTGCTGTAGGGCACCAAACTGCAGCAAATACTGCCCGAAAATGCATTTTCCATACAAAAAATAAAAACTTAACCATTTTTAACTAAAAAAGCGGTTACAAAATGGCAACCACAAACTACTAATTTGCGTTAACCAAATAATTCTGGCATGATTTTTATTGGTTTAACAACAAATTAACTTAAGCCTAAACTAAAAAGCTATGACCTTTATTAAAATAAACACTCAAAAAAATGATGCAGCAAACATGCAGTTTATGCTAAAAATGCTTATATTGCTCCTATTGGCATTGGTGACAATAGGCATCAACATATACCTTTATAAAATGAGTCATGTTCCCGATAATGCTCTTTCAGGTATAATAACTGCACAAGCTAAGCAACTATTGGCAAGTTATCTGTAATATTTGTATCAACCTGCATTCATTTTTTTGTTGTCAATCCCTAACTCTAAGTCAGTTTTACGGAATATACAATTAGTTTCGATAGCATTTTTAGTACTTGTTTGGGCAGGGCTTCTCCAAAGACAGTCAATTCTGCAACAATTGTTAGGTATTAGTTGGTCATCTTTGTCGCCCTTCCGAAAATCGGCGTTAAGAAAATCGGAACGGAGGGCGAAAAGCAGGCGGCGCAGCAAACGCCACTACACATCTTGCTTATGAAACACCACTGCTGCCGGCGTTTGCCTTGGCGCATGCCGCCCGTAGTGCAGATTTTCAGACGATTTTCAGGCAGGCTTGATTTTTGGCTACTTTTTTATCAAGCTCACGTTTCGCACCTTGAAAATTTGAGGCTGATAATCAGCAACTTACACATAATGTATATATTCTACTAATATTACATTATTATATAATAAATTGTTGGTCAGGTAATTACACATAATTTTCTGCTTGGGTGCGAAAAGTGGGATCAAGAAAAAAGGTAACTATTTAGGTACTCTTAATTGATTGATAATCAACGCTTTGTAAAATTTTTTGTTGTCGAAATTATTAAAAACCAAGCACATTTTCGTTTTTCTGTTGCGAATCTTTCAACAAAAATACTGTTTTTTTAAACAGAAAGCATCGAAATGTTCATTTAAATGCAAAATTATCAAAAACGGCACCTAAATAGTTACGAAAAAAGTAGCAATATGTAAAGGCTACGCAACTGTTGAAGTTTAGGCGGGCTATTACAGGTTAGTTTGCTGCGTCAAAAAGCGCTTAGTTGCAAATAAGACATAACTATAGCGCATAAATATATTGAATATCTTTGCTAAACCGGGATATTTTTCTTCGGCTATATTCCGTAAATGACGGAATACAAAAACTGCTGAAATGCTTAAAGCAAAGGAACCTTGGAGCTGTTCCGTAAGAAAATTAAGAGTTAGGGGTTAATATTAGGCACATAGCTTTCCTTACAGCAAAACGCCGCAGAGTTTAAAACTTTGCGGCGTTTTGTTTATGTATTTATTTAACTTCCGGTTCATACTACACCTAAAAGCAGGTAGTTAGTGCTTACGAACCGAAACTCTGGGTCTGGAATGCCCTTGGTTGCCCCTTTTTTGTTCTTGATTGGTATCTTTAGCCGGCTCATGGTTTTTTAAAGGAAAAAGATGATTGGCAACAATTGGTATTTTTTGGGCAATAAGTTTTTCAATTTCGCGCAAGTAGGCTTTTTCTTCAGCATTGCAAAAAGAAATGGCAGTACCTTTTGCTCCTGCACGTCCGGTTCGACCAATACGGTGCACATAAGTTTCGGCAACATTAGGCATGTCAAAATTAACAACATACTCCAGTTCATCTACATCAATACCACGGGCTGCTATGTCAGTTGCTACCAATACGCGGGTAGTTTGCGTCTTAAAATTGGAAAGTGCACGTTGTCTTGCATTTTGTGCCTTGTTGCCGTGTATGGCCTCTGCCGTTATTTGGTGTCGAAGCAGTATTTTTACCACCTTATCAGCGCCGTGTTTGGTTCTGGTAAATACCAATGCTGTTTTAACTTTTTTATCTTTCAGTATTTCCAGCAATAAGGCGTTCTTGTTTTCACTGTCAACAAAATAAATATGCTGCTTAATAATATCTACGGTTGAAGAAACCGGAGTGACCGCCACTTTTGCCGGATTGTGCAAGATGTTGCCTGCAAGTTTTATAATTTCGGGCGGCATGGTTGCCGAAAAGAAAAGCGATTGCCTTTTATGGGGCAATACTGCCAATAACTTTTTTATATCGTGTATAAACCCCATATCTAACATGCGGTCGGCTTCGTCCAATATAAAATAGGCTACATCTCGCAGGGTAATATAACCTTGGTTCAGGAGGTCTAACAGCCGGCCAGGGGTGGCAACTAGTATATCAACCCCGTTTCGAAGGGCCTGGGTTTGTGAGTTCTGATTTACTCCGCCAAAAATCACCGCAGTGGTTAATCCGGTATATCTGCCATACGCTTTAAAACTCTCTTCAATTTGAATGGCCAATTCCCGGGTAGGAGTAACAATAAGGCTCCTTATCTTTCTTTTCTGGTTATTAGTTTTATCCTTGCTTAACAGTTGTAGAACAGGTACCGCAAAAGCAGCCGTTTTTCCGGTGCCGGTTTGGGCACATGCAAGCAAATCGGTGCCTTGCAACACAATAGGAATGGCCTGTGATTGTATGGGCGTAGGAGTGGTATAACCTTCTTCGGCAAGCGCTTGTAAAATGGGTTCAATGATGTTTAATGACTGAAATAACATGTTTTGTTTTGGTTTATCAAAAGAATAGCGCTACAGCAAGCAAGTATCGGGGGAATGAGTATAAAAAAATGCCATTTCCGAAGTCTGACCTGATTTTGCCATACACTTATTAAAAAATTACGTCAGACTACAGACAATACGCTGGCGCAGATTTGCACAAGGTACGTATATTAAATGACTTTAACAAACTTTACTGCCTAACAGGGCAAATAAACCGATTTACCCACCTTTTGGACACATTTTTGCAAACGGTTGTGGCTGTTTGCATTCTTTGCAAGCCACTTTGCTATCGGCTGCAGTTTAGTGTTCGGTTGTTAAATTTGTTCTTACCTTTAATGCTCGTTAAAACAACATTTGCAACAAGATTGTTTTGCCTGTATGATTACCCACCGCCAACTTTTTCTGCAACACGTAGCCCAAACCAGCAATGCTCCGCTCCTACTCGAAATTGAACGCGCAAAGGGCATCTTTCTCTACGATACATCGGGGAAACCCTATATTGACCTCATTTCGGGCATCAGTGTAAGCAACCTTGGGCATTGCCATCCCAAAGTTGTGAAAGCAGTTCGGCAGCAGGCGGCCAAATTCATGCACCTTATGGTTTATGGTGAGTATGTATTTTCGCCGCAGGTGGCGTTGGCCAGCCTGCTTACACAGCACCTGCCCCCGCAACTCAACAATGTGTATTTTGTAAATTCGGGCGCCGAAGCAACAGAGGGTGCACTCAAATTAGCCAAGCGCTACACCGGACGCACCCAAATGGTTTCTTTTCAAAACGCTTACCACGGCAGCACCCATGGCGCATTAAGCATGATGAGCAGTGAGTTTTTTAAACGCAACTACCGACCGCTGCTGCCCGATGTGCAACATTTGCGCTACAACTGTACCGATGACCTGCAACATATAACCAGCCAAACCGCCTGCGTACTGGTTGAGCCGGTACAGGCCGAAGCCGGGGTTTTAGCTCCTCAGCCCGGCTTTATGGAGGCATTGCGCCAACGCTGTACCGAAACGGGCGCCCTGCTCATATTAGATGAAATACAAACCGGATACGGCCGAACAGGCACCTTATTTGCCTTTGAACAACTAAACATTATACCCGATGTGCTGCTGTTGGCCAAGGGTATGGGAGGCGGTATGCCGCTGGGCGCATTTATTGCCCCGCAACATATTATGACAACTCTCTCCAACAACCCGGTGCTGGGGCATATTACCACCTTTGGCGGACACCCTGTTTCCTGTGCCGCCAGCCTGGCTACCCTGCAAATACTCTTGCAAAAACCCTATGTTAAAGAGGTAAAACAAAAAGAACATCTGTTCAAACAATACCTGAAACACCCCGCCATTCAGGAAGTTCGCAGCTTTGGGCTGATGATTGCCGTAGTGTTTGATAATTTTACCATCACAAAAAAAGTAATTGATGCCTGCATTGCCAACGGCATAGTTACAGACTGGTTTCTGTTTGCCGATAACTGCCTGCGAATAGCGCCGCCCTTAATAATAACGCCAAAACAAATTAAAACTGCCTGCCAACTGATTGTTAAAAGCATTAAAACTGCCACACAAGGGTAAAAAAATTGCAAAACCGGCGGAACAAAAACAAAAAGGTGTTGGTTATATCGTTTATGGTTGCTAACTTTGCACCGCTTTACAAAAATGCTATCGGGATGTAGCTCAGTTGGTAGAGTACACGTCTGGGGGGCGTGTGGTCGCTGGTTCAAGTCCAGTCATCCCGACACACTGAAAAATCCGTCTGATACTTTCTCAGACGGATTTTTGCTTTTATTTCCTCCCCCCTCTATCTTTGAAATTTGCAAATTTCAAACAATTTGCCCTTGTCAAAACCCTTCACCTGCTGGCATTTTCTTGCTTATATAGGTGTAGGTTATAATTTCCGGCACCATATTTTCCTGCATCATTTAACCCAAACAATACGCTCCTGTAAGCGGTAGCCGCCATCGGTGCGCAATTGGCAAATATATACACCGGGAACAAGTGCCAAATTGCTGCTTAGCGGTATTTGGTACATCAATCCACCCTGTGCCAATTGGCTGTATAACACCTTTTGCTCCCTTCCGGTAATGTCAAAAAGGGCTATGGTTACGTAGCCATCTTCCGGTATAATAAACCTAAGTTGCGAGTCATTGCTTATTGGGTTGGGTATTACCTGTAACATGCCAGCATCGGGTGGCGCATCTTTACCCCTGCCGCGTATGGCTTTGGCAATCCAGTAATACCCATAGGCCTCCTGCTCATCGCCGGTATTAAACACGCCATCGGGGCCACAGTCGGTAATGCTTACCACATACCAACCACTGGGCAATCCGGTTAAATTGGGCGTATTGGTATTACCTGCCGGAAACCAGTTGGAAGGCCCAAGCCAATTATAATGATACGAGTTGCCGCTGCACGGGGTGCCCCCTATTACGGTAAGCGTTATACTACCGTTGCTTCCGCCTGAATCGCCCGTTACTGTTGCCGTTAATATGGTCAGCACACCAAAATCTATATCCGGAGCACTGCTGAAAACCAATTCCCCTTCGGTACAGGGGTCATTGTCAGATATCGTTACAGCCCAGTAAGAAGTGTTGGTATAAATAATGTTAATATTGCCCGATGTAGTGGAGTATTGAACATACCCTGATGTATTCCATGCAAAAGTGTAGGGCGCTGTTCCGCCGGTAAAGGCAATGGTGCTGAAATTATACAACAAAGGCGCCACTCCGCCCGAAACGGTGGTCAGAGTGCCGGCAAGTTGCCCGGTAATGGGCGGAGAATTTACCATACCCGATGCCGAACAGGTACACCCCAGCGCATTGGTAACAGTAACCGTGTAAACGCCCGGCGAAAGTCCTGTAAGATGGCTGGCATTTACATACGGACCCACAGGGCCGCTCCAATTGTAATTGTAAGTTCCGGTGCCTGTAATGACTGCCGTGGCCGTGCCGTTGTTTACATTGGCACAACTGGCGGCTGTAGTATTTACCGAACAAACAATGGGCGGCGGTTGTGTAAGCACAACACTACTTGTTGCCGAACAACCCAAAGCATCTGCTACCGTTACCGTATAGGTGCCCGCCGGCAAACCGCTTACAAAAGCGCCCGTTGTTCCGTTTGACCATTGGTAAGTAAACGGCAGGGTACCGCCTATGGCAATGGCATTGGCAATGCCGTTAGAAGCGCCAAAGCAGGTTACGCCGTTACCGTTAAAACTCGAAGTGCTGGTTACCAGCGTAACAGGGTTATTAATGGTTACCGTAAACGAGCAAGTGGCTGTGTTGCCACTAACATCGGTGGCCGTATAAGTTATGGTATTAACACCCGGCGGCAAATATCCGCCCGGTGCATAATTTGATGTAATATTGCCCAGTAAACAAGCATCGGAGGCATTGGGCGAAGGCCAAAGCGGGGTGGTTGAACAAGAACTGATATTCGCCGGACAAGAAATAACCGGTGGTGTTGTATCGGTAATGGTGACCGTAAATGAACAGGTGGTGGTATTGCCCGATACGTCGGTGGCCGTATAGGTAACTACGGTGGTGCCCGCATTAAAAGTACTGCCCGATGGTGTAGATGCAACCAGCGTTATGGCAGAGCAGTTATCCGACGCTACAGGGGTGTTCCAGTTGGCGGTAGCGCTGCATGTGCCGGCAATAGCAGGTTTTATGATGTTGGCCGGGCACGAAACAATTACAGGTGCTATGGCATCGTTTACCGTAACGGTAAAAGAACAGGAAGCCGTATTGCCATTTACGTCATTGGCCGTATAAACAATTGTAGTTGCGCCTACCAAATAAGCGCCGCTTGCATTGGCAGTGCCTGTAAAATTATTGGTATATCCTGCAACGGCACAGTTATCGGTCACCGCAGGCAACGGCACAACAACTACCGAAAAACAAGTTGTACCACTCACTGTTTGCACCATATTTTGCGGACAGGTAATTTGCGGCAGTTGCGTATCGGTTACAGATACCGTAAAGGAACAAGTAGCTGTATTGCCTGTTGCATCGGCAGCCGTGTAAGTAACGGTGTTTACACCGGTTGAATATATTCCGCTGGCATTGGAAGCCCCTGTATAGCTGTTTACCAATCCCGAAATCTGGCAATTATCCAAAGCCACCGGCAAGGGTATAGTTAGCGCTGCCTGACAACTGTTGGCAACCGCAGGGGCAACAACCGCCGCGGGGCAGGTTATCTGCGGCGGCTGGGTATCGGTTATGGTTATGGTAAATGAACAGGTGGCCGTATTGCCCCAGCTATCGGCAGCAGTGTAAGCAACCACCGTAATGCCAGTATTAAAATTTGTGCCGGGCGAATGGCTGGCATTGCTTATTACAGCCCCCGAACAGGCATCGGTAACCTGCGGCAATGTCCAGTTTACCGCTGCCGAACAGGTTCCGGCAACGGCAGTCTGTGCAATGTTGTCCGGACAAACAATAGCCGGAGGGCTTGTATCTGCTATTGTTACGGTAAATGAACACGTAGAGGTATTGCCGCTTTCGTCTTGTGCCGTGTAATCTACCGTTGTTACACCGGTACTAAATACCGAACCGGGGGTTATACCGGCTACTAAAGATGCAACTGCACAATTATCGGTTGCAGCCGGCACTGCCCAGTTTACCACCTGTGTACAGGCTGTGTTGTTTACGGCAATATTGGCCGGGCAAGCAACCACAGGCGGCTGGGTATCATTTACCGTTACGGCAAAGGAACAACTGCTGCTGTTGCCGTTTACATCGGTAGCCGTAAAGGTTACGGTAGTGGTTCCGGGGTTGTAAAACCCGCTGGCATTTCCGGTGTTGTTTTTATTGTTTTCAACACTTAACAGGGCACAATTATCATTTGCCGAAGGCGCCGGAATTATAAGGTTTGCGCCGCAAGTGTTGGGGCTGTTGCCCGATGTAACATTTGAAGGGCAAACAAGCTGAGGCGGTAAATTATCTGCTACCGCTACCTGTGCCGTACAGGTGCCGGTGTTGCCTATGCTGTTTGCCGTGGTAAGGGTTACGGTGTTTATGCCCACATTGGCACAGGTAAATACCGCCGGACTAACCGAAACCGCGTCAATAATTCCGCAGGCATCGGGTACAGAACCGGTAAATACGGCCGAGGCTGGAAGTGCAATCGTTCCCGATGCCGTCAAACTTACTTCAGCATTTTTACAAAAACTGCTTCCGTTAAATGGCAAAGTTACCTGTACAATGGCGCTGCATGTGCCTGTATTGCCCCCAGCATCAACAGCCGTTAGTGTAACGGTATTGCTGCCTGCATTGGCACAGGTAAAAAAATCGGGTGCTACGGTAAGCTGGCTGATGCTGCAATTATCAGCACTGCCGTTGTTTACCTGCCCGGGAAGCAGCAAGGCGGTTCCGGTATTATTTAAGACAACGGTTGTGTTCTGACATTGCATAACAGGCGACAGATTATCTGCAACTGTTATAATAGCCTGACAGGTTTGGGTATTGCCCGAAGCATCGGACGCAGTAAGCGTAACAGTATTGCTGCCTACCTGTAAACAGGTAAACGAAGTGGGCCAAACAGTTAACTGGCTGATGCCGCAGTTGTCGGAACTTCCGTTGTTTACCTGTGCCGCGGTAATGCTTGCATTGCCCGATGCACTCAAAGAAACGGGTTGATTCTGACATTGCATAACTGGCGGCTGTGAATCGGAAATTGTAACGGTGGCGTTGCAGGTGGTAGTGCTGCCGGCAGTGTTCACTACCGTAAGCGTAACGGTATTAAGCCCAACATTGGCACAGGTAAACGTGTTGGGCGTTACCAATACCGGCGATACTCCGCCACACTCATCGGCATTGCCAATAAATACGTCAGCCGGCAAAATGCCAATATCGCCGCTGCTGTTGAGTTCCACCGCATAATTTCGGCAAACATCAACCGGCAAAAAATCAAAAACTACCGTTACCAATGCGGCACAGGTGCCTGTATTGCCCGCAGCATCGGAAGCTGTAAGGGTCACGGTATTGCTGCCTATATCAGCACAGGTAAATACATTGGGTGTAACCGAAAAGGCGGTAATGGAGCAATTATCGGTGCTGCCATTGTTTACCTGTGCTGCCGTAACCGTTGCCGTTCCCGATGCGTTGAGGAAAACCGTTTGGTTCTGGCATTGCGCCACCGGCGGCAAGTTGTCGTTTACCACAACCTGTGCCGTACAGGTGCTGCTGTTGCCGTTTACATCTGTAACGGTGAGGGTAACGGTGTTAGCGCCGATATTGGCACAGGTAAAGCTATTGGGGAAAACCTGCACCTGAGCTATACCGCAGTTATCGGCGCTGCCATTGTTAATTTGTGCTGCAGCAATGCTTGCCGTTCCTCCGGCTAACAGGTTTACCGATGTATTTTGGCATGCCGCATTGGGAGACTGGTTATCGGTTACGGTTACGGTAGCATTGCAACTGCTGGTAAAGCCACTACCGTTTACCACGGTCAATGTTACAGTATTGCTGCCCACATTGGCACAGCCAAAATTTTGAGGCGTTACAGAAACCGGCGAAATACCGGCACAGTTATCGGTATTTCCAAGAAAAACATCGGAGGGCAAGATGGTTGCATTTCCGGCGGGCGAAAGTGCCACGGTGGCATTTTTACAAAGTTCGTCGGGCAAAAAAGTAAACAATACCATGACCGTTGCAGCGCAGGTGGCAGTGTTGCCGCTTGCATCGGCTACTGTAAGGGTTACGGTATTGCTGCCAATATTGGCACAGGTAAACAAATTGGGTGTAACCGACAAGGCGGTTATGGCGCAATTATCGGTGCTGCCGTTGTTAATTTCGGAACCGTTTAAAGTATAATTTCCCGATGCGTTAAGGGCTACAGTGACATTCTGGCAAATTGCTGCAGGCGGTAGGACATCGGAAACCGAAAGTTGGGCGTTGCAGGTGGCGGTATTGCCGCTTGCATCGGCCACGGTAAGGGTTACGGTGTTGTTTCCTGTGTTGTTGCAGGTAAAAAGGCTTTGGCTAAGGGTTAGTTGGGTAATGCCGCAATTATCGGTACTGTTGTTGTTAAGGGTGGCGGGTGTTATGGTTGCCTGCCCCTGTGCATTAAGCTGCACCGAAGCGTTTTGGCATTGAGCAACCGGCGCAGCCACATCGGAAACGGTAATGGTGGCAGTACAACTGCTGGTATTGCCATTGCCATCGGTAGCAAAGAGGGTTACGGTATTTTGACCCACCTGTGAGCAGGTAAACAATGCCGGGTTAACAGCTACCGGGCTTAATGCGCCGCAATTATCGGTACTGCCGGCAAATACATTGGCCGGAAAAACCAGCGCCATGCCCAGGCTGTTGAGGGTAACCCCAATGTTTTGGCAAATTGGCGCCGGCTGGGCAGCATAATTTACCGTAACCGTGGCGCTGCACGAAGAGGTATTGCCGTGCCCGTCTGCAGCAACCAATGTAACCGTATTGTTGCCCACCTGCTGACACCCGAAACTGTTGGGCGTTACCGATAAGGGGGTTACGGTTGTGCAGTTGTCGGTGCCGGATGCAAACACATTGGACGGGGTAATAACGGCAGTGTTTAATGCATTTAAAGTAACCGTAAAAGGCTGGCAAACAACTGCAGGCGGCGTTTGGTCCTGCACCAAAACCTGTGCTGTGCAGGTGGCTGTGTTGCCACTTGCATCTTGTACGGTAAGGGTTGCAGTATTGCTGCCTATATTGGCGCAGGTAAATAATGCAGGCGATACTGCAACCGGCGTTACGGTGGTGCAGTTATCGGAAGAGGTGGCAAGCAGCGCCGCAGGGGTTGCCGTTGCACTGCCCGAAGCATTGAGTGCCACGGTGGTATTCTGGCAGGCCACAACCGGCGGCAAAACATCTGTTACCGCAACGGTTGCGGCGCAGGTGGCGGTATTGCCTTGCGAATCGGCGGCGGTAAGGGTTACGGTATTGCTGCCCACATTGGCACAGGTAAACAATGCCGGCTGTACCGATACCAGGGTATGGGGTAAAAAACAGGCATCGAAAGCAGCAAATACAGCAGAGGGAGTAATAGAAGCCGTACCCGATGCGCTTAACGTAACGGCAATATTCTGGCACGAAACTACCGGAGGTTGCGGATTGGTAACCGTTACGCTGAAACTGCAGGTATTGGTGTTGGCGCCCGATGTAACGGAATATGTAACTACCGTAATGCCGGCAGTGTAGAGTGCAGAGGCATTGGGCAGATTGGTGTAGTTGTTGCTTAGGGTGTAATTGCTGCACAAACTGTTAACCACCGGCAGCGGCACGTTAACATAGGTACTGCAGCCCGTAAACCCGGCGCTCTGCACTATATTGGCAGGGCAGGTTATGGTGGGCGCAGGCGGCTGCCCTGCAAAAGTGATGTTAACAGTGAGCGGGCCTTCGGCTCCGTTGTAACCATCTACCTGTAAAAAATATGTTTGTTCTTGCAGAAGGCAAACGTTTTGCAAATAAGCGCCCAAAGTTTGTGTAGTACTTCCGTCATCGTTGGCTGCCAGCAAGTTGCCCCCGCCCGATAGCAAAGCCGAACACGAAGCAGCCTGCCATAGTGCAGCCTGTGTGTTAAATCCATAGCAATCAAAATTGTACAGTCCGTCCTGCAACGGCGTAAAAGTAAACCAAAGACTGTTTTGCAAGCCCCCGTCATCGGGGCACCATGCGTTTTGTACATTGCAGTTTACAAGAAGCGGCAAAGGTTCATTGCTTTGCACAGAGGCATACGAATTTGTAAAACCTGTGTTCAGCCCGGCAGTAAGGGTGAGCGGGCTGCAAACATCGTCGCCCGGAGGGCGGGTTAAAAAGCTCTGCACACCGGAGTTGGGGCTGAAAGCGCCGCCACAATCCTGACGCACATACACATCGTAATAGGTGAGCGGTAATAGCCCGCTGATAACAACCGGTGATGCCGAGCCAACAATGGCCGTACCCCCGGTTCCGGCAGATACGCCGGCGCCGGGAACAAAATCGGGCGGGCCGTATTCTACAACGTAGGTACCGGTGCAGGCTGTACAGGTAAAATTAATGGTGGCAGTGGTAGCGCTGAATATTGAAACCGGCCACAAGTACGGCGCCTGACAGGCAGGCGGGGAAAACAAAAAAGTTCTTCCGTTTACCGGCGGCACGGCCGTGCTGGACATGGTACATTTTGAAATATTAGAGGTGCCGGCCAGGGTGCTGTTCCAGTTATGCGGGCTAACGGTACGGCGGTTGTTAAAGTCGGCATCCGTAAAGCCGCCCAAACCAACATCGGCGGTATTGGTAAGCGAGCCAAACACCATGTTGCCAAACATTATGGCTACGGTATTTCCGGCTTCGTTTAACCGTATCTGAAAGTTAAGCAGCATGGCTGTTTGTGAGGCGCGGCGGTAGTTGGTCCATTGAACCACACAAACGCGGTTGGGCGCAGTGCCTATGGTTTGTACCCTGAGTTCGGAATTTGACTGCCCCTGTAAATCGGCGCCAACTGCTGCAATGCGACTGCGGAGGTATTCGGGTGTTATTACAGCCGACGAAGAAAGCGGCGCTAAATAAGAAACCGAGGTCATATCTACGCCGGGGGTAAGCAGCGAATTGCCCAATGAAATCCAGCCGTTGGTATGAATGCCTATGCGGTCGAACATAAGGCCGTTGTAGGCAAAATTAAATCCGATGGGAAAACCGGGTCCGGAATTATCAGTGGCGCTTCCGGCGGGGTTTGCAGGGTCAAGAAAACGCTGTTCGTTATTGGCAGTTGAACCCAATATGGTACCGCCCGTAATGGGAGTGTAAGTGCCCGTACTTTGCGAAAAAGTGTATAAACTTACCTGTGCCTTTACCCCGCCTGCTACCGCAAGAAGCAGCAAAAGTAGCAGTACAGCTATGTTAGGCACCTTTAAGCATTGCATATTCACTGTATTTAACCCTTCGGTAAAATTTATCCGTTTTGCAGTAACAGGCAAACAACAATCTGCCGGTTTACTGTGTTTCCTGCGGTTTATTCCCTCGTTGTACAAAACTATACAAAAAATTTGGTTTTATGAAGGTTTGTCCGAAAAAGTTTGGGTTTTATGAAAAATGAACGCGGTGCAATCCACCATGCGCCACGCAGCAAGTGCACGGCACAGTCATATTAAACAGTTTTACCTCATTACAAGGCTGCATATCGAGTTAAAATAATTTTGCTTACATTTGCCCTGCTCACCCATTTCATTTACCACCTGAAAAGCCCTTTTATGACTGTTTGCAAATATACCCTTGCCACAATACTTTGCTGCTGCTTTATGCTATTAACCGCTCAGGCACAGCAAAAGCACATTTACATAGCCAACGACGACCATACCGATTACTTCTGGAGCGGTAATGCCGCCACTTATCAGCAGGCTTTTTTAGATGTACTGGATTACTATTTAGACCTGAATGATGCCACAGCAGGCAACGCCCTGCCCTATCAAAACCGCTATAACTGCGATGCGGCTTTTTGGGTTTACACCTATAAAAAATACAAAACGCCCACCCAATTTCAGCGGCTGATCAACCAAATACAATCGGGACATATAAGTGTGCCGCTTAACATGCTGGTTTCTACCTACGGCGGTCAATCGGCCGAGGCTGCGCTTCGGGGCATGTACTGGCAGGGGCGGCTGCAACGCAGTTACAACCTGCCTTTTGACATTGCCATTTCTATGGAAAATCAAACCCAGCCGCTGGGGTTAAGCTCCTTGTGGGCAGGCGCAGGCGCTCGGTACTCGTGGAAAGGCGTGTGCGGGTGTGCTTCGCCGGTAAATTATTCGGAACTGCAAAACCGCACCCATGAAATTTACCAATACCAAGGACCCGACAGTACCGGCGTGCTGATGAAATGGTATTCGCTGAATTATAACCAGGGGTTGGGCGGATATGCCGAAGCATGGAACCCTGCCACCGCGGTCAATGATTGTACCAATAAATGCAATACCACCGGTTACCCTTATGTTGTTGCCGGCGGCTTTGGGCGCGGCTGGGATAACCTAACCACTTTTGACAATACGTTTCCGGCTGTGGCACAAACCAACACCAATGCCAACCGGCAGGTATATGTATCTAACGAGCGCGATTTTTTTGAACATTTTGAAACTTTGTACGGCAATAACCTGCCCACAGAATGTGTTACCTACGGCAATGACTGGGATACCGATTGCGCCTCGCTGGCAGAAGTAACAGCAAGCGTTAAACGCAGCGTAGAAAAACTGCGCAGCGCCGAAGCGCTGACAACCTTGGTTGCCCTGCAAAACCCCGAATTTTACCCCGCTACCGATACCCTGCGCGAAAAATGCTGGCTTGCCCTGGGGCAATACTGGGAACATAATTTTGGGCTTGGCGGCTGTTGCGGCGACAATGAACGCGCCAACTGGCAACGTGCCTTAGCCAATGATGTGGTAACTTATGTAAACCAATTGTATGCACAGGCTGTTGCCGCGTTGGGAGGTAAAATTCAGAAAACCGGCGTCAACCAGCGCTTTTTTGTCATGAACCCGTTGAACTGGCAACGTACCGATGCAGCAGATATACCCTACCCGGGTAGCGCAGCCATAAAAGTGCTTGACCTGCAAACAGGACAGGAAACCCCTTTTGAATTGCTAACCATTGACGGGGTTCAAAAACTTCGGGTTTTGGCGCAAAACATACCGCCGGTAGGGTATAAAATTTTCGAAATACAAAACAGCCCGGGCATGGCTTTTCCCAACACGGCAACCATTAGCGGCAACCAAATGGAAAACGATTATTACCGAATTACCGTAACCAATTCGGG
The DNA here is from genome assembly GCA_002212985.1 of Sphingobacteriales bacterium TSM_CSS. Lineage (GTDB taxonomy): Bacteria > Bacteroidota > Bacteroidia > Chitinophagales > UBA2359 > UBA2359. Next base: position 25,438 of record NBMY01000085.1, read on the forward strand.
GGTAATAACCTCGCTGCAAGACAAACTGAACGCCAACACAGAATATTGCCAGCCGCTCAGCAGCCGTTACCTCAACGATTTGGGTTCGGGAAACAGCAGCGCCGGCACACTTACTCTGGTAAACAACGGCGCCGTTTCGGCCACTTTCCGATGCGTTTCCGCTAACCCGGTTCAGCATACCACACTTGTTACGCTTTACAAAAACATTAACCGAATTGACCTGCACAATACCATTAACGACAATTTTGGCGATGCGGTGCGCACCTACGCTTTTTCGTTTAACCTTACCAACCCCACCACCCACCACGAAGAATTAGGCGCTATTTTGAAAGCCAAAGAAACCACCCAGGGCGGACATTATGCCACCAACGCCCGACGCCACGGCTGGCAAACCCTGAACCATTTTGCCGATGTTAGCCTTGCCGGACGCGGCGTTACCCTCTCCAATGCCGATGCCGGTTTTATGAAACTGGGCAGCAGCAGCACCAACTTCTTAGACCAAAACTCGCCACAGGTTAACGTACTGGCAGGCGGCAGAATGGCAGGTTCGGGACCGGGCATTTACAACCAAAACGGCGATACACAATTTACCAGCCGCTTTGCCCTGCAGGTTCACAACAACGCTTTTAATCAGGTAAACGCCATGAAATACGCGCTCGAACACCAAAACCCGTTTGTTTGCGGAACCGTTACCGGCGGCACAGATTATCCCGAAACCGCATTTTCTTTCCTGTCGGTTTCCGACCCCAACGTAGCGCTTTGGGCCCTAAAACCATCGGAAGAAGGCATTGCCAACGGCGGCATCATTGCCCGACTCTGGAATTTGGCCACTACCCCATCGGTTTGTACACTCAATTTTACCCGGCCTGCCACCGCCGCCGCCAGAACTACACATATTGAAACCGACATTGAGCCGGCAACCGTTACCAACGGCAACCCCATAGCCAACATAGGGCAGCAACAAATGCAAACCTACCGCGTACAGCTTTCTTGCAATACCAACCCGGTTATCATTGGGCAAAATGCGGTTTGCGTAGGCGCTAATCTGTACCAGTACAGCATTGAACCAACCCCCTACGCCACCTATAACTGGACGCTGAACGGCAACGGCATTATTACCGCCGGACAGGGAACCGCCGCCATTACCGTGCAATGGACAGGCGGCAGCGCCGGCACGGTAAACGTAGAAGAAATTGTGCCCTAAGCTATTGCCCTGCCGTGTTGGACTGGTAGAAATTGATTAACCGGGTGTTAAATTTCTGCACTTTAGAAGGTAAAAACCGGTCGAAAGAAGCGCGTATATAGAACGGGAAAGGCCGGCGAAGCTGGGTTAGGGAGCTGTCTTTTACCACAATAACCCGTTGCAGGGTAGTATCGGCATGGCGGCCTCCCGATTGGGTTGCGTCTTGCGGCTCTTCTTCTTCATCGGCATAGCCCAAATCGGGCAGGGTTTCGCGCAGGGCGTCTATTTCGGCAATGTAGAAATTATCATAAGGCAATATAATTGCGGCATCGCGCTGCAGGTTTTCATTTAAAAATATGCCCTGCCTTACCCCTTCCTGCACCGCACGCGTATCGGAACTGTAAAAAAAATACACCGGACAAAAGGTAAAATACTGCCTGAATAAATCGGCAAGGAGTTTGTTTTCGGCAAATTGCTCCTGCTCCACCCGCTGCGCCAGCAACTCTGCCCCCGATTTGCGGTATGCCTCCACCGATTTATCGCGGGTTTTAAGGCGTACCAGCAAGGCGGTATTTTTAAGGGTTTTAATGTGGTTTTGCGCCGTTGCCCGCTCCGCCACATACGGGTTGGCTGCCCCGCCCGGCTGCGCCTGCAAGCCTTGTGTGCATAAACAGCCGCCTGCAACCAAGCATAACAAGTATAGGTAAATGTTTTTCATGTTTAGCATTTTTCTTTGCCCATAATAACGCAAATTTTGCGGTAAAAGTAAGGTAAATGGGGGAGAAAAGTGTTTGCGGGATTGAAGTTTTAGCACACTATGAATTTTTTTAAAAAAATTGTTGGAGTATTGGATCAAATAGCATAACTTTACAACAGAAAGTAATTTATAATCAAACTAAAATCTGAAAAGCACCAATCATAATGAGGACACGAGCTTATAAACACTATCTTGCACTGTATCATAATAGACAAAGTTCAATACAAGATTTTTTACAGCAACAATCACATAAAACTAAATTAATATGTAGCTCTTAATAAGAAACTACAAGGAAAGCAATAAAGCCAGTTCAATGACTCACTTGATGTTTTTCATTTTATTTCCAACTACAAATTTCATGAACGATTTGTAGCAAATTTGCAAATGGCATGTGGTGGTTTTACCTAACATATAATACGCCTATTGCCAAATCCGCAGGTGTGTTTTTTCCAAATATACAGATACGGTTTTCCAACTTAACATTGGAATTTTATAACCTAATAGAAAGCAAAACCATAGTACCATAATGAGTATCAATACACAATCACTGCAACCCATTATCAACTTCCTTTGGACAGTTGCAGATGATGTTTTGGTAAACACTTACCAGAAAGGAAAATACAAAGATGTTATCCTGCCAATGGTGGTTATTCGCAGACTGGACTTGCTTTTAGAACCAACTAAAGAACAGGTTTTAAAGACCTTCAACGAATACAAAGACAAACTCCAAAACTTGGACAGCTTGCTGACCAACAGCAAACACGGTTCTGGTTTGGCATTTTACAATACTTCAAAGTTTACGCTTAAAAAACTACTTGACGACCCGAAAAACCTGAGAAGCAATTTTGAAAACTACTTGAATGGCTTTTCTGAAAATGTACAGGACATCATCAATAAGTTCAAGTTCCGCAATGAAATTGAAACATTAGATGAAGCACAAATCCTTTATTCATTGATTGAAAAATTCTGTTCTCCAAAAGTGGAATTGCATCCCGACAAGTTGCCACCCTTGGCAATGGGCTATGTGTATGAAGATTTGGTTAGACGGTTTAACGAAGAAAACAACGAAGAAGCAGGAGAACACTTTACGCCAAGGGAAATCATTGACTTGATGACGCACCTTGTTTTCTTACCGGTGAAAGACAAAATCAAGCAAGGCACTTATTTGATTTACGACCCTTGTGTGGGCAGCGGTGGAATGCTCACCATTGCAAAAAACTTTTTGCTCAATCCTGACGGGTTGATAAAAAGCAATGCCACGGTTCATTTATACGGACAGGAAAGCACGCCTTTCATTTATGCGACTTGCAAAAGCGATATGCTGATAAAAGGCGAAGACCCCGACAAAATTGCTTATGGCAGCACCTTGAGTGCTTATGGTTTTGACAAGGATTTGAAGTTTGATTTCATGCTTACCAATCCGCCTTATGGTAAAACCTGGGCACCTGATAAAAAAGCGTTGGGCGTTGGGCCTAAAGGAGCCCTTGTTGACAAACGCTTTATACTGAAAGGCAGCTACAAAGAAGAAGCCGTAACCAGTCGTGTGAATGACGGGCAGTTGATGTTTGTATTGCACATGCTGAGTAAAATGAAAGATACCGAACTCGGCAGCCGTATTGCTTCGGTTCACAATGGTTCTGCTTTGTTTACAGGTGATGCAGGACAAGGCGAAAGCGAAATCCGCAAATACATTATTGAAAACGATTTGTTGGAAGCCATTGTAGCATTGCCCAATGATATGTTTTACAATACAGGCATACCCACTTACATTTTCCTTTTCTCCAACCGAAAAGCAAATAACCGAAAAGGTAAAGTGCAATTGATAAATGCTACTTCTGAAAACTTTTATAATAGAATGCGGAAATCATTGGGTAAAAAAAGAGTGGAGTTTTTACCAGAACACATTGCTTCGATTGAAAAAACCTTCCTCAATTTTGAAGAAAACGAATATAGTAAAATATTTGACAATGCAGACTTTGGTTATGCTCAAATAATAGTGAATCGACCTTTGAAAGATGAAAAGGGAAAAATTGTAACCGACAGCAAAGGCAAACCAAAGCCCGACCCGAATCTGAAAGACACCGAAAACATTCCCTTGAAAGAAAACATCCAGGAATTTTTTGAACGGGAAGTAATGCCTTTTGCAGAAGATGCCTGGTGGGATGACAAAGACACCAAAATTGGTTACGAAATAAACTTTGCCAAATATTTCTATAAACACCAACCGCCAAGAGCTTTGACAGATATTGCCAAAGACATTCTGGCCATTGAGCAAGAGACCGATGGTTTATTAAAAGAAATTATTAGCTGATATGGAACTCAAACGAGATATCATACAGCAAATTAAAGCCATTATTGCTACGGCAAAGGATCGTGCCATCCGGTCGGTGGACACGGAGCGAGTATTAATGTACTGGCATATCGGGAAGGTGATTTTTGAAGAAGAGCAACTTGGTAAAGACCGAGCGGAATACGGCATCTACCTTATAAAATCTATCTCTGATGAATTTCAGCCTCTATTTGGTTCAGGCTTTACAATTCGTCAATTAGAGATGAATAGGCAGTTTTACCGAACATTTCCAAATACGAACGCACTGCGTTCGCAATTGAGTTGGACACACTATCGGCTATTGATACGCATTGAAAATCAAGACAAAAGAGACTTTTATATAGCCGAAGCCACCAAAAGCAATTGGACAGCAAGGCAATTGGAACGACAAATAAACAGCCAATTATTTGAACGACTTTTACTAAGCAATGATGTGCAAACCGTGCTTGCCGTAGCCCGTGAAGAAAGATTGCCATCCGATGCCAAAGAAATCATCAAAGACCCGATGGTGTTGGAATTTTTGGGGTTGAAGCAAGAAGCAACCTATTACGAAAAGGATTTAGAAACCGCAATCATCACCCATTTACAGGATTTTTTATTAGAAATGGGTAATGGTTTTTCGTTTGTTGCCCGGCAAAAACGCATCCATATTGAGGGCGATGAGTTTTTCATAGACATGGTATTTTATAACCGCCTGTTGCAGTGTTTTGTACTCATAGAAATTAAAACCGACAAACTCACGCATCAGGACATCGGGCAGTTGCAAATGTATGTAAACTATTACGACCGCTTCGAGAAGCAGGATTTTGAAAACCCCAGCATTGGTATTTTGCTCTGTGCTGATAAAAATGATGCGGTAGTCAAAATTACCCTGCCGGAAAACAACAAAACCATTATAGCCAGTAAATACCAGTTATACCTGCCTACAGAGCAGCAATTAATAGATGAAGTGATGAAAGAGATTGAAAAAATGGACCAAAAAAATAGTGAAGCATGATGGTTACAGCAGTAAAATATAAAAAGACAGGAATGGATTGGATGCCTGAAGTGCCTGAACATTGGGACGTTAAAAGGCTTGGAGGTTTGTTTGAGGAGAGAAAAGAGACTGTTTCAGAGAATGACTATATACCTTTATCGGTAACTATGAAAGGTATTGTTCTTCAACTTGATTCGGCAGCAAAGACAATGCATGTTGATAACAGAAAAAAAGTTTGCATTGGTGATTTTGCAATCAACAGTAGAAGTGATAGGCGTGGTTCGGGGGGGGTATCAACTTTGGAAGGATCGGTTTCAATTGTAAATACAGTGCTTAAACCAAGTGCCTATTATTTACCTGAATACACACACTTTTTGCTTACCAACAAACTGTTTCAAGACGAATATTATGCAAAAGGCAAAGGAATAGTTGCAGATATGTGGTCGACAAGGTTTTCCGAAATGAAAACAATCTTGTTACCCGTTCCACCCAAAGACGAGCAAGACGAAATTGTGCAATACATCAAAGCACAGGAAGATAAGATAAACTTGTTTATTCAGAAAAAGCAACGGTTTATTGAGTTGTTGAAGGAGCAAAGGCAGAGTGTTATCGACCTAGCAATTACACAAGGAACAAACAGAGCTACAAAATTTATAGATAGTAGCGAAAAATGGATTGGTAAAATCCCACAGAATTGGCAATTAAGAAAATTGAAATTCTGTGTTTCACTAAATAGTAATGAAATAGATGAAACGGAAATAGATGAAGATGTTTTTAAATTAGCACTTGAGAATATTGACAAATGGACAGGGAAATTTATTGACACAGGCAATCCCCTATTTGAAGGGAAAGGAGTACCATTCAAGGCAGGAGATGTTTTGTTCAATAAGCTAAGACCTTATCTAGCTAAGGCATTTATCGCTAAATCTTCTGGTTTTTGTGTAGGCGAATTATTAGTTCTTACTCCAAATGCAGAATATTTCACGAGCGAATTTTTATTTCAACGCCTTATGACATCTGAATTTGTAGATGTTGTTAATAGTTCGACTTATGGTGCGAAAATGCCACGAGCAAGTTGGAATTTCATTGGTAATTTAAAAATCCCAATTCCACCAATTGAAGAACAAAAGCAAATCGTATCACACATTAAAACCGAAACCGCCACCATAGACACAGCCATAGTCAAAGCCGAACGCGAAATAGAACTCATTCGGGAATACAAAGAAGCTATGATAGCAGAGGCGGTGATGGGGAAAAGAAAATTGTAAATTTGCAAATTAAACAGCAATAAAATGAACGAAGAACCAAATATGGTCAATGAGCCAGATGAGTTCTATTTAGTAGAGCAAGAGTTGGAAAATACGGATAACTTGTTGCAAGTAAAAAAGTTAATGGAAAAACCATTTGACCCTAGCCTTATCAATATAGATACCAAAACTCCCTCCTTAGATACCCTCATCAAACGAATTGCACATGACGAAATACTGTTAAACACCGAAACCTATTTTCAACGTCGCCCCAATCTTTGGGATGCCACAAAACAAAGTCGGCTGATAGAGTCCATACTAATACGGTTTCCTTTGCCCGCTTTTTATTTTGATGGTTCCGACAACCAACGATGGTTAGTTGTAGATGGGTTGCAAAGGTTAAGCAGCATTCAAAATTTTGTACTAAAGAAAGAAAACCCACTCAAACTCATCAACCTCGAATTTCTAACCCAATTAGAGGGAAAAACATTTTCAGAGTTAAGCAGAGACCTGCAAAGGGTGATTGAAGAAACCACTGTGGTTATCTACGTCATCAATCCGGGCACTCCTGTTGATGTGAAATTCAATATTTTTAAACGGATCAATACCGGCGGATTAGTTTTAACCGCACAAGAAATACGTCATGCTTTATTTCAAGGAGCACCTGCAACATTTATTGCCGAGTTGGCAGAATTACCTGAATTTATAGAAGCCACTGACAATGCCTTGTCCAACAATTATAGAATGATTGACCGCGATTTTGCCAACAGATTTTTAGCATTTTACCTGTTTGGCTACGAAAACTATCAGCCCGATTTAGATACCTTTATGAGTAAAGCAATGGCTGCAATTTACCGCATGAATGAAGAAGAAAAAGAAAAAATAAAAGCCGATTACAAAGCAGCTTTACAACTAAGCAAAGTTGTTTTTGGCAAAAATGCGTTCAGAAAGTTTTACCCTGAAAGTACTATCAGAAACCCAATTAATAAAGCTATTTTTGATTCTATAGTGCCCCAATTTGCCCGGCTTACACCGGATGAAAGGATAATTATTGAAAAAAACAAAGAAGAAATGTTGGAGTATTTTACCCTAATGTTAAACAATGTAGATTTTAATAGGGCCATTTCAAGTGCAACAGGCGACACTTCACGTGTACGGCAAAGGCATGAAGAAATAAAACACATACTTCAAAGCATATTAAACAACTAAGCGTCATGATTGAATCTGTTGAAATCAGCAATTTTAAGTCAATAAAAAAAAAGCATTTTCATTTAAGAAACTTAAACCTCTTATTTGGACTGAATGGCACGGGAAAATCTTCCCTTATTCAGGCTTTGTTATGTTTAAGACAATCGAGAAATTTAGGTAATGGCAGCCTGAGTATAAAGGATGGGGATTATGTAACATTAGGTAAAGCGAAAGATGTGTTTTACCAATACAGTACCGACGAATATTTAACCCTGAACCTCAAATTTTCAGATAACCGGCAGCTCAATTACGAGTTTAAATACCTACCCGAAGCCGACTATTTTTTAGATAAAAATTGGCAAGGACAGCAAAATGTCGAAAATATTGACTTCCGGTTAATTTCACAAACGGAAGCCCTATTTACCGATAATTTTCAATATTTAAGCGCTTACCGGGCTAGACCTAAGCATATTCAACCGCAAAATTACGGCATCGTAGTAAACCACAGAAATATCGGCAATCAAGGTCACTATACTGCACACTTTCTTGAAGTATATGGTGGAACTGCCATTGCATTTGACAATATGCTTCATACAGATTCAAATATTGAGGATCAGATAACACAAACAACAATAGTTAAAAGAACTCTGTTGGATCAGGTTAATTTTTGGATGGGAGAAATTTCTCCGGGAGTCAATATTGTTGTTACGCCCATTTCGTCCGATTATGTACTCTTAGAGTATCAATATAAACAACGCAATTTAGGTTATACCAACCGATTTAAGCCCGAGAATGTAGGCTTTGGAATTACTTATGGATTACCGATTGTGGTAGCGCTTTTGGCAGCCAAACCAGGAGAGCTGATAATTATAGAAAATCCCGAATCGGACATACATCCCAGAGGGCAGGCAGAGTTGGGTAAGTTAATAGCACTTGCAGCCATGAATGATGTTCAGCTAATTATTGAAACACATAGTGACCATATTTTAAACGGGATAAGGGTGGCTATCAAAGAAAACCCAATACTCAAAGATAGAACTTTGTTATACTATTTTGATAAAGTAGTTACAGATAGGGAGCAATATTCAAAAGTTACTAACATTGAGATAGACAATAAAGGTGAATTAAGTGAATATCCCAAAAATTTGTTAGAGGAGTGGAGCAATCAATTATTAAAACTTTTGTAGATGGAGCTAGTATTTAATGAACTTTCGTTTTTGCCCCATTCAAATAATGAATTTGTTTTGGCTGAGATGTTTATTGACATGCTTCAACTCTATGCAAAGATACAAAACCAATTTGGTTATGAACATTTAATATTCCCTTCAAATATTGGAGAAACAAAAGTTACGACAGAAAAAACATTTGCTCAATGGGTTTATTCAATCTCCAATCAAGGACTTAAAAATAAAATTTTAAGCGTTCCTTTTAAGCGACCTTTTGCAAATGATATATTAGAAGAAAAGGCAAAAGAACTACATAAGTATTATTATACGAATGAGGAAGCAGGTATCAATGAAGAATATTGCATTGGTTTACCCACGGCATATTTAAAGGAAAAAGTTGCAATCAGTTTGGCAACTCACAAATGTTGGGTAACATCAGAAATTGTTTTCAAAGAAATAATCAATGATGATTTAGAGACCAAAGATATTTTAGTTTATAATATTAGCAATGAAGATCATTTAGCTGAAGATAATATTAAGGATGAATTGATGTACTCAGGTAAATTGGATTTGAAAAAGCGTTCTAAAACTCCTACTGATGATGACATAACCCTAAGTGGCGACCATCATGGCAATAAGGAATTGAAAGCTTTTGCAAAGAAGATATTCAAAAATGAGTACGTTGAATGCGTAATAAACAACATTGATTTTAGTCCTAAGGCAATCAATTTTATTAAGAACATCTACCCTGATGGAAAAATTGAATTGGTTTTGTATTGGGAGAGTGCTGGCTATGGTATGGTTATTCAAACAACAGGAAGAAATTATAGAGAAACCGAAGCCATTGCAAAAATCCTTAAAGAGGAATTTGATAAATAAATGAAAACAGATACAACAGAAAAAGGCTTAGAAGCCCACATTACACAGCATTTGTGTTTAGTGAATGCTTTTGAAGAAAGGCATTTCAGCCAATACAACCGCGCAGACTGTGTAGATGAAGATGCGCTTTTCAACTTTCTGCAAGCCACACAGGAAAAGGAAGTCATGAAATTGCAAACCATTCACGGCAGTAATTTCAGAAGTAAGGTTTTGTATCGCTTAAACAATCAAATCAAAACCTTTGGCATTATCGAAGTATTACGCAAAGGCATTACCGACAATAACATCAAACTCGTATCCGTTCGTCCAACCCCGTTGCTATTAGGCAAAACTGCCCCGCCCCCTATAT
>NBMY01000087.1 GCA_002212985.1 Sphingobacteriales bacterium TSM_CSS
GCAAAAGGTCGTTCGGGAATTCAATATCTGCTTTGTCAATTTCATCAATGAGCAAGACCACCTGTTCCTCGCTGTCAAAGGCGCGCCAGAGTTGGCCGGGGTGAATATAATTGGCAATATTGTGCACTTTAGGGTCGCCCAATTGCGAGTCGCGCAGGCGCGAAACGGCGTCATATTCATACAAGCCCTGCTGTGCTTTGGTGGTAGATTTTATATGCCAGGTGTATAGCGGCAGGTTAAAGGCTCGGGCAATTTCATAAGCCAGCATGGTTTTACCCGTTCCCGGCTCACCTTTTATGAGCAGGGGGCGTTGCAGGTGGGCAGAGGCATTAACGGCCACCATCAGTTCGCGGGTGGCAATATAAGAGTCGGTTCCGCTAAAATCAAACATAACAAAACAGGCGTTTAATTTTGTAAATTGTGCCCAAGTTACGCATTATCGGGCAAACAAACGCAGGACAGTTGTTATATTTGGTTGCCACAGGTTTAGGCGGAGTAAGTTTACCCCTTTTTATATGCCTGCATTCAAAAAAAATGGTAAATTTGCCACTTTGAAAGGGCTTCCTTTTTGTTTTATTTACCAAAGTTAAAGCGCTTTATGGCAATTATGATACAACAATTGTTGTTTTTGGCAGTTTTGGGCATAACTTCATTCTTTGTTGCCCGAAAAGCCCGCGAAATTTACCGCAACATACGTCTTGGCAAACCCGATGACCGTACCCATGAACCCGGCAAACGCCTGCAAAATATGCTGCTGCTGGCTTTCGGGCAGAAAAAAATGTTTCAAAACCTTACGCCGGCTTTGCTGCACCTGTGTGTATATGTGGCTTTTATTATAACCCAAATAGAACTCATTGAAATATTAGTTGACGGCGCTTTTGGTCTGCACCGCTTTTTTTACCCCTATTTGGGCGGGTTGTACACCTTCATCATCAGTTTTATCGAAATCTTGTCGGTGTTGGCATTTGTGGCAACCATTGCCTTTTTATCGAGGCGCAACCTGCTGAAACTGCCGCGTTTTACTATGAAAGAGCTGGCAGGCTGGCCTATGCTCGATGCCAATCTCATCTTAATTGGCGAAATTATACTCATCATCGGCATTTTCAGCATGAACACGGCCGATATGACCTTGCACAACGGAGCCTACGGTTTTGCCGTTTCCCGATGGCTTATGCCCCTGTTTGCCGGTTTTTCCGATGCAACGCTGCACCTGATTGAGCGTTTCGGGTGGTGGCTGCACATACTCACCGTTTTCGGATTTTTGGTATATTTACCCTACTCCAAGCATTTGCACATTATGCTGGCGTTTCCCAACAGCTATTTTGCCGATTTAACCAGCCCAAGCGGTAAAATGACCAACATGCCCCGCATAACGCAGGAAATTAACCTCATGCTCAACCCGCAGGCCGCTGCCGATGCGCCGCCCGCTGCCGAAAACGAGCGTTTCGGGGCTAAAGATGTGCAAGACCTTAGTTGGAAAAGCCTGCTTGATGCCTATTCCTGTACCGAATGCGGACGCTGTACCGCAGCCTGCCCCGCCAACCAAACGGGTAAAAAATTGTCGCCACGAAAAATCATGATGGACACCCGCGACCGACTGGAAGAAGTGGGACGAAACTTAGATGCACATGGCAACGATTATACCGATGGCAAATCGCTTTTGCACGATTATATTTCTTCCGAAGAACTGCGCGCCTGTACCACCTGCAATGCCTGCGTACAGGAATGCCCCGTAAGCATTAACCCGCTCAACATTATTTTGGAACTGCGCCGTTTTCTCATTCTGGAAGAAGCCAACTCGCCCGATGAATGGAACAAAATGTTTAACAACGTAGAACACAGCGGCGCCGTTTGGCAACTGCCCGCCGATAAACGCCTTACATGGATACAAGAGGTTGAAAACGGGTAAACCCTGCATCGGGTAATTACCAGCATTTTTGTTGCTAATCCGGCCAAGGTAAAGTGCTCAACATTCTTTTTCCCTTAAATACTAATCATCCACACCATATCTGTTCACCCAAGCTAACCTCTTATACCATGTTGCGTTCATACACCGTTTTTTTAGTGATGTTGTTCTGGCTGGCTGCTCCCGCCCGCCTGCTGGCTTGCTATGCCGATTTTGATTACAACAATGCCTGCCCCGGCGATACCATTTGGTTCAATGCGCTATACGAATTTGGCGGCGCTTACAGCTGGAATTTTGGCGATACCAACCCCGATGCGGTAAACATAGGCTACGGAACCAACGTGTATCATGTATATACCGAAGAGGGCAACTACAACGTAACCTTGTTTGTAAATATTGGCGCCGAGTGGGCTTACCAAACGCAAATGATTACGGTAGGCAGCGCCTGCTTTGCCGCCGGTTTCAGTACCGATTGCCAGCAGTATGCTGCCGGTACCATGGTTAATTTTACCAACCAATCGGTAGGCAATATTACCTCCTGGCAATGGAACTTTGGCGACCCTGCAACCCCTTCCGATACCTCTTCTTTGCAGCACCCGTATTATATTTACAGCCTGCCGGGTACCTATACCGTTTCCCTTACCGTATCAGATGGAGAAAACACTGCTACTGCCTACCAAACCATAACCATTGCCGATGATGCCAACGACTATTGCATAGGCGCTAATTTCGGGTTTAATTATTATACGACCGATTGTTTACAAGATACCACGTCGTTTAATGTCGCCTACTGGGGCAATATTTCGGCCTATTACTGGAATTTTGGCGACCCGGCATCGGGTATTTTCAATTTTTCTACCCAGCAAAACCCTACTCACCTCTATACCGAAGAGGGCACTTACATAGTAACCCTTATTATTGCCAACGCCTTTACCGCCGATACCATTTACCACCCCGTTTTTGTGGGTGATTGTACCGTGTGGCCGGGCGATTTTAACAACGACGGACAGGTTACCGTGCAAGACCTTTTTCCGATTGGGCTGTATTACAATGCCACCGGCACGGCTCGCCCCAATGCATCGGGCAACTGGACAGGGCAAACTGCACCCGACTGGACCGACTTCGCCTCGTTTATGTATCTGCAAAAATTGGTAAACGGTAAACATGCCGACGGCAACGGCGATGGTGTTCTGAACACCTCTGATATTGACCTTATTACCCAAAACTACGGGCTGCGGCATACCAACCAAAACACCCGACAGGCATACCTTGGCGAAATACCGCCTACTGCGCCGCACTATCTGTTGAACCTGCCCACCTGCTGCCCCTTTGACGAAACCGGAACCCTAACGCTTGGCGTTGCCCTGTCGGAAGGAGGCAACTATTACGGCGGGTCGTTTACCATTTACTTTAATGCCGATGTAACAGATGCTCAATCGGTAGAATTTATGACCGATGTGCCGGGTTTGCTTGCCGTGCAACACCTCAATGCACAGTCAAATGCTTTGGAAGTTGCCTTTGTAAGAACCGATAAAACCAATGCCGTTTTCGATGGCAACATCGGGTGGCTGCAATGCAGGGTTAAAAACGGGGTAGCTTTTGGAACACCCGTTTTGCTTTCCATTTCCGATGCCATGCTGCTGAACAACGGCGCCAACACCTGGCAAAACAACCAGCAGTTTTTTGTGCCGGTAAACGAAAACCCCCAAATTACCGAAATTGCATACACCACCGTGCCAACCATAACCGGTACAGAGCCACAGTTTACCCTGTTTCCTACGGCAACACAAAACGGTGCAGTACAGGTTGCCGTGCAGGTTGCCGGCCAACAAAACCTGCAAATTAGCGTTTACAATGCAGCCGGGCAAATGGTTTACAACATGCCGCAGGTTAGCGTTTCGGGCAATTACAGCACGGTGTTGCCGCTGCAAAACCTGCATCAGGGCGTTTACATGGTAACCCTGCAAACCAATACACATCGTTTTACCCAAAAAATAGTAAAAACAAACTAAATATATTTAACCAAACGCATCTTAACCAACATGTCAGAACCGATACAGGTGCCTGTAATGGCAGAATTAATAGCCCGGGGCGAAAAACCCGATATTCTTTTCTGGGTAGGTTGCGCCGGCAGTTTTGACCAGCGCGCCCAGCGAATTACCAAGGCCTTTGCCCGAATTTTACACCATACCGGCACTAAGTTTGCCGTATTGGGCATGGAAGAAACCTGCACCGGCGACCCCGCAAGACGTGCCGGAAACGAGTTTTTGTTCCAGATGCAGGCGCTCACCAATATTCAAACACTCAACATGTATGAGGTTACCAAAATAGTTACTACCTGCCCGCACTGCTTCAATACGCTTAAAAACGAATACCCCGAACTGGGCGGCAATTACGAGGTAATACACCATACCCAGTTGTTGCAGCAACTCATCAACGAGGGGCGCATAAAACTGAAAGAAGGCGGCACTTTTAAAGGCAAACGCATTACCTACCACGACTCTTGCTACCTTGGCCGCGCCAACCAAATTTACGAGGCGCCCCGCAAAGTGCTGGAATTGTTAGATGCCGAACTGGTAGAAATGAAACGCTGTCGCACCAAAGGCTTGTGCTGCGGTGCCGGCGGTGCTCAAATGTTTAAAGAAGACGAACCCGGGCGCATACACGTAAACATGGAGCGCACCGAAGATGTGTTGCAAAGCAATGCCAACGTAGTAGCTGCCGCCTGCCCGTTTTGCAATACCATGCTTACCGACGGGGTAAAATACCACGACAAGCAAGATGAAATACATGTTTTGGATATTGCCGAACTAATAGCCCAAGCCGCCGATTTGGAGGGGTAAATGTAAACAGACTCTTTCAGCCAAACCCGGTCAGAGTATTACGGCCGGGTTTTGTTGTTTACTTTTTACCGGCAATGGTAAACACCCTTGAAATATTGAAGCCAAACCGCACATCGCCCTTAAAAAAGTCGCCGGTGGTTTCGGTGAGGAAACCTTTTTCAATCATGGCAGTAGAGTTGGTAAAATGGAGTTGAAACACGTGTCCGCCGGTTTCCAGATCTAACCCCACCGACAAAGAATTTTTAATATTATCGCTCACCTGATTGGGTAAAATGTAAAAGTATTCGGCATTAATGGCAATGCGTTTGGTTAGTTTTTGCCGGCCGGCAATGCCCATTACAAATACGTCGTTTTTTTCGGCAGTAGTGGCTACCAGATTGCGGTGTACCAAAGATGGCATAAGTTGCAGTGAAAACCCTTCTGAAAATTTGCGCCCAATAATTAACTGGTGGGTATAGTACATTCTTGAGGTAAAATAATTTTTTCTTTCGGGGTTGTTCCAATCGTTGGTTTTAATGGCCATGGTTCCAACGTAGGCAATGGTTAGCGGAATATTGCGTTTACCTTTGCTTTGTCGCAAAATCTTGGCTTTTATAAATCCGTCATACACTTTTTCGAAATTGCTGCGGCCAATGCCTATGCCCAGCCAATCGGTAATGCCGTAATCGGCGCCAATGCGAATGGTGGCTTGGTCTATGCCGAAAAAGTTTTCCCAGCCGCTGTTAAGAAATCCAAACCGGTGCGATATTTTAAAATCGAGCACTCCGCCGGCGGTGTTTTCGAGTGAGTGTGCATTAATAACGCGGTTGGTTTTAAAACTGGCTTTTACGTATTCTGTTTCGGGTTCTGTATCATCTCCAAGCAAATCCAATACATCGTCCTGGGCAAAGGCAACTTTATGAAGCATTAAAAGGCAAACAAACAAAAAGCCGTACTTAACAAGTTTCATAACAAGCGGGTTCAGAAGGTGGTTGGTTACAAAAGAAAAACGGGTATGCTAAGGTACGGTAAATTTGTACGCTTAGCATACCCGTTTAAGGGAAAAAATTGTTTTGTGGTTATTTCTCGTAAGGTTGGTAGTTCATAGCTACCGTAATGGCAATGGTTTTGGCAATATTGTCGCGCACTAATTTCGGAATTTCAATATTGTAATCGGCTAAGGCAACGCTGAATTTGGCATTTGCACTAACAGTGCCGTCTTTTACAGTAATGGTTCCGGGAGTTTCTACGGTTTTGGTAACACCATGAATGGTTAAATCGCCTTTTACCGTTACATTATAGGTTCCGTTTTTACTGAAATTTACATCTGAAATGTTTACCACCTGCCCTTTAAAGGTTGATTTGGGAAACTTATCCGATTCCATGTAGTTTTCGTTAAAATGCTCCTGCATAAGGGCTTTTTCAAATTCAAATGCTTTAATGAGCAGGGCAAAATCCAATTTACCCGTTTGCGAGTCTAATACACTGCTTACTTTGTCGTTATTGGCGGCAATATTTTCCATGGGGGTAGCAGAAAAAAACTCTATATGCCCGTTTTTGGTCATGTACTTTCCTTGGGCAAATACAGTAGAAGCAGATACAACTGCCAGTAAAACCAACACTACAATTTGTTTTTTCATGACTTGGGAAAAATTTTGGTTTGAGAAAATGTAAAATATGATTTTTTGTGTTATTTGTCCAGAACACAACGCACCAAAATAACATCGGTAAGGTAGCCCGTACAAACACCTTTAATGGTTACGGCATCGCCCTGCTTTAAGTTATCAACCCCGGTTTTATCCTGCATTTCGCAGCTTACGCCGCCCATGTCGCCACCGTTAAGCATAACGGTAGTTTTATCGCCTTCGGTGGTAACGCCTTGCACGGTTCCTTTAACCGCAATGGCTTTGTCGTTGTATTTATCTCCGGCCGATTGTTCGTTCTGTTCAAACTCGGTAAAAAGGGTGGCGGCATCAATTTGCACCTCGGTTTTTACATCGGCGGTACTGGCTACGGGTTTATCATACATGGTTTTTCCAATGTATGCTCCAATAGCTCCAATGGCCAGAATGGCAATTAAAATGTACTTTTTCATAAGTTTGTTTGTTTTGGTTGTAAATAATATGGTTAGTTGTTGGGTGCGCCGTCGTCAACCCATTTTTTTACCGTGGCAATATCGCAGGCGGGCAATTTACCACCGCCCTGCGGCATGGGTAAATACCCGCTGCTGTGGTTAATAGAGCCATACAACTGCCCCGTAAGAGCGTATTGGCGGGCATTGGCATAGCCTTCTACCACCACATTGCCCAAAGCTGCCGCCTGACTATGGCAAACATAGCATTTGTTTTGCAGCAAGGGTTTTATGGTGGCGCTATAGGTTACGGCTGTGGTGTCGCAGGCATTAGGTTGTCCGCTATCGGGGTACAATTCTTCTTCATTGTCGTAATAACAGGCTACTTGAAATGTGAGGACAATAACAAGTACTGCAGCAAGCCTTTTTTTCAAAATCATATAATAAGCAGTTTAGCGTTTAGAACCCGGAAAAAAGTTTACGGTTGCAAAATTAGAACTTTACCTCTGTAAATGTGTGTATTGGCTGCTATTTCAACCAAGTAACATCCTGTGCTTATATTTTTGGGTAAAAGAAGTTGCATCTCATCTTTTACGGTTATGGCGGTTTGCATGATCAAATTCCCGTGTAATCCAAACACTTTCCATGTCGCAAACTTTTCGGCATCGCTTTGGGCAAAGCCCTTATTACTGTATCTTTATTCGACACCGGATTTGGATAAATGTTTAAACATAAAACGGCATTTGGCGAAAAATTATTTTCCACACCTGTTACCAACAACTCGGTGCAGTAGATATCAGGGCAGTTATTGAGCGTATCCTGAGCCACCAGGCAAACCGTATAGTTGCCGGGTTGTGTATATTCATGAAACGGGTTTTCCTCAAAAGAAATGCTGCCGTCGCCAAATCCCCACAACCATTCATTAATATTACCCGAAGCGGTATCGGTAAACTGGTAGCCCAACTGCCCCGTTGATGTTGCTGAAAATCCCGATGCAAAACCGGTACAGGCATCGGTAAGGGTAATATGCAGACAATAAGAGGCTGTGCAGGTATCGGCGGTTATGGTAAGACATACATTGTACGTTCCTGTTTCGGTATAGGTAAAAACCGGTGTAGCGCTGTTGGTTATGGTTACACCGTTTCCAAGATTCCATGTATAGCTGTCATTGGGAGCGGCTGTGGCAGAAATATTGTAAAAAGACACCTCCAATCCTTGTGCTTCGTAGCTGTAGGCAACATGCAGGGCGCTTCGGGTGTGCAATCGGGCGTCCTTATTTTTGTTAACAGGGTACAACCCGATGTTCCGTTATCTGTTACAGACAAGGTATGCACCGCGCCATCGCCGGCAAGCAATACAGCAACCACATTATTTCCCGAAGGGTGATACAAATAGGGATTACCTGAGTCGGGAACGCCGTCAATCAGTAGGCTATAACCCGATGCACTGCCGTTTTAGGCGGTAAATACTACCGTAGCCGTTACCTCGCCGCGTAGCGGTTAAAACGCCGGAGGTTATTGCAAAATACAAGAAAATGAAGCGTAATGCGGAGGTAACAATCTGAACATAGGGTTAAATTGGAAGTGTGTTTCGGAAAGTTTGGAACATAACAACAACTTTCCGCTGTTAAAAAAAGCAGATGAGCGGCATTGTACCCTGCCAGAAGGGTTATTTGCCTCTACGCTATCCGTTCTCTTTGGGACGGGTAGAAATGCCGAAAGGCAGGTACAAAGGGCAAAAACTGATGAAACTGGTAAGGGCAAAAATAATTGCCAAAATGCCCAAAACAATGGCAACCGTGCCACTAATAGTGCCGGTAAAATACAAAGCAGCAATAACCGCGGCCACTACTAAGCGAAGAATGCGGTCTAAATTACCCATGTTTTTAACCATAAGGCTGAATTTTTAAGCGATTAAAAAATTTTTTGAACAAGCAAAACGGATATTGTTATAATACCGATGCAAATTAAACAAACCAGCAGCAACTTTAATAATTTCATAGTGCAAAATTTAAGAAAATGTGAACAATTAAGTGCAGCGGCTTATTTGGGTTTTTACCGAACCTGAAAAACGTCCAGCCTTTGCAGGTTGGGGCGAAACAGTTCAAAATCGGCATTTGAGGTTGTTCCATCTAAGTTAACATCGGTGCTGTTGCAGGCAATTGCGGGCGTTTGGGTAAAGGAGCAATATTGTAACAGTGAATATGCTTTTCATATTAATGGCTTGGTTTGGTTAGCAATTATTCCAAATTGATTTTGTTGTGAACAAAATGCCTGATTTTTTCTGCAGTTCAAAACCGCAACCGCAGCCTTACCAATTGAGTAAAGTTTGTACAGGTGAGGAGTTGAGCAAAAACAAACAGTTCAGGAAATTGCTGCCTGCTGCAATTTTATAGAAGTTAGGAAACTACCGAAAGGCACTGATTTAACACCGGTAAAATATCGATGCCAAACTTTGTTGTAGCCTTGCAACCGGGGCAATAATAGTGAGTGGAATAGATTAATGTTGTAACTGCAAAGATAAGCCATGTTTGGCAAAAAACAACACATGATATATTTTTTCAGAAAAAAATAACAGTGCGACATTACTGTTTCAGCCTTGCCACCGGATTGGCACTATTCCAATAGCTGTTGGTTTGTAATACTTCCAATGCTTTGAGGTAAGTATCATTATTGCGGTTGACTATTTTTTGGCTCAGTTGTGCAGAGTAGAGATATTTTGCCAGAAAAGATTGAATATGCAGTTTAATTTGAGCTAAAGCGGTCTGAAAACCTGCAACATCATCGGGCGGCAAGTTTTCTTGTTGGGCATATTCGGTAAGTTGTTGCAAAAGGTCATCTGATACTTCAAAGCTGTTTTCAAAATCGGTTTCGGCAGGGAAATGAGAGAGCAGTTCGGTTCGTTTATCATCGAGGTATGCAATCATAAATTTATTTAGAATACCTTTATCTGTTAATTGCCGGTAATAGGCGGTGCGGTAGGCGGTATCAACAGGCACAAAAACATCGGGGCTAATACCACCGCCGCCATACACTACCCGTTTATTAAGTTTGGTAAGGTATTTTACGGTATCAGCTGGTTCGTAATTGGTTATTCCACTGGTCATTTCGCCGTTTTCGTAGCGGGTTTCAATATCGCTGAAATAAGCATCTTTACCACTGTTGTAAGGTTTTTGTATAGAGCGCCCCGTGGGGGTATAGTAATGCGCAATGGTGAGGCGCACATACGAGCTGTCGGAAAACATAAAGGGTTTTTGCACCAAGCCCTTACCATACGACCTTTGCCCGATGATAAGCCCCCTGTCCCAATCCTGAATAGCGCCGGCAACAATTTCACTTGCCGAAGCACTGCGCTCATTCATGAGCACCACCAGGCGTCCTTCTTCAAAATTGCCTCGTGGGGTGGCTTCATAGCTTCTTTTACCATAGTTTTTGCCTTCGGTATAAACCACCAGCCGGTTGTTTTCCAGAAATTCATCGGCCATATCAATGGCGGTAGAAAAATAGCCTCCGCCGTTGTTTCTAAGGTCAAGCATAAGCGCTTGCATTCCTTCTTTTTTAAGGCGGCGCAGGGTTTTGGTAAACTCGCGCATGGTATTGGCAGAAAAACGGTTAACCTTAACATATCCTATTTCGGGTGTAACCATGTAGGCTGCCTCAATGCTGGGAATGGTTACTTTATCGCGCACTACTTTGTAATGCAGCAGTTGGGGTTGGTTGTTGCGCTTAATATCAATAAGCAGTTCGCTGTTTTTGGGTCCGCGCAGCAGTCGGTCAATTTCTTCATCAGAAACCTGCACGCCTGCAATTACCTTGCTGTTTACGGCAATAATTTTATCGCCGGGAAGTATGCCTGCTTTTTCCGATGGTCCTTCATTTACGATGGAAAGCACAAAAATAGTATCCCGAAGCATGTCGAACTTAATGCCGATTCCTTCAAAATTGCCAACCAACGGTTCGTTTACCTCATCGTACTCTTCGGCAGGAATATAAACCGAGTGGGGGTCTAATTCCTTTAAAATGCCGGTTATGGCATTTTCGGCAGCTTTGTTAAAATCAACAGTTTCCATATACTCCTCATCTAATTTTCTGAGGAGGTTCTCTATTTTTTGCGAAGCATGCACCCATCTTTCTTCCTGCTGCTGTGCCTTTTGCGCCCAAAGCTGGGCGGTTGTGCAACATACAAGGCCGGTTAAGGCAAAAAACATGCGCTGCAACAAACCGGGCATTTTTTTTGCACGCATATAGGGTTTGCAGAAAATAGCAAAGCGGCAGAGGGCGCTTTTTACGGCATTGGTTATTGCTGGCAACATGACAAAAAAGTATTTATGAACTTTGTATGGTAAAAGATAGGTAGAAACAAAATTTGGTTGCTTGCAGAAAGGTACTAATTGTGGTAAAAATAGGTATTAACACAACTATTTGCAACATACCGGCCGTTTTTTACCACATTTTATTAACATTTGCCTGTTTAACCTGTTGTTTATTACAGAATAGCTACCTTTGCCCCTTGTTTTTTAATCCAATTTTGTTTTTCCATGAGCCAGCAACCCGAAAATATAAGCCGCATGTCTGAAATAACTTTCAGCGTTGGGCTTAATGACAATAACATTCCCGTATCGTTGCAATGGGATGCCGACGACCACCCGGTTAAAGGTAAAAAAACGTGTAAATCTGTACTCATTGCCCTGTGGGACGGCGATACCAAAAACACCCTGCGCATTGACCTTTGGACCAAAGATATGGAGGTAAACGAAATGAACCATTTCTTTTTCCAAACCTTAATGACTATGTCTGATACCTTTGAGCGCGCCACCGCAAATACCGGACTTAGCCAGAAAATGCGCGAATTTGCCCGCCAATTTGCTGCAGAACTCCAACTGAAACCTCCCACGACAGGCGGAAAATAATTGTCCGGTGTCTTTTTTTAAGCAGGGTTGTTGGGGTGTTTGCCAACATAAGCTATGGCAATGCGGTGAGGGCAGGCTCAAGCATCTATCAGCCCTTTTATAAAGTGCAGCAGCAAAACGGTGCTAAACCAAACACACTAAGCAAATCTTGTTTTTGAACCTGTTGGGGTATTTTTGTGTTTAAAAGCTACTATAACTATTTATACGACCTAAAAAAAACAAATACAAATGGCGCTTACATTAACCGATCAGAACTTTGACACCGAAGTGTTGCAGTCAGGCAAACTGGCGGTGGTAGATTTTTGGGCTGTATGGTGCGGCCCCTGTAAAGCAATAGCACCCATTATTGACGATCTTTCTAAGGAATACGCCGGAAAAGTAGTGGTTGGCAAAGTAGATGTTGATACCAATATGGAAGTATCTATGATGTACAATGTGCGCAATATTCCTACCGTGTTGTTTATTAAAAATGGCAAAGTAGTTGATAAACAGGTAGGCGCTGCGCCCAAATCGGTGTACGAAAGCAAAATCAAACAGCACATTTAACTCATTCGGGTTTTTGTTTACCATAGCCTGCAGGACTTACTTGCAGGCTATTTGTTTTTCTGTTATCTTTGCAGTATAAAAAGGTAAAGGCGGTAATTAACAACCCCTTTCAAACGTTTACAATACATGGAAATTTTAACCCCTCAGCAACTGCACCAATTCGACAATCTGGAACTGCTGGCCAAACAGGTTGTAGAAGGTTTTATTATAGGCTTACACAAAAGTCCGTTTCACGGTTTTTCGGTAGAATTTGCCGAACACCGCCTCTATAACAGCGGCGAGGCAGTACGTAATATTGACTGGCGCGTGTTTGCCCGAACCGATAAACTGTTTGTAAAACGCTTTGAAGAAGAAACCAACCTGCGTTGCCGCATTATTTTAGATGCCTCTTCCTCTATGTACTTTCCCGAAGATGCGGGCGAAAAAGGCAAGCCGGGCATGAACAAACTTCGGTTTTCCATTGTATCGGCAGCCGCGCTCATGTATATTTTGCGCAAACAACGCGATGCCGTGGGGTTAACTATTTTTTCAAACGAAGTTGAGTGGCACTCCCGTGCAAAATCTACTACCGTTCACCAAAACCTGTTGTTTTCGCAGTTAGAACAACTCCTGCAGCAACAACAGCGCAATAAGGTAACCGCCGCCGCCCGCTGTCTGCACCAAATAGCCGAAAACATACACCAACGCTCAATGGTAGTAATTTTTAGCGATATGTTTGAAAATGCCGATGATGCCGATGAAATTTTTTCGGCCTTGCAGCATTTAAAATACAACAAACACGAGGTTATCTTATTTCATGTAGCCGATAAAAAACGCGAACTGGATTTTGAATTTGAAAACCGCCCCTACGAGTTTGTGGATATGGAAACGGGTGAAAAGGTGAAACTGCAACCCAATCAGGTTAAAGAATTTTACCGCACCCAACTCGATAAATTTATGAAACAGCTTCAGTTGCGTTGCCATCAATACCGCATTGATCTGGTAGAAGCCGATATAAATAAAGATTTTACACAGGTGCTGCTGCCCTACTTTACCAAAAGAAGTAAAATGATGTAGTTGCTTTGAAAAAGTACGCTACCCCTGTTTATCATTCAATTGTAGTTTGCCATGTTTCCCAATGCATACAGCGCCTCTTTTTTTTACAATAAAACGCTTTTGTACCCCATTGCCGATGCAAATTACCCCGGTTTGCCTCAACCCCAAGCAGGTATTACTACATTGGTAGTTTGTAAAACAGCCGATACCCAATTGCCCGAAACCGAAAACTCATTTCTTGCCAGCATTCTCAAAGCTGTAGGGCTGCCCGGCAACCGGGTGCAAGTAATGCCATTTGTCTTGCAAAACGCTAAATTACCAATAGCAACACTGCTCCGAAATTTCGGCGTAAAAAAAATTATTACCTTTGGCTTTCAGCCCGACGAACTGATGGTAAACATAACCCCGCAACTGTATTTGCCCTTTGAACTGAGCCAAACACAAATTTTATTGGCCGATGCTTTAAACAGCATTGAAAAAGATAAATCAAAGAAGCAACTTTTGTGGCAACAGTTAAAACAAATGTTTGGCATTTAACCCAACCTTGCCGGCATCCCGGCTACGACCGGTTTTTTACTTAATAAACAAAAATCTTTATAACATTAAAAACGTTAAACAATAAAACCATGCTTAAAAAAGTATCCTTTTTCTGTCTGCTGGCCGTTTTCGCATACTCGGCAAATGCAGTGGCACAAAGCAATGATGCCATGATTGCAAGCATTGCCAAATACAACGACAATGTAAATGCCGATATTGCCGCAGAAAAACTCTTCTCGCACCGTGTAACCCTTAACACCGAAAGCTCAAAAACGCGGCTTTGGGGTAAAATCAGCAAATATCAGGAAAACCTTACCTGTTATTTTGAAGTGCGTGACGGGTTAACCATTCTTAAAAAAATTATCATCCTTTCCGATATTGCAGACAGGCAATCTTATACCGATATGCTGTTTGACGAATCGGGCAACCCTGCATTGGTTTTTTATACCAATAATCTTAAAAATGCCAGCAGTGCCAACGACCGCTATATGTATTCCAACCGCAAACTTATTTACTTTTCTACCACCAAAAACACCGAACTGGGCGCCGTAACCGACAGCTACGACGAGTCTAATTTTGAAACCAAACAAATTAACGACGGGCTGGAAATGATGACCAAAGCTGAGAATTACAAAAAAATGTTCGATGCTATAGCCAAAGTACAGATGTCGCAGTTTTAAGCATTTGCACTGCTATTTTTTGTCGCCGCCCATACCGGGTAAAATATCAAATGGCAATAAATTCCAAAGAACCGACTTGATGGTAGTTGAGTCGGTTTTTTGTTTTTTGAGTTCGCAATAGCTGTCTAAGGTAGTTTCGCAGGTTTTTCGGCCCAGTTCAATGAGTTCCGGAGCGCGGTAAAATTCATAGCTGTTGCAGGCATTGCGCGAGATGTTAATAATTACATCGGGTTTATGGTGATAAAAAGCATATTCGGTTAGCTTATCCATCAGTATTTCGGTCATTCGGTTTACTACACCAAGGTAGGTAAATTTCTCGCGCATGGTTTGGGTATTGGGCAGGGTGCGAATCCATTTTTGCACAAACAGGTCATAACTGTCGGCGGGGCGGCTGTGCAGCATTTCGGGTTTTGAGTGTCGTTTGGCATTCAGGTTTACCACCACAATCAGGTCGCTGCCGGCTTGCAAAACAGGTTCTATAGGGGTTGGGTTTACCAATGCTCCGTCAACCAGTTCGCGGCCGGCCAGCACAATAGGGGTTAAAATGGTAGGCACTGCCGCCGATGCCCTTATGGCTTCAAACAAACTGCCTTCGTTTATCCAAACCTCCTGTCCGGTTTGCAAATCGGCGGCCACAGCGGTGTAAGGTATGGGTAAATCTTCAATGTTTAAATCGCCAATGAGTTTACGCAGTTCTTCAATTACTTTTTCGCCTTTAATAAACCCCTGCGTGGTAAAGGTAAAATCGGTAAGCCTGAAAACGCGCGTTTTGTCTAATTTCAAAAACCAGTCTTTCAGTATATTTAATTTGCCCGAAGCATACACACCACCCACCAGCGACCCGATAGAACAGCCCGATACTGCCCGTATTTGCATACCCCGCCGGCGCAACTCTTCTATTACCCCTATATGGGTAAGCCCCCTTGCGCCGCCACTACCCAGTACCAGCGATACCGTTTTGCCTTCTAATTGATAACCCGATCCCCCACCCAAACCTGCCATAAACAATTATTGATTAATAGTGTTGCTGTTTGCTACAACGGCTATGCCTTGTCTTTCGTCAAACATATCCGCGCTTTTTTAAACACAGCCTTTCAAATAAGCGTATATTTGCGCCATCATAAAACCTGCTTTTGTTTTCTGCTATTTTTTGCTCCAATTAACACAATGCCTGCCGTTTTCTGCAATCTCCTCAACAACCCCAATGCTTGATTGTTGCTAATCAAAAGACCAATTAAACACAATTTTATGCACTATTTACGTGTTTTCCAATTTTTTGCCGCTTTTCTTTTGCTTTCTTTATTGCATACCTATTCTGGGTATGCACAGGGTTGTGTTACGTTGTTTGGTGTAACGGCACCCAATGCCAACACCATAGAACCGGTAAGGATAGATTCATTAGATGGCGACCTTGCAGTTGTTACCAGTATTCAAAGCAGCAGTTCGGCTTTGCAGGTGGCACCCGGTAGTTTTACCGTAAACAGCCTGCAGCAGGAACTTGTATTTTTACAATCTACCGCCGCCAATTCCAATATTAAAACGGTAAACGCCCTCAATGGCAACCCCGGCGCTACTTCGCCAAATGTGACCAACCTGCTGGAGTTTGAATATCATTGCGAAGCCGATAAACTCTATGCCCTTCAACGTGTAACCGTTACCAGCTACCGTGTGGTAGAGGTAAACCCTGCTACGGCAGGCACTACCCCCATCGGGGCGGTTATAAACCTGCCCGCCGGAAATACGCTGGCTGCAGGAATTTCTACCATCGATATTGTCGGTAACCGCTTCTTTTTCTTTAGCCATAACGGAGGTATTTATACGTTGCACGTAGCGCCCTTAGATGGTAGCGCGGCAACCAGTTTTTCGCTGTTGCCTTTTGAACCTGTTGATGCCGAGTTTAATGTGGTAACCGGCGAACTGCTCATTTTTACCGTAAGCCTGCAACTGGCTACCATTAACCCCGCCACCGGCGCTGCCAACCTGCAAGGCGTTGTTGCCGCTTCGCCCGTTTCGGTGCCGGTTAACAACGGCGCACTCGACCCCTTTACCAACCGCTATTTCTTTGTGGCCGAACAAACTGCCGGCAATTTTGCACTTTACACTGTAAGCGCCCTAAATGCAGCACCAATAAACCCTCCTGTCTTGTTGCCCGCCCCCGTAAGCAGTCTTACCGCATCGGTTCCCTGCCAGGCACAGGCCGATTTTAGTTCAGATAACTCCTGCTTAGGTGCAAATACCCAGTTTACCGACCTCTCTGTGGGTGCCGGTCAATGGAACTGGAATTTTGGCGACCCCGCATCGGGCGCTGCCAATACTTCTACACAGCAAAACCCCAATCACCTTTTCTCTTCGGCCGGCACCTATACCGTTACGCTTAACGTAAGCGGTTGTGTGGGTGTGAGTTCTGTTACCAAAAATGTAACTATTGTAGCGCCTCCCACAGCCAATTTCCCCGCCGATACGCTTAATACCTGCACCGGCATAGTAAGCGCACAAAGCTACCCGGGCGCTACCTACTTCTGGATTACCGGTGCCACTACCACCCAAATTACCGCCACCGTTGATGCCATGTATTGGGTGGACATTACCCTTTCGGGCTGTACCGTGCGCGACAGCATTTACGTAAACGTTGATGCCTCAGCCGGCAGTTCGCAAATATGGAATACCGATGTGTTAACCTATTGCCAGGGCGAACCTGTTACCCTTACCACCGGCATTAGCGGTGCTACGGCTTACCTGTGGAGTACCGGCGCTGCCACGCCCACGCTTAATGTAACCGCGCCGGGTTTATACAGCGTAACCGTTTCTAACGGACCCTGTGTTACCACCGATGCCGTAACGGTTGATTTTGCCCCGCAGCCCACGGTAAATCTGGGACCCGATGCCACCATTTGCGGCACAAGCTATGTTATTGACCCTGCTATAAGTACGCCCGGGTTGGTTTATGAATGGTCTAACGGCTCGGCATTACCTACCTTTACCGCAACCCAAACCGGGGTTTATTCGGTAACGGTATCGCTGGGTGCCTGCTCCGATGCCGATACGCTTGCCCTTAACCTTATACCTTTGGTTGCCCCAAACCTTGGCGGCGATACGCTGCTGGTTTGTGAAAATACCCCACTTACCCTCGATGCAACCATATCGGGTGTGCCGGGGGTAGTTTACCAATGGAGTACCGGCGCCAATACGCCTACGCTTGCCGTTACGGGCAATCAATCGGGCTTGTATTGGGTACAGGTTTCGGCCGCTTCCTGCTCGGTAGCCGATTCGGTACAGGTAATTTTCAGCCCTGCCATTTCGTTCAGTTTAGGCGGCAATCAGGATCTGTGCCAGGGCAATACTCTAACCCTTGATGCCGGGGCAGCCGTTAATGCCGCCTACACCTGGAGCAACGGACAAACCACCCAACAAATAACCGTTTCCGATGGCGGCACTTACACCGTAACCGTAACCAACGGCGGCTGTACCCAAACCGATGCGGCAACCGTTACCCTGCGCACCCCCGCTGCCATTAATCTGGGTGAAAACCTGAGCGTATGCACCCTGCTGAACGAAAGCATTACCCTTAATGCAGGTGAAGGCAGCAGCTACCTGTGGCAACCCGATGGGCAAACCACGCCCGAAATAACCGTTTCGCAGCCCGGCACGTACTCGGTAACGGTTACCGATGCCTTTGGTTGCAGCGCATCGGCACAGGCAGCAGTGGCATCGGTATGTAAATCGGCGTTGGTATTTCCTACCGCTTTTTCGCCCAACAATGATGGCGAAAACGATATTTTTCTGCCTTTTGCCCAGTTTATTGACACCTACGAGTTTAAAATCTACAACCGATGGGGAAAATTGCTCTATGAAAGCGACGAAATCGACGACGGCTGGGACGGAACCCAAAACGGCGAAGTACAACCCATTGGCGTATATGTTTGGTATGCCGTTTATACCGATGAAAGCGGCACACAAACTACCGCACAGGGCAATGTTACCCTTATAAGGTAAAACCGGCAATTAGTCTTTCTTTTGTTACCTGCCGGTTGCCTGTTAACCGATAGCATGTAATTTTGCAGGGGGAAAGGATTTACTTATTGATAATTTTTGCAAACTATGAGTGAACTGCATGTAATTTTTGGCACTGGCCCTTTGGGTCGCTACACTGCCGAAGCGCTGTTGCAAGAAGGGCATTTGGTGAAATTAATAAACCGCACCGGCAAAATGGAACTTCCGCCGACGGGTGCAGAGGTAATAAAGGCAGATGCCCTTAATACCAACGAAATTATCCTTATAACCAAAGGGGCGAAAACTATTTACCAATGTGCCCAGCCACCTTATCACCAATGGAAAGAAGCATTTCCTGCCTTGCAAAAAGCCATTTTAAAAGTTGCCGCCGAAAACGGGGTCAAACTTGTAGCAGCCGAAAACCTGTATATGTATGGCAATACAAATGGCAAACCCATGACGGAAGCCACACCCTATAACCCCTGCTCCAAAAAAGGAAAAATTCGAACCGAAATGACAAATGCATTGTTTGCAGCGTATAAACGGGTCGATGCGGAAGTAGCGGCAGTAAGAGGGAGCGATTTTTTCGGCCCGTGGGAGCCTATTAACGGCGATATGATTTTTAAAGCAGCCCTGCAACATAAAACTATTAATATGTTGGGCAATTTAGAGCAGCCGCACACCTTTACGTATGTAAAAGATTTTGGAAAAGCGCTTGCCATAGCTGGCACCCATGAACAGGCAACCGGTAAGGTATGGCATGTGCCATCCGGCCGTGCTTATACTCAAAAGGAACTGCTCAAATTGCTCTCAGAACAGTTGGGTTATGAGGTAAAGGGGCGGGGTGCGGGCAAGTTTATGTTAAGTTTCATCGGGCTGTTTAACCCCGGCGTCCAAGAGGTGGTGGAAATGCTGTATGAATTTACCGGCCCGTTTATTATGGATGCAACAGCTATGGAAGCAACTTTCGGCTTAAAGCCTACTCCCATGGAGCAAAGAATTGCCGAAACATTAGAATGGGCAAGGGCTAAGCAGTAAGCAAATTGTCCTGCCGCCGGCAATACCGCAACGGGGTGTGGTTGGAAAAAGTTGCTACAGTTTTATTTAAAGCCCGTATTCTTTTTTGAGGGGCATAAGGGCTTTGGCATTGCTCATGGCATCATCTAAAGGGTTATGAGTGTTGGTTATTTTTTATGTGTTTAGAATTTTGAAAGGTGTATTTTACCAGCCCCTTGTACAAACTGCCAAGGTTTTGCGAACTGTGCCCAAAAGGATTGGAG
Organism: Sphingobacteriales bacterium TSM_CSS; assembly: GCA_002212985.1. GTDB lineage: Bacteria > Bacteroidota > Bacteroidia > Chitinophagales > UBA2359 > UBA2359. Next base: position 19,777 of record NBMY01000087.1, read on the forward strand.
CCGGTAAAATGGTGTAAATACCAGCAAACATACATCCAGTCAAAACCGTTGTTGTCGCTTATAAACACCGGCCCGGTCTTTGCAGGATTGCAATGCCCATTGGCTAAACCATAACCGGCTCTTCAAACTGTAAAGTATCCTACCTGCCAAAACCCGAAACAGCCGGTGTTTCGGGTATAAAGTTATCCGAAATGGGTTTCAGGCAGGCAAGAAAAGTAGGGAGTAAAGGTTCGGTAACCAATACAGCGCCCAAAGCAATCATAGAAAAACTACCCGGTAAGGGACGTCGGTTTCAACATCTACCATAATGTAAGCCATATCAACTAGTCCTGTTCGACATCGGAACACCCATTCCTGAAATTGTACACAAATAGCCAGAGCCTTAGTTTCTGCTTTATCAATAAGAGTGACCTATAATCTAAAAAAATAAAAGTAAACTATTTTTGCCATATATTATCTGATGCGCAAAAAGACAAAGCACATGCTTTCCCCAATTGAACTCTTGCCAATAGCAAGGCCTTCTGTCAATGGCAAAGGAAGTGCTTTTTTTCAATAAGTTAACCCGCAGATTTGGGCAAGTGGTTTGTCTTAACTATAAACCTTTGAAATAAGCCGAAGAAGGTTAGGTGGGGAATATAAAAACGATGCTGCGTATTGTGGTGCTGCCATTTTGAAATGATCTTAAATTTACCACACGGAAAGGGGCGAAGATAGTGTGAAACGCCTGAAATGGCAGCAGTGCATAAACGGTCGAAATGTTTATCTTTGTATATTTTAATAGGTTGGCATTACTCGCCCGTTTCTTTGGGTTCTTCCTCTTTCAGCATATTTTCGGTAAGCACCAGCCCTTTCAGCACTACGTGGTAAGTGGCGGGGCTTGCATTGGTTTGAATGGTAACGGTTTTGGTTTGGGAGCCAATTTTGCCGGTACTGTCGTATTTGACCAAAATTGAACTGGTTTCGCCGGGTGCTATTGGTTCCATGGGTATTTGGGGAATGGTACAGCCGCAACTGCTGTTGGCATCATGTATAATAAGCGGGGCAGCGCCGGTGTTGGTAAATTTAAACTCATGCTGTACCTTGGCACCGGTTACAATGGAACCAAAATCATAACTGGTATTTTCAAAAGTCATCACCGCCTTATTGGCCGGGGAGCCTGAAGCCTTATCTCTTGATGCAGTAGCACGCATGGGGTTATCTGCCTCTTGCTCTGCCAAATTGACTCCGTTGCCCAAATCTTTTTTTATGGTTGCAGCATGACCGTTTGCCCCGGGTGTTTTTTCTCCCGAATGCGTGGTTGTTGCTGTAGTGATATCATCAGGCATGTTGGCAGTTGCCAGACTTGAATCGGCAGGAGCATTAGAAGCAGCATCACTTTCAGGAGTAAGATCTTTATATTCCTGCTCTTGCAGTGCTGTTTCCGTTTTTCCGGCAGGCTTCAATTTTTGGGATTTGCTGTTTTTTGAAACTGTTGTACCTTCATCAGATACGTTGCAGGCAACCATCCATATACAGGCTGTTGCAACAGCCATCGTTTGCAGTAATTTTAGTGCGCTTTGCATATGCAGGCAAATAAGTCACAAAGGTAGTGTTTATGTGCGAAAGCACACCATAAACCCGGCTTATTTTGTTTTGCCCATGCGCAAGAACCGCCTTAATGAACAGAAAACAACTGTTCTGTTACCTTAAAAGGGGTTAGTTTTATGCAAATTTGGGGGCGGGTTTAGCCTTAATTGCAGTTGAATAACAAAATAGAAAAACAATTTACCAAACCCTTGTAGCAGACAGTTTTTCTTAAATAATTGATAACCAGCTATTTAAATTTTAAGAAATAAAAAATTTAAAAAGTGTAAAAAATACACGAACTAAAATGTAAAACATTTGGTTTAGCTAAGTGTAATTAATACACTAAAAAAAACAGCACAAAAATTTACAGCTATGAGAAAGAAAAATGCACTTTTGGTAATTGATGCGCAGTACGATTTTTGCCACCCTAACGGTGCCTTGTATGTGCCCGGAGCCGAAAAAGACATGGTAAAACTGCACGACTTTATTCTGAAAAACAGCCGCTTTATTGACCACATTTGTGTTACCCTCGACTCGCACCCGGTAAACGACATTTCGCACCCTGGTTTTTGGATGGATAAAGACGGTAATTTTCCGCCGCCGTTTACCCAAATTACCTTAGCCGATATTCATGCCGGTAAATGGACACCCCGTTTCTCGCCCAATGAAGCTATTAAGTATGTTGCCGAACTGGAATCACAAGGGCAGTTTCCCCACTTTATTTGGCCCGAACATTGCCTTATCGGGTCAAAAGGTGCTTCGTTGCACGACGAACTGATGAGCGCGCTTGTAAGCTGGACCCGAGCCGGAAAATGGTATCAGGCCGTAACCAAAGGCACTTACCCCCTTACCGAACATTTTGGTATTTTTATGGCACAAATACCGGTTCCCGACCGTCCTGAAACCCAACTCAACCAAAACTTAATTCATACCCTCGAAAACTACCAGCATGTTTTCTTAGCCGGCGAAGCAAAATCGCATTGTGTGGCCACCAGTCTGAAACAAGCTATGGATTATGCGCCCACCCTGGCAAAAAAACTGGTAGTAATAGAAGACATTATGTCTGATGTGCCGGGTTTGGGGCACTTAGGGCAGCCTATTTACGAAGCGGCCCGTAAACAGGGTATTATCTTTTCCAAAGCCGCCGATATAGTGTTGGATTAACACCTGCACTTGCAGTTTCGCCTTTTTTAATGTAATTTATTTACTATGCCGCAGGGGTAAGGCCCTGTGCTGAAATGCCTTTGCCTCTGCGGTTTTTGAACAGCCTTTTATGCTGCTTCTTCCTTTTCAAAATTAATTTACTGTAAAATTTTAAAAAGTATGCAAAACTTTAATTTTAACGACGTTGATTTTAACCTCAGCTACAACAATTTTAATCCAGAAGACATACAGGTTGACGAAACCGTAAATGCTGTGTTGGTAGTAGATGTTTCGCCTTCGGTGGCCGGTTACATAAATGAGCTTAACCATGCCCTTAATGATTTTACCACTGCCATGCAACAATCACATATAGCCGACCGTCTGCTGGTTTCGGTTGTGGAATTTTGCGAAAAAGTTAAGGTAAAAAGCGGGTTTCAGCCCGTAGCGCAGTTGCCATCTTTCTTATTTAAACCAACCGGTGGCGGTACTGCTCTGTACGATGCTGCTTTGCAGGGGTTAAAAATGGCACTCGATTATCGGAACAATCTGGAGGCATCGGGTGTAAACACCAAAACCCTGCTGTTTATTATTACCGACGGCGAAGACAATAGTTCGGTACATGGTGCCGGTGAAGTTAAAAATACCCTGCAACAGGTGCTGGCAAACGAGCGAAATGCCTTTTCTTTTGTAAGTGTATTGTTTGGCGTAGGCAATGCCGCATCTTTCGGGCTGGCGCAAAGAGAAATGGGCATTCAGCATTTGGCAAAAGTTGGCACTTCGGGTGCCGAAATTAAACGCATGATTGGCTTTATAAGCCGTTCTGTTTCGAGTGCGGCTGCCAATGCTCCCATTACCTTTTAACATTGTTATTGCCCTCGGCGGGCAGTTCCCCCTGCCCGCCGCTTTAAAACTTAAAATAAAAATGAATATTTATTCTACAGTTCAGAGAGGTTTTGAACATAAACTGTATTGCGAAGATGCCGCCGGTTTCTGGCAGCCACTGCCCGGGTTAACCGTGGCTGTGGTTTCCGATGGTTGTTCGGGAGGCAGTAATTCGCATTTTGCATCAGCATTAACGGTTAAAATAATAGGCAAAATAGTTAATTCCATGTTGCCTTATTTGCCAGCTTCAGCCTCCGGAACAGGCGGCTTTATCTTGCAGCAGTTTATGCAGGAACTCTTAACGGTAAAACAAGCGCTTTGCCTTGAAACCGGCGAAATACTGGCTACTCTTTTACTGGCAGTTGTTTACCGCAATACCGTATGGATAGCCGCTCTTGGCGATGGGGTTATTGCCATTGACGGGGATGTAACCGAATTAAACCACCAAAACACTCCCGATTACCCAGCCTACCATTTACATAAATCCAAAGAAGAACAAACATATTACCTGTTTAAGCAGGTTTTTCAGCAAACCGGCTTTACCCAATTTGCCATTGCTACCGATGGAATATTGAGTTTTACCTCTTCACAGCAAATGCCCGCACCGGCAAGCAATGAACCGGTTATAACCTATTTGCTAAAAGACAACGGTCTGCAAACCACGCAAAGCATGTTATCGCGCAAGTGCAACCTCTTGTACAGCAAACATGGGCTATTGCCTGCCGATGACGTGGCAGTTATAAAGATAATAAACCGGGTTAATTCTTAACAAAATCAAGCCATGAAAGCATTTACAGAAAACGGAATGCAGATTGAACTGTGCGATCATGCCGAACTAAACAGGGGAGGAGAGGGGCGTATTCTGTTACTTTCGGAACTCCCCGGCATGGTAGCAAAAGTTTATTTCGACAGGCAGCAGGCCATAACCCCGCAGCAATTGAGCGCTTTGTCGGTTTTAAACGATACTGTTTTTGTAAAACCGAAGGAGTTGCTCTACGACAAACCCGGCGGAACGGTAGTGGGTTTTACCATGCCCTTGCTGCCTGCCGGTTTTGAGCCGCTGAATGCCTTTTTTAGCGAACCTTACTGCCGGAAAAACGGCGTAACCTATGCCCGAAAATTGCATATAGCTGCGCAAATAGCACAGGCTATGGATCATGCCCATAACCATGGATTGGTAATTGGCGATTTAAGTGCACTGAACATTTTGGTAAACCAGCAAGGCGAGGTTAAACTGATAGACGTTGACTCTTACGAAACCTCGGCAAAACCGCATTCGGGAATCCTGCTCAACGAAATAAGAGATTATTACTACGGCGGCGGGGTAAGCCGCCAAACCGATTACTTTGCTCTGGCGGTACTTATTTTCCAACTGCTTACATATGCGCACCCATACAAGGGCACCCACCCCAAGTTTACCACCCTTAAAGACCGAATGATTCAGCAACTGCCGCTATTTGCCCCCGATAAGCAACTTGTTTTACCCAAATGCTACCAACCTTTAACCGATAAGTCCCTCCAAAAACAATTTGAAGCCATATTTATGTATGCCGCAAGAACTCCGTTGCAATTGCACAACCTTGCACAAAGTACCACGCAGCCGAATTTTCAAAAACTTCCGCCGGTACTTGTGCCCCCAAGCGCCCTTAAAATACAAACCATTTTACAACCTGCCGGCAATGAATTTATTGAAGACATTTTTTGTTTGCCAAACCGGCTGCTTGTTACCACCAATACCCGGTTTATTGTGTATGATATGAGCCGGAAGGGGATTGCCGTTTTGCAAGCTCATTACCCTCGCCATATTGCCCGAAGACTTTTTGCCGGCAACCACAACCTTGTGGCCGAACAACATAACCGGTTGCACCTGCTCACGCCCGGTTTAAACCTGCATCCCGTTTCTAATATTACTCTGCAGGAGGGTTGCCGGTTTGTGCAATACAACAACATGCTGTCTGTGGTAGAAGATAGCATGCTCAAAACCATTTGGTTAGATTCTGCAAACAACGGCTGCCTGCAAACCTTGCAAACGCCGGTATTTGGCCCCGGAATAACCGTGGCAAACGGGGCTATGTGGCAAAATACAGGCGGTAAATTGTTTGTTTTTTACCCTTCGGGGCAATTTTTATCTGCTGCCGGCTGCAATTATGCGCTTCACAACCTGTACCTGCAGCACAATATAGGCATGATGCTCTTGAAATCGGACAATGCTAACGGCGAAACCACCCTGCAAACGGCTTATTTTGGCATCCATAACCTACAGGTTCACCCCCTTCAAACCCTGCCCCAACAGAACGGAATAGTGAAAAAATTTGCCCTCCGCCAAACAGGCAACAACCATGGCATTATTTTTGAACCTGCCGACAACCAACTGCTCATTCGCCGAACCGAAGACGGGGCAGTGTTGCAGCAAACAGACTGCCCCTGCCTCACCGACCATGATGAACTGTATCTTACCAATGCCGGCTTAGTTTGCCTTGCCGCATCGGGACAGTTATACCTGCTCAACCTGAATTCGTGAAAAAATTATACATGCTGGTGGTAGCAAATACGGCACCGCGGTTCGTACAAATCTTTAGCGCCCAATAAAACCTGCTCTTCACTGGCCTCCTTTCGATAGGAGTGGCTGGCCAAATTGCCGCAAACCATGCATATTGCATGAAGTTTGGTAATGTATTCGGCTACAGATAGCAGGTAAGGCATGGTGCCAAACGGCTTGCCCAAATAATCCATATCAAGCCCGGCTAAAATAACCCTTATACCCTGCAATGCCAATTGCTCACATACCAAAGGCAACTGCTCATCAAAAAACTGAACCTCATCAACACCCACCACTTCGGCGCCAGATGTAGCAGCAAGCTCCAGTATTTCAGAAGAGTGTGCAATGGGAACAGATTGCAGCATACTGGAATCATGCGAAACAATATTGCTGATGTCATAACGAGTATCTAAGGCCGGTTTGCAAATAACTACCCGCTGATTGGCAATGGCAGCACGGCGTAGCCGCCGGATAAGCTCTTCGGTTTTACCCGAAAACATAGAGCCGCATATTACCTCTATCCATCCTTTTTTTACCTGTGGTTCTAAAAACATTTTTTTCGGTTACCGCTTGTTTCACCGCTAAAATTACTACATTTATACCAAATCTTGTAAACAAAACCTTAATTTTGTAAAAATTACCCCAATTTATACCTTTTAACTCATGTAATTGTAAAAATAAGGCCTTGTTTTGCCCTAAACCGTGTTTTTGTGCAATATTAAAAATACTTTTGCCAATACGCAGGGGTGAAAACAAGGACTTGAAATTACTAAATTTTTTTAAAATCAATTTATATGGACAAAAAGTTGATTAACCGTTTGGCAGTTACCATTGAAAAAATCAATTACCTCTACCGCAACATTCGAAAGCGCGAGGAAAATATGCAAAAACTGGAACTGGCCCTGCTCAAAAAATACGTTACCGAACTCTACGACGGGTTGGTAGAAGTAGAACTTTCCTTAAAACAAGATGCTCCCTTAATTGCCGACGAGCATCCGCTCCAAAAACGGGAACAGGTGGTTAAGGAAAAAGTAATGAACGAAACGCCACCCGAACCCGAAATAATTGATTTACCCGAACCCGAACCGGTTGCTGAACCCGAACCCATTATCATTCCCGAACCGGAACCCGAACCTGAACCGGAGCCGGTTGTAGTGCCTCTGCCGGAGCCGGTTGTAGTGCCGCCACCCGAACCCGAGCCTCAGCCTGTTATGGTGCTGCACGAGCAGTTTGTAGAAGATGTTGTGCCCACCGGACAAATTGACCAGTCTTTTGCACAAGATTTGGGCAATATGATGACCAGAAAAGTGCAGGAAGAAGTGGAGGAAGAGGTAATTATGGACGATGAAGGATCGGTTAAAACTCAAATTCTTACCGATTTTCAAAAAGCCAATCTTCTGAAACAGGAAGAAGAGGAAGAATCGGAGCAGGAAACCGTTGCCATGGAGTTAAATGACGTTTTGGGCAATAAACAAAATGATAAAACCATAGCCGATAAATTTGCCACCAAATCGGGAGCTACTGAATTTGCCATAGGACACAACCAACGCATTGATTACATTAATCACCTCTTTGGCGGCGATGAAGAGTCTTACAACATTGCCATTGACGACCTGGCAAATGCAAAAGGCTATATTGAAGCTCTTACCTACGTAAACCTGAACCTGCGCTACGATTACAAATGGGATGACCACGACCCAAAAGTGCGCGAATTTTTGGACATGATTAAACATAAGTTCCTTGGTGGTAATAACTAAAACCGTTTAAAATATGAAAATAAATTTGGTCGCCGGCATTGGTGGCTTTGTGTTGTTGCTGATGGCAGGATGGCCGGGAAGCACCACTTTGCTCAATGCCCAGTCTTGTACCGGATCGGCCACTTTTACCGTAAATATTGGCAACGTTCCCGCACAACCCACAACTATTGCCGGTACTACTGCCCCATGCCTCGAAACGCAGGCTTATTCTGTTACCAATACCGGCGGTGTTAGTTATAACTGGTCGGTTACCGGCGGCACCATTGCATCGGGGCAGGGAACCAACTCGGTAAGTGTTAACTGGACCGGTACCGGTTCGCAAACGCTTACAGTTACGCCATCCAACACCTGCGGCAATGGTACTGCAAGAACACTATCGGTTACGGTAGGAACCGTTCCGGCACAGCCAAGTGTTATTTCGGGCAATTTAGCTCCCTGTATTGGCAGTGCAGCTTATTCCGTAACTTCTGTTTCGGGCATAACCTATACCTGGACGGTTACCGGCGGCACCATTGCATCGGGGCAGGGAACCAATTCGGTAAGTGTTAACTGGACCGGTTCGGGCGCACAAACTTTATCGGTAACGCCGTCAAATGCCTGCGGAAACGGTACCCTGCGAAGTTCACCGGTTACGGTTAATACCGTTCCGGTACAGCCGTCGGCCATTACCGGTACCGCTTTTGCCTGTACCGAAGATGTAGTGGCAAGTTACAGTGTTACCAATGTAAGCGGAGTAACTTATTCCTGGTCGGTTTCGGGAGGCGGAACAGTTACGCCTTCGGGCAATAGCGCCTCGGTTGACTGGAATACCGCAGGCAGCTATGTGCTTACCGTTGTTCCTTCCAATACCTGCGGAAATGGTACTTCGCGCACCTTAAACGTAACGGTTGAAACCACGCCAGTACCGGTTATTAACGGGGTGGCCGATGCCTGTGCCACCGTTCAGCAAACCTATACCGTACCGCTTACTTCCGGCAACACTTATACCTGGACAGTATCGGCAAACGGCACCATTATTTCAGGGCAAGGCACCAATAGCATTGTAGTACAATGGAATAGTGGCACCACCGGTACCGTTTCTGTTACCGAAACCAATAACTAAGGTTGCCCACTGCGGCAAGAATCAATTTTAAACAAACTTAATGCCGGTTTGCATACAGAAATTATGCAGACCGGTATTGTTTTTTGTAATGTTAATTACCGGTAAATGGCTTTGTCTGTTTTGTTTTCTGATGAGTTTTATGTGGCGGTTAACAAACCCAACGGACTGCTGGTACACAAAACCCGAATTGCCGCCGATGCTACCGAATTTGCCCTTCAAATGGTTCGAAACCAAACCGGCAGGCAGGTGTACCCGGTTCACCGCTTAGACCGAGGAACCTCCGGCGTATTGGTATTTGCTTTCTCACCATCGGCACTCGCTTTGTTAAACGCCTGTTTTGAAAACAGACAGGTGCAAAAGCATTACCTTGCCATAGTGCGCGGCTTTGCCCCCCAAAGCGGCACCATTGATATTCCATTGGAGCAAGGCAACAGCAATTTACCTGCCCGGCAGGCAACAACCCTGTACCAGCGGTTGGCTATGGCAGAACTGCCCTATGCCGTAGGACCTTATCCAACGGCCCGTTATTCTTTGGTAGCGGTACAGCCGCTAACCGGCCGAATGCACCAGATAAGGAGGCATTTTAACCGCATCAACCACCCGGTTATAAATGACCTGAAACACGGCGATTACCGCCACAACCATTTTTTCAGAGATGAACTTGGCTGTTCCGCCTTATTGCTTCACGCCCGAAAACTGGTATTTACCCACCCTTTTACCAACGAAAATATAACCATACAAGCTCCATTGCAAGCGCCCTTTGAGCAAATTTGCCAAAAAATGAGGTGGGAAGTGGAAGTTTAATGGCAACAACTTAGCCATACGCAAAGGCAGCATTTTGTTGGTTTAAGGATCAATTCTACCCCTTTCCATAGCGCCCTTTGCGAAACCCTTTGTGAACCTTGCGGTAAAATATAAAACCGCTAAGAGCGCTAAGCAATGCGCTAAGAACGCAAGGATTTTTTTCTTAACAAATACAATAGCGGTCTTTGCAAAACCCTTTGCGCCCCTTGCGGTGAAACATAAATCCGCAAAGAACGCAATTACTGATGTAATAAATTATGCAATAACAATGCCTTTAAGTTTAATGTTTAAAGTGCCGCAAACCGGTAAACACCATAGCAATGCCAAGTTCGTTACATTTGGTAATGACGTGTTTATCGCGTATGGAGCCGCCGGGTTGTATAATGGTTTTTACCCCGTGTAGCGCGGCAAGTTCAACATTGTCTTCAAACGGAAAAAAGGCATCAGATACCAGCACACTTTCGCCAATAGCAGCTTTTACATAATCATTGGCATCATTTACGTGTCCGGTATAGGTTCTGAGCAGGTTTTCGGCTGCTTTTTCCAGCGCAAGGCGGGTAGAAACCAGCCGGTTGGGTTGCCCGGCACCCATGCCCAATAACTGAAAACTGCCCTTTACCTCGCGCACCAACACTATGGAGTTTGATTTGATATTGCTGATGGCTTTTAACCCGAAGGCCGCAAGCGATTCTAATTCGGTTAAATCGGAATGTGCGGTGGTTACGGTTTCAAATTTTGAAAACAAAGCCTGGTCGGCATCCTGCACCAGCAAAGAATCGCCCAAAAAGCGCAGGTCTTTTGGTGCCGGCTGTGCGGCAATATCCAGTTCTATTACGCGCAAATCTTTGTGTTGTTGCAGGTATTGCAGGGCATCGGGTTCTATTTGCGGGGCAATAATGACCTCTACAAACTTGCGTTTACTTTTATCGGCATTATCTAATTGGAGGAAGGAAACGGTTTCGCGCTGCAAAGGCTGGTTAAAGGCAATAATAGAACCGAAAGCAGAAATGGCATCGCCTTCCCAGGCCAATTCCAGCGCGGTGGTTTGGCGGCTGCTTTCGCACAGCCCGCAAGGGTTATTGTGTTTTACTATGGCACAGCCCTGCCGTTTGGGGTTAAGGGCGCGCACGGTTTCTACCGCGGCATGAATGTCCATAATATTGTTAAACGACAGTTCTTTGCCGTGCAGTACCCGCATATCGTAGAGGGAGTGGGCAGCACTATTATTGCGGTAAAAAATGGCTTGTTGGTGCGAGTTTTCTCCGTAGCGCAGCGTTTTACCCCCGCTAAAAGCCATTCGCAGGGAGTGTTGTCCGTCTGCTTTATCCATGGCTGTAGCAATAAGGGCATCGTAGTCGGCGGTATGGTTAAAGGCTTTGCGCATCAGCTTTTTTCGGGTGGGGTAGCTTAGGCGGCCGTTGTTTTCGTTTAGTTCGGCAATAATATCGGGGTAATCTTCTACATCGGTAATAACGGCTACCGATTTAAAATTTTTAGCTCCGGCGCGCACCATGGTTGGTCCGCCAATATCTATATTTTCAATGAGGGTGTCAAAATCGGCGCCAGCTTCCAGCACTTTCTGAAACGGGTAGAGGTTGCACACCACCATGTCAATAGGCGCAATGCCCAGTTGAGCGGCTTCGTCGGCATCGCGGTCGCGGTCGTAGAGCAAAGCCGATTCTATGTTAAATGAAATGGTTTTCATTCTTCCGCCAAAGGCTTCGGGGTTGCCGGTAACATGGCTGATGTCGGTATAAGAAATGCCTGCTTCTTTGAGCGCTTTTCCTGTTCCGCCGGTAGAAATAATTTCGCACCCCCAGTATTTTAAGGTATTTGCCAGTGGCAGCAGGTGGGTTTTATCTGAAACGCTTATAAGGGCGCGGCGTATGGTAAGTTGCATAAAAGAGGCAGATAAAATTTAAGCAAAAAAGTATTAAGTGGTGATAGCGCCGCTTGGTGCAATGGCAGCGATTTTGGTATTAGCAATATGGTGAACGATGTTTTTAAAAATAGCCAGTCCTTCACCTTCTTCCGAAATGCGTGGGTTTTGCCGTTTTTTTTGCCCCCAGTTGGGGTGGTTGTATAAAGAAAGGTATGCTTCGGGGTGTGGCATTAACCCAAAAACCTGCCCGGTAGGGTTGGTAAGTCCGGCGCAGTTTAGTTCGGCGCCGTTGGGGTTCATGGGATACACATCGGTTGGGTTGCCCTGTTCATCGCAGTAGCTAAGGCAGTTGAGTTTTTGGTCAATAATTTGCTGCCTGATGGCTTCGTTTTTTATAACTAATTTACCTTCGCCGTGGCGCACGGGCAGGGCAATTCGGTCAATGCCTTTAAGGAATGGCGTATGGGTGCCGGCAGTAACACGGCAGGTTACCCAACGGTCTTCATATTTGCCCGAATTATTGCGCATGAGCGTAACTTCCTGGTCGGCCAAGCCGTTAATGTTGGGCAGCAACCCTAATTTTACCAATACCTGAAACCCGTTGCAGGCGCCAAAAATAAATTTGCCCGATGACAGAAAACGCAAGAGTTCCTGAAACAGGGTTGTACCCGACGATAGTTGTTTGTACTTTATTTTGTTGGCCAGCACCTTGCCCGATGAAATATCATCGCCAAACGAAAAACCGCCCGGAAAATTTACAATGTCAAAGGCATGAATATCAAAGCCCTTGATCAAAATGTCGTTTAAATGCACTATTTCAGATTGTGCGCCTGCCAGCAGATAGGCGGCGTTGGTTTCTTCCTCGCAGTTGATTCCGAAACCGGTAATGACCAACGATTTTACCTGATTCATGAATTGGTTAAATTGGCTGAGGCAAAGTTACAAAAATTGCCTGTATTTGATTGGGCGTATAGGAAAAAAACAGCCGGGCTATAGACTTTTACCCAAAAAACGGCTTTATTGTATTTGGCAGCCATTCTTTTACACTTGGACAAGATGTGCAGCAAGATGTTTTAATGAAATTAGAATTAACCAACAGCAATACAATATAATTTTTAAAGCCGGTTTAAGTCAAAAATAGTTTCTAAATACAAATATTCCTGCTCACTCTGTTTTACCTCCACCCAAACTCCCTGCCGATAAATAGCAGCGTCTTTAAAACAGTGTTTGCCAAATATGTAGTGCAATAAAATACCCTTGCCCATTAGTGAGTTTATTTAAGCGTTAATCAATCCTATGATTATAAATAGATTACATAAAGTGGGTAAAAATATGGTTGCACAGGCATTGCTTTTTTGAAAAGAATGGGTTATTTTTGTAAAAATGATTAATTTTGATAACCAAAAAATTAACAACACTATGAAAACACAATACTTTTATGTAGATTCCTGCCCCCCCCTGCAGCAGTAGCGGCAGCGAGTGCAACAGCAAGATTTATAGCAAAGGTTTCTTTAAATACCTTAAACTCAAAATTAAATTAACAAGTATTATGCTTTGTTTTGCAGGGATTGTTTTGAATGTTAACCCAATAATTTTAAAAGCAGAAGAGTTGCCTACATTTAATATTGATTTTACCCCTAATCCGGCTGATGGAAGTGTTATTGAGGTAGAATTAAATCTTGAAACATTGAGCGGATATTTGCATAACGGTTGTTTGGTGAATATTGATATTAGCCTTTCTTTTTACTCAGAAGATTTTACATCATTAGAGGAGCAATTACTTCCTTTAACATTTTGGGGTAATGAATATGGTCCGGGCTTTAGCTTTTTAGTTCCAACTAACATGATGTATGAATACACTATAACTTCTTGTTCCAATGCCGCATGGGTTATAGCATGTATTGACTTTTACTATTCAGGAGGAGCATCTTGTAGCAATGACGCTTCGGATTATCAATGTGCAGTTAGTTGGAACGGTGAACAACAAGATAATTTTGTATTTCAATTTATGGCAGAACCAGGGGCGGAACAGTGTACAGATTTTAATCCCATTGTCAATGCTGACTATATATTGCCGCTTGATGTAGATATTGTTTCAAGTATTTATGTTTGTGGATCGGGGCAACTATTATATGCAGTTCCTTATGGAGGTTGCCCACCCTACACCGTTGTTTGGGAAGATAATTTTGGAAATAACGTAAATTGGTTTGATGCCCCCGAAACGATATGGAACGCTAGTGCCCTGTCCGTTTTTCCATTTGCTGATATTATTACCGGAGTTATAGCAGCACAGATTGGCTCTTATCAGGTTGTTGTAACTGATGGAAACGGAAATACCGCATCTCAGGTTTATGCGGTTACAACAGATTTTTCAAACAGTTATGACTACACTGTTTCATACACAACTGAATGTACGGCAATAGTAACCATTACTCCCACTTTGGGCGAACCACAAATTTCGGGTACTACTCTGCAAATTGTTCCCGAATATTTATATGGCAGTCCAATTTTGCCATCTTGCCAATGGCCTTGCACACTTACCAAAACACTTACCGAATCCGGAACCTATTACATTGTTCTTATTGAAAACGACAATGAATATATATATTGCTATAATTGGGAAAGTTTTACACTTAATTTTGATGCACCAAATATACAACAACCCTACAACCAAACAATTTGCAGTGGAGATGCTATTACAGCCACTACAACGGCAAATGTCAGTCAATGGGAATGGTCAACCGGCTTGATAACTACAGAAGCTGCCGAAACTACGTTTTTTCCCGCTGCTCCCGGTGCATACTCCGTAACACTAACCGATGCCAACGGCTGCACCGCCACCGCCGCTACCACCGTTGCACTATTTGAACCACCCAACCCTCAAATAAATATGCTACCCGATATATGTACTGTTATGCTCACTGCCTCCGGCGGTACAACCTACCTATGGAGTACCGGTGAAACCACTCCCGATATTGTAGTTGCTACCCCCGGCATCTACTCCGTTACCGTTACCGATGCCAACGGCTGCACCGCACAAGCACAGTACGAAGTTTTGGCAGATGATATTGCACCTGCCGATTTTGGCGGCAACTACACCGTAGGAGCTATGGCTACACCCTTAGACCAGCAAGATGCCGCCGGCAACGAAACCTGGGGCAGCGCAACCGCCAACCTCCGCCTTGCCGGCACCATTATAATACCCACTGGTAAAACCCTCACTATAAAAGAAACCAACCTATACATGGTAGGGCAAAACACTAAATTTATAGTAGAAAAAGGCGGCATACTGCGCATAGAAAACGCCACTTTGCAAGGCGATAACTGTGCCGATGATTTCTGGCAAGGCATACAAGCACACGGTACACCTAATCTGCCGCATCAGATAGACCCTACCACCGCCGACCCCAATACCATGTACGACCCCAATACCGGAATGGTTTATCTTGAAAATGCCACAATTAAACAGGCTAAAATTGCCGTTGCCAATGCTGCGGTTGATTTTACTGCCATACCAATAAGCAACATTTACGCCAATACCGGCGGTATGGTCATAGCCCGCAATTCAAATTTTGAAAACAACGAAATAGGGCTGTACTTCTTTGCTTTTAAACCCCGAAACCACAGCCTCATCACCGGTTGCCGATTTGAAGCCAACGCTTTGTTTCCGGGCAATTTTGATATATTTGGCGAACAAATAGGTATTGTGCAAATGCGCGGCTTTTTCAAATATCCTCTTACCGAAAACACCTTTATACACAACCTTACAGGTACGCCCATACACCGGCGCGG
>NBMY01000078.1 GCA_002212985.1 Sphingobacteriales bacterium TSM_CSS
TTCTCATGCCGCTAAGGTTAATTTGCTGAAAATTTTTGTTTAGTGGGATAGATTTCTGTCAGGAATAAACAGGAGCAACATTTATACCCGAAACTGTTACGGGTTTGCTATAGAACTAATGCTCCGAAGTTAACTTCCTTGATTTAAAGTACCTGTTGCTTTGCTTAGTGATATTAACCGGCAAATTTAATGCAACTTATGTTTTGCCGACCATTTTACCGTGTTTAATTTGCGAAAGGGGTAAAAGTTTGGAAGTATTCTTTCGGTTTGCAAATTTTACGTAAATAAACTGTAAAACCCGATAATTTAGTTTCGAAATGAGACAATAACTTTCAAAATTTTCTGAAAAAATTGAAAATGTAATTGTTAATACACGCTAATAACAGCGATGGCGCAAGTTTGTTTAATTTTTTTTGATAAAAAATAAACAGAAACGAATTAAATGTTGCACTGATAAGCACCGTTCCTGCCATTTTACCCCAAATACCCCACCAATAATGCTGTTCTATTGACAATAAACCTAAAAAAAAGCAATTTTGCGCCATTAAGATTACCTTTGAGGTAAATTCTGTAGTGGGAGGTAATAATTGCCTATGTACCAGTTTGTGGTTTTTGTTCGGAAAGAGTTTTACCATATTTGGCGCGACAAACGCTCGCTGCTTATCTTGTTTGCCATGCCCGTGGTGCTTATTTTGCTTTTCGGCTTTGCACTGTCTAACGAAATAAACAACGCCCGGCTGGCAGTGCTTGATTTTGCTAAAGACGATGCCAGTTTAGCCATTACGCAAAAACTGTCTGCAAGCAATTATTTCGACATACAGGAAAACCTGAACAGTTACAGCAGTATTGAAAATGCGTTTGAAAGCGGAAAAATAAACATGGTGGTCGTCTTTCCGCAAGATTTTCAGGATCAATTGCTGCATACCAATTCGGCTCCGGTACAGATTATAGCCGATGCCTCTGACCCCAATGTGGCCAATGTACTGTACAGTTACATATCTGCCATAATAGCCGACTATCAAAGCCAACTGTGGCAAAACCAACAAATACCCTATACCATTACCACCACCATACAAATGATTTATAATCCGCAGCTAAAAGCGGCCTACAATTTTGTGCCGGGGGTTATGTCTATGATTTTGCTGCTCATTTCGGCTATGATGACCTCTATCGCCATTGTTCGAGAGAAAGAACTGGGTTCTATGGAAGTATTGTTGGTATCGCCGGCAAAACCCATGATGGTTATTGTATCAAAAGCGGTGCCCTATTTTTTTCTATCCTTTATTAATGTTTGCTCCATTATAGCCCTTAGCGTTTTTGTGCTGGGATTACCCGTAAAAGGCAACCTGGCGTTGTTGCTGGCAGAAAGCATGTTGTTTATTTTTACCACCATTTCGCTGGGGCTTATGATTTCAAACATGGTGCAAACACAGCAGGCGGCCATGCTAATTTCGCTTATGGGCTTTATGCTGCCCACAGTAATGTTTGGCGGTTATATGTTTCCGGTAGAAAACATGCCCAAACCTTTGCAGGTTATCTCCAATATTGTGCCCTCAAAATGGTTTTACTATATTGCCAAATCTATCATGATAAAAGGACTTGGCTTTGATTATGTATGGCGAGAAACCGCCATTTTGACTGGAATGACGCTCTTCTTTTTGCTGGTGGCGCTTAAAAACTTTAAAATTCGGCTGGCATGAGAACCCTGTTTTTTTTATTGCAAAAAGAGTTTCTGCAAATTTTCAGAGACCCCGCCATTGTAAGGCTTATTTTTGTAATGCCGGTGGTGCAATTGCTCCTGCTGCCCCTTGCTGCCGATTATGAAATCAAAAACATTTCACTGAGCGTAGTTGACCATGACCATACACCCTACTCGCGTCTGCTTATTGACAAGTTTACCGCATCGGGGTACTTTAGACTTACCGACTACTCAACCAGCTACCGGCAAGCCCTTAAAACATTAGAAAATGAAACTGCCGACTTGGTAGTAACCATTCCTGCCGGTTTTGAAAAACAATTGGTAAAGGAAAACAAAAGCAGTTTAATGGTATCGATAAATGCGGTAAACGGTGCAAAAGCCGCCGTTGCAGGCACTTATTCGGCTACCATAATCAGAATGTTTACCGAAGAAGTGCGCAAAGACTGGCTGCAAATACCCCGCTTTAGTCCAATGCCCATCATAAGCATCAGCGGCTCAAACTGGTACAACCCGCACATGAAATACGCATTGTTTATGGTTCCGGGTATATTGGCGGTGCTGTTAACCATGGTTGGCAGTTTTTTAACTGCCCTTAACATAGTACGCGAAAAAGAAATTGGCACTATTGAGCAAATAAATGTAACGCCCATACACAAAACACAGTTCATACTGGGCAAACTTATACCGTTCTGGATTTTGGGCATGATAGTGCTTACTCTTGGATTGTTGGTAGGCAGATTAGCCTATAACATTATACCGGTTGGCAACATCGGGTTAATTTATGCTTTTGCTTCGGTCTATCTGCTGGCTGTGCTTGGCATCGGGCTACTCATTTCTACCTTCGCCGATACACAGCAACAAGCCATGTTTGTTGCTTTTTTCTTCATGATTATCTTTATTTTAATGGGCGGCATTTACACACCCATTAGCAGTATGCCGTATTGGGCACAGGTAATTACCTGGTTTAACCCCGTTTCTTATTTTGTAGATGTAATGCGCATGGTATTGCTAAAAGGCAGTAAATTTGTACATATACAACAGCATTTAACCATAATTGCCTGTTTTGCGGTGGTATTTAATGCATGGGCAATCTTAAATTATAAAAAAACAAGTTAGCATTGCTTTAAAGTAAACTATGGCAACCATACCAACCCGGCAAATTCAACTGCTTTGCAGTAAAACCTGTTTTTACCTGCTGATGCTGGTTTTGCCGCCAACCGGTTTTGCGGTACAAATGCATGCGCAACCCAGCAAAGCACTGCAACAACTTTGCGACAAGGTAGTGCAAAACTACGTAAAGCCCAATGATATTTCTTACGGAATAGCTATAGGCATTATTGATGGAACCTATGTTTACCAATACTACTACGGTAAAATTTCGGGGCGCTTGCCGCAGCCGCCCGATAGCAGTACGCTGTTTCTGCTTGGTTCGGTCAGCAAGGTTATTACCACTTCGGTTATGGCAGTTATGGATAACGAAAAGCAAATTTCTGTAAACGATACCATTACCCGTTACCTGCCCGACTCGGTAGCAGCCAACCCGTACCTTTCATCGGTAACTCTTAAAAAACTGGCTACCCATACTGCCCTGCTTCCTAAAACACCTTACAATTTACCGGCTACTTTAATTCAACCGGAAGACACCTACGGCAATTATCAACTTACCGATTTATACCGTTTTCTCCTTCACTACCGCCCAACATCGGCTGTTTTTAAAAAGAAAAACAGCAAACAGTTTGTTTACTCGCACACCGGCATAGGCCTGCTGGCGCATTTGCTTGAAAATGCCTCGGGTAAACCTTTCGATTCGCTCATTGTCCAAAAATTAGGCGCTATTTGCGGCGGGCTACCCAATACCGCGGCAAGACTTACTCTGGCACAACAGAACCGGCTTGCGCCCGGACACCGGTTTACAGGCACTGAAATTCCCGAAGTGAGTTTTGCCTCTATGTACGGCTCTGAAGGTCTGTATGCCAACCTGCCCGATATGCTGCGCTTTACAAATGCCTGTATGCGTCTGAAAATTTTTGAACCGGCCCTCGAACCTCGCTTCAATACCCAAATGCCCGATGTTAAAGTTGGCTGGGGCTGGTACGTAATAATGGACGGGAAACGGCAACCGGCCATTTATACCCACAGTGGCAAAACCGCCGGATACAGCAATTATATTGCCTTTGAAAAAGAACGGCAAGTGGCTGTAGTGGTACTCTCCAATTCCGATAACCGAATTGATAAAATTGGCATTGACCTGCTTGACCTATTACTGCGCTGAACATGAATGTACATATTTTTGTACCCTGTTATATTGACCGTTTTTTCCCGCAAACTGCCCAAAACATGGTAACAGTATTGCAACGCTGCGGCTGTACGGTACATTATCACCCGGCCCAAACCTGCTGTGCACAACCTGCTTTTAATGCCGGTTTTGTGGAGACCGCCGCCGCCGTAGCCCAAAAATTTATCAACGATTTTGAAGACGACCTAAACAATGACCCGATTGTTTGCCCTTCGGCATCTTGTACCGGTTTTGTACGCAATTATTTTACCGGGCTGCTGCCCAACGTGGAGGCAGCAAACTGCGTAAGCGGGCGCATTACCGAGTTTTCGGAGTTTTTGGTAAACCATCTTAAAATTACCAATGTTGGCGCAAGTTTTAACGCAACAGCCACCTACCACCACTCTTGCAGCGCCCTTCGCGAATGTGGTATAAAAACCGAACCACTTGCCCTGTTAGAGCAAGTGGCGGGGTTAACCCTGCTGCCACTGCCCGATTTTGAGGTATGCTGCGGTTTCGGCGGTACATTTTCGGTTAAATACGAACCGGTTTCGGTGGCTATGGCAGCGGCTAAAGTAAATGCCGCCCTGCAAAACCCCGAAGTGCAATACCTCATCTCGGCCGACATGTCGTGCCTTATGCATCTGCGGGGGTACGTTGAGGCACAAAATATTAAACTGCAAACCCTGCATTTGGCCGATGTGCTGGCTATGCAGGAGTAATACACCCGTTTCACAGGCTCACCAACAGGTAGGCAGGTAAATTTTACCCCCGCCCAGCCCGAACCCGAAACACTAAAATGTGTTTTAAAAAAGCAGGCATTATTTGCGTACCTTTGTGCGCTGCTGAACTGCCTATTTCTTAACATCGCCCTAAAAAACTACCCCTTTGGAAAACAAACAGCCCATAGTGCCTTATACACAATCGGAACTTGGAAAAAAACAACAGGTGGCACAAATGTTTAACAACATTGCGCCCCGCTACGATTTTTTAAACCGCCTTTTGTCTTTGGGTATAGACCGTTGGTGGCGTTGGCGCGCCATTAACCAACTTAAAGACAAAAAACCGCAAACCATTTTAGATGTGGCAACCGGCACGGCAGATGTGGCCATTGCCGCTATGCGCTTAAAACCCATCTCGGTTACAGGTGTTGATATATCGGAACAAATGCTGGCTTTGGGCAAGGAAAAGGTAAAAAAACTAAACCTTCAGAACAAAATTACCCTCCAAATTGCCGATGCCGAAAACCTGCCTTTTCCAGATAATAGTTTTGACGCCATAACCGTTGCTTTTGGCGTGCGCAACTTTGAAAACCTTCAAAAAGGACTGGCAGAATTGCTGCGTGTACTGAAGCCATCGGGTAAATTAGTGGTGCTGGAATTTTCAAAACCAAAAATTTTTCCGGTAAAACAGTTGTTCAACATATACTTTAAGTACATTTTGCCGTTAATTGGCAAAGTAGTATCTAAAGACAACAGTGCCTACACCTACCTGCCGGAGTCGGTTCAGGCTTTTCCCGAAGGCAAACAGTTTATCCAAATTCTTCAACAAACCGGCTTTAAACTTACCACATGTACCCAACTAACATTAGGAATTTCTTCGCTTTACACGGCAGAAAAGTAGTTGTTACCCTGCTGTTGTGCCTGCCCCTGCTGGCACAGGCACAAAAAAACATGCCCAACCACGACAACAAACGGCTTCATTTCGGAATTTCGCTGGGCTTTAACAGCTCTAAATTTCGCATTACACATTCCGATGCCTTTACCTACCACGACAGCATTAAAGTTGTTGACTCGCCACGCGCAACCGGCTTTAACGTAGGTATTATTTCAGACCTCCATTTAGGGCCACATGCCGAACTGCGCTTTATTCCCTCACTTATTTTTACCGAAAAAAACCTGCGCTACACCCTACTTGACGGTGAACAGGAAGCGCAAAACAAAAAAACCATAGAATCCATTATCCTCGGATTTCCGGTATCGCTCAAATACAAATCAGACCGCTTTTTTGATAATTTCAGATTTTACGGCCTGCTTGGCGGCCGTTTCGACTGGGACTTAGGCTCAAATTCAAAAGCCCGAAAAGCAAATGATATTGTAAAAATTGACCGGTATGATGTTTCGGTTGAATATGGTGTGGGGCTTGAGTTTTATTTTCCGCTCTTCATTTTCTCTCCCGAAATTAAGTTTGCTACCGGCATTCCCAACCTGCATGTACCTACCGACGGTTTGCAGTTTTCTGATGTGTTGGGTAAATTGCGTTCAAGGGGCGTGTTTCTTACCCTGCAATTTGAAGGGTAAAATTGCACTACGGTATTCAAATAAGGCGACATATACCGGCGGTTAAGCGAGTGGTTTTCCTAAAAAAATTTCGGAGTGTTGGGAATTTTTAAACAAATAATTACATTTGTGGAATAACAAGATGATTGCTTACCTATTTACCAACAACCCATGTCGCACCCGTTAAGATACCTTACCGTTTCCTTTAGCGTACCCACCATTTACAAAAAAGAAATACCCGCTTTCAGGGGCGCAATAGCCGAAAAAGTGGGTTTGGAACACGACATCTTTCATAATCATGATTCCGATGGCAGTTTTATTTACCGCTATCCGCTTATACAATACAAAATGTTCAGGCAACAACAGCCGGGGCTTTTGTGTTTGCAAGACGGGGTAGATAACGTTTACCACCTCTTTGCCAAGCGCTCATGGGAAATAATGCTGCACGGTGAGCCGGTTAGTTTGCGCATTGCCCAGTTAAAAATGGAACAATACCAGCTAACTGTAAGAGACCGCCTTACGCCCTACCGCATTGGCAATTGGCAGGCGCTTAATCAGGCCAATTACCACAAATACATAAACACCGAATCGCTAACCGAACGCATAGCCATGCTGGAACGCCTGCTGGCTTCGCACCTGCTTTGGTTTGCCAAAGGCGTTGGCTGGCAGCTCGAAAAACGTTTTGATGTAAGCATTACCGGCATCACGCAACAACAA
This sequence comes from Sphingobacteriales bacterium TSM_CSS, assembly GCA_002212985.1. GTDB lineage: Bacteria > Bacteroidota > Bacteroidia > Chitinophagales > UBA2359 > UBA2359. Next base: position 6,971 of record NBMY01000078.1, read on the forward strand.
TCGCTTAAATTTAAAAAAGTGCCGGTAATGAGTTTTGATGTAACGTTTAAATCAAACATGTTTATTCCGGCGCAAATAGGCATTGGTAAAGGCGCCAGCCGCGGATTGGGTACGGTAATGCCCAACTACCAAAGGCCCGAAAGTAACAATAACTCCATTGTTATTGAAGAAACAGAATAAACTGAAATTTGCTGTTTATTGTAATTTTACTAAAAGAAGAAATATTCCTGCTTCAAAATCATTTCACCATCAACTGTATTTATATGGAAAGTTTACAGTACCTCATTAAACACCCTTATATTGTTGTTAACAAAATTTCGGAAGCCTTATACAACGAAAACACGTTGGCTGCCTATGCCCGTTTGCGCAGCAGAGCTTCGGGCAGGCATCGGTTTACCGAAGAAGAAGTACAGGCACTCATTAAAATTTTCGGCAAATTATCAGCTCAATTGCGCAAACTATCTGCACGTCTCGAAAAAATGGCTGTTACTGCCGCCGGCGAGGAAGGCAAGCCCAAAAATGACGTATTAAAAACGTTGAACCTGCCCATGGTAAATTGGAAACCGCTTATTTCCAATGCCGCTGACAACCTGCAAGGCAATTACTACAAACTTTACGACAGCCTGCGAAGCAAAAGCAAATGCAACCCCCAAGAATTGGTTGTGCTTAAAACCGAACTTGATTCTTTTGCCGCCGATATTGATGCCCGCCTTGAAATAACCAAAAAAGAAGCCAAAACATATCCTTTCGGTTTTGGCAGAGGGGCACATTCGCACATTTTGGCATAGCGCCGGCTTCTTAAAAGTCGGAAGAAATTATCTTCTTTAAATCGGATTGTTTAAATGCCAAGGTAGGCAATACCCCCATTCTTTTGCCCATAAGGAGTTTTACAACAAAATCGGGTATTTCATGCGCTTTCAACTCGGTTTCGGGAATTACGCTTTCAGAAACGCCAATTTTTCGCAGCAATACCACTCCGCAAACAGGGGCTTCATCGCGCAGCCGCGTACTTGCATAAGTTCCGGCCATCCATTCAAATTCATCTAAACGCCTGTTATTGCCCACATACAGGCAAATTAACGACATGTGTTCGGGGTGGCTGTTGGGCAATTGGGCAAACAGGGTGGCTCCGCTTCGCCAAACTTTTCCTTTTCCCGATTGAAAAATAGGCGCGCCATCGGTATCAAAAAACGTAAGGCGGGCTTTGGAAAACTGCCCGAAAAAGGTAATAACGGCATAACTTACCGATTGATTCCAATGGCTGAAATAGTAGTAATAGTAGTGTATGTAATCTTCCTTAACCCCCGGAGCATTGCCCGAAATGGTCTCAAAAAAGTATCTGTTGGTACTGGGGTTGTAAAAAATTTCTATCTGGTAGTGGTTTGCAATCATAGCCAGTATATCGGGCAATTTTATGCCCGATACCTTGCGTTGCTGGTAAATGCTATATTTTCGGGCTTTGCTTAACCCTTTAAAATTTACATCGGCCTCTATTGCCCGGCTGGTAAGTGAATGCTGTTCTTTTAAAAATTCAAGCAGTTCATTTAGCGCATCAGAAGCCTGAGCAGGATTTAAATTGGCAGGTATAAGTTGATCTTTCATGCTAAATAAATTAATAATATTTAAAATAAAAAATAAGATTATCAGAAAAACCTAAACTCCTAAAAACTTTAACTGCTGCTTTAATAATTACTCATTAAAACGACAACTACTGTTTATTGTTATGCAAAACTAAAACATTAAAATAGATGTGAAGAGAAATATTCTGAATTTCCAATGTTTTCTATAAAATTTCTGTTTTTTCATCACTTATTGTTGTTTTTTAACTAAACTGACCTGCTTGCAGAGTTGGCTCAAGTTACCATTTATCACTTTTTGGCTTTTAAAGAGCATATACCGGCGCGGCGGCAAAAGTATGTTGTACAAAGTAATTGCACTTTAAAAATTTGTGTGTACTTTTCTGCCGTTTTACCGCAACAAAACACAAAAACCATGAGTATAACGGTTGTAAACATTGTATCGGAACAAACCATACCCAATATTGTATTTGTAAAAGAAATGCCGCAGGCTAACCGGTATTTATTTATTACCACCCAGAAAATGGAAGAAAAGGGAGTAACCGATAATATTATAAAAGTATGCGGTATTCCAATGCACCAAACCACCAAGTTGCCGGTACTCGAAAACTCCTTTCAAAATATTACATATCGGCTTAAGGAACTAAACCTGAACAAAGACTCCGAAACACAATATTTGGTAAATATTACCGGCGGTACAAAACCTATGTCAATTGTTGTGCATGATTTTTTCAGGCAACTCAACAGTTGCATTTACTATATGCCTTTGGGCAGCAACGGGTTCATGCTTTGCCATGCCGAAAAAGATGAACCCATAGTGCCGGTTTCCTGCAAGCTTAACTTAACCCAATATCTGCAAGGTTATGGGTTTGAAATTGCCAACCCGGCCGAAATTAACCAGATGACCGTAATACCCGAATTTACCAGACTGGTTTTTGAAGAAAAATTGCTAAACACTGCCGAAATTGGCTTGCTAAATAAATATATTGAAACATTTGCAAAAGAAAACCACTACCAGCCGGGCAGCATAAGCTTAACCAACCCGCCTCACGAATTGGTTGCCTTGCCCGCATTTTTGTATTACACCGTTAAATTCCCCTTACAAGATAATACTATCCTCAACAGCCGCGAAATTCAATATCTTACCGGCGGTTGGTTTAAAGAATTTTTATACCAGCAACTCAAAACAAAATATCAACTCACCGACAATGATATTGGCCTTAATGCCAAATTGGTTAAAAATAACCTGGTCATTGAACCTCATCTTATCTACACACACCAAAATTCGCTGTATATGGGCAATACGGTTATAGCTCCCCGAAAAACCGAACTCGAAAATACTATCTACCGCTTATCGGGCTTAAAAAAAGGGCGCAATTTCGGGCTGCAATCTAAAGGTTTCATTGCCATTGCCGAAAATTATCGCGACAAGACTGGTAATATTAAATTTGATTTGAACAACAGGGCTGCATTGCAGGATATTTTACTGCATGACCGCAACAGTTTAATGAACCTTTAGCCCACAAAACATCTTGTTCCCCTCCTTAATTTGGCACCTGCTTACCCCTGTTTTACCAGTTTTGTAAAAATTCCTACCAGTTATTACAAAAAACCGACCAGTTATTACTTTTTGCTTTTTAGGTATTGTTTGTTTTGTACCTTTGAAATTACATACATTTCAAATAAATACAATCAATACCATGCTTATAAACTTAACAAATCATGCCTCGATTCATTGGTGCAATAAAGAAAAACAACTGGCCATAAACCTGTACAACAGCATTTACGACATACACTTCCCAATCATAAGTCCCCACGCTTCTGCCACGGAAGTTTATGAATTGGCCTTGCAATACGAAAATAAAATTCAGGCATTGTGTCCATTGGCTGTGTTGATTATGGGCGAGTTTACCTTTAGCTTTACCTTGGTTGCCCTGTTGCAGCAAAGAAATATTACCTGCATTGCCGCTACCTGTCACCGCAATACCATTGACCACCCCGACGGCACTAAAACCACTATTTTCAGGTTTGAACAATTCAGAGTTTACCCGCCCGTGGCGAATTCTGTTATTCCCGAAAGTTCTAACCTGACCAGATTCCATAAAATACCCAATCTTGAAACTTAGGTTGCCGGTGCAAAGTTTCTAATGAATTAGCGGCAATGTTGCGTGTACATAGAATTTTACTCCTTACATATCGGCACGGGTAAGGTGTCTAAATTTTTAAGTGGCATTCCCAAAAAAAATTCCAATAATAACTACCCTGCCAAAAGCCTTTATTTAAAAGGCTTTCAGATATTCTTATGCTTCTGCCCATCATAAAACCTCAAGCAAAATCGGGCTAATTATATTTTTTTATTACACCGCATGAAACTTTTCAGAAACCGCAAATGTTTCTTATAGTACCTTGCAATGCACAGTACCTTGCAAGAATTATTTTTGCTTCACTGTAACTTTTATTCAGCCTTAACCGATTAACTTATAAAACGACCAATAACCACTTAAAAATCATTTCGCCATGACACACAACTTTAAAGTTTCTTTGAAAAACGCTTCGATTTTCTTGCTTACTGTTGCGTTGCTTGTTTTAGCTGCCGCCACCACCGTACAAGCCAACAATATTGCCACTTGCCAGGGCAAGGAGGTGGCGTATTATTACTCGGGCGATTTGGCTGTCTTAAACGATATTATTGTTGCCAACAACTTGGAGCAATACCGCCAAAAACCCGAAATGCTGGGCATTCAGGTATGGCAAGACGGACGCCTTACTTTTCTTATGTTTACCGATAACAACATGGTATCGGTATTGCCCCAGAGCATTGGCAACCTTACCGAATTGCGTGGTCTATACCTTTCTAACCAAAACCTGTCCCATTTGCCCGAAACCATTGGGCAATTAAGCAACTTAGAAAGCCTGCACGCAGACAACAACCAACTCCAAACATTGCCCGAAAGCATAGGCAACCTGCACTTTTTAAAGAGCTTGTATGTGCAAAACAATCAATTAGTGAGCCTTCCTTATACTATTGAAAACCTTAGCCACCTTAAAACCCTTAATGTTTCGGGCAACAAACTCAATAACACTGCTTTTGATGCCCTGCCGCTAAACGAATTGTCGGAATTTTACCAATAACCCTTATTGATTTTTCCTTTCCCGAAAAAATACGCTGCCAACATCCGGGCAGAAAAGCCATGAAAACAACCAACTCCGGTAAAAACGGCAACTCTTCCCGTTTTATACCGGAGTTTTTATTTTACACAAGGTTTTAGTTCTAAAGATAAACAGAAACTACCAAAATACAACACTTTGCAGCAAAGGACTAAAGCAACGGAAACCCCTATGCAATAAGACTTTGAGCCATTTTAAGCATATAAGTAAAACTAAACAGGTACAAATAAAACTAAAAAAAGTCTGACACTTTGCGCACACTCTAAAAATAAAGGTGTATATTTGAGGCGAAACAAAGCAAGATAACACCATGCAAATTGTACGACATTCAATTAATTTCTATTTGAGAAACCCACAGCTTGAAAGTTGCGCACTTACCGTACTGATACAATGGAAAGGACACCAGATAAGGAAAGGTTGCGGCATGGCAGTACAAACAAAGTTTTGGGACAATAACCACCAACGGGTAAAGCCAACGGCAACGGGTGCAAGGGAGATAAATATTCAAATTGACCATGTAAAAAGTCAAATTACAAACTTATTCAAAGTTTATGCAGCCCAGAACCCCGATGCGCCAGCACCCCCGAAAGAGCATGTAAATAATGCGTTACTTTTGGCATTGGGCAGGAAAAGCACTGACACCTCCACATTTTTGGGCTTTATCGAGCAGCACACTTTAGACCGTCAAAAGGAAAAAAACATTTCAGTAGAGCGCATTTACCGGCTGCTCCAGACGGTAAAGTATTTAAAAGACTTTGCAGCAGACACCCGAAAAAAGATTGATTTTGATACACTCACAGGCAGCACTGCCAAAGAGTTTGTAAATTACCTGTACAACTCCAAAGAGATGACAACAGGCAGCGCAAAAACCTATTTGACCGTTTACATATACTTTCTAAAAAAGGCCGCCAGAGCCGGACACATAACAAATGCGGAACGCATAATGCCGGAACGGGCAGAAATGCCAAAAGGCAACAACAGCTTTGCCGTTTACCTTACCTATACCGAAATACTGAAACTTGCAACGCTTGATTTATCAAACCAGCCTATGTATGAAAAAGTAAGAGATTTATTTTTAATAGGTTGCGCCACAGGATTGAGGCATTCTGATTACCAAAAAGTAACGCCGGAGGCAATAATCGGTAACAACATTAAAATATTTATGCAAAAGAGCAAAAAGTATGTTACCATGCCAGCCAGCCAGACGGTAAAGGATATGTTAAAAAAATACGGCAACAGTTTACCGGACTTCAGTTTGGTACACTTTAATAAAATAATAAAAAAGGTGTGCAAAATGGCAGGCATTACCGATGTAACAGAATACACCAAAGCAACGGCAGGCGGGGTAACAGTTGCAGGTAAGAAAGCCAAATACCTGTTTGTGTCGTCACATACAGCCCGGCGGAGTTATGCTACCAACGCATATAAAACGGGCGTACCGATTAACGTTATATGCCATGTTTTAGGGCATAGCAACATAACAACAACGGAAAAGTATTTGAGATTAACTGAAGAAGAAAAAACAGCAGCAGCCCACCGATACGCACAATTAGCAGACTTTGAAGCAGGTGCAGTAATTGAAAGGCAGCAAAACATGAAAATAGCAAAGTAATAATTTTAAATTAAAAAGCGCACCGGCAAAAGTTTTGGCAAACCACCGGTACGCTTATTCTCAAACATAGCAAAATGTTAAGAACATGGCAAAAGTACGTTTTTTTTATGCACTCGCTACCATTGGGGCAGCCGTTTTTTTTCTCCACCACCCTGTTACCAAAATAGGGTTGTTTGCCTTATCACTTGCATTACTATTTTTTTATCTTTTGATACGGGCAATTTATGTGCCTATACCGGCAAAGCGGTACAACTTGCAACACGTTTGCTTATGTGCTGAAAGTAAAGAAATAGTATTTAAACCATTGTCAGACGGCTGGAGGGTTGCACTCGTTACTCATGAATACAAGCGGACGCCCGAAACGGAATTTACCTATGCAGGCACGAATGGCAACGGCATTGAATGGCAGAAAAACGAAGTCGGCATTCACAGGCAAAAGGCAGGTAAAAAGGTGCATACACTGCCCGGCACGTTTACCGATGCACAGGTAAAAAGATTGTTGCGGCGTCTTATAAAAGTAGAGCAGGGCGGAGGCAACATTTTCAATTTCGCCTACCTTTTGAAACATGCAGACTTTATAAAATTACCCCTCCACAAAAGAATATTGCACCGGTTCACCCCCTCCCCTACTCCACCGGAGGGAGGCATAACAGGGGTAAATGTACGTTATAACGCTATAACATTTACACAATTATTAATGTTTTTACCAGATATGCCGGATTGTATCGGGTATGGTATATTCATTTACCAACTTGGTAAAGCAGTCTTAAGTTATATTTATGAGCAGGGCAGGCAGGATAATTTGAATTTGAATAGAGATGAAATAATAAGTCTTACCAGCCGAATGATTGAGGCGGACAGGGCAGGGGAAACGAAAGAAGCGGACAGGCTAAACAGGCAAATTTTATCTAAACATTAAAATTTGTACCTGTATGAACTTATTTTTATTCAGTTGTGTTTATATGTTGAGGTTTTGCACTACCTACCCAAAGGGCAAAAAAATTGAGGTACAACCCGATGCACCTAACCAAGCCGGAGGGGTAATACTTTATTTTTTTGACATGCAAAACCAAGAATTTGCGGACTTCATTCAGAAATTAGACCGTATTTTGGCAATACTTGAAAAGGGTATATTGCCACCTCCACCTCCACCTCCACAGCCGGAAAATGATTTATTGAGTAGGCGGGAAACAGCCGAACTGCTAAAGGTAAGTTTGCAGACCGTGCAAAACTACATTGACAATGGCACGCTAAAAGCCCAAAGGTTGGGTACAAGAATAAGGCTGAAAAGGTCTGATATTTTAGCGGCATTCGGTAACGTTTCGCCAAAAAAAAAGGGAGGTAAGTAATGCAAAACAATACACTTACCCCCAGCGACACCGGCAAAGTTAGCAATTTAAAATTTGACTTTAAGCCCGAATTTGACGCCGTTTTACCCGATGCTGGACACGCCACGTCTATTCCACACCCCGAAATTTTAAGTCAATTGCTCCAGCAGTTCGCACCATTGGACTTTGAAGCAACGGCAAACCCCCACAATGCCGAAAATTTTAAACTTAATAGTAAACACTATTTGGTTACTGCAATAGAAACAGTTTTGCAGTTGGCAGATGTGAACAATTGGAGTTTGTGTAAGAACCACGATTTTATATATCTGTTTAACGGTACATATTGGGCGGAACTTGACAAAGACATATTTCAAAAGTTTTTAGGTGAAGCAGCCGAAAAAATGGGCGTGCCTAAATTTTCGGCACGTTTCTACCTTTTCAGGGAGCAACTTTTTAAACAATTTATTGCAACAGCATACCTACCCACACCGGCAACGAATAGGGATAGGGTATTGGTAAATCTGCAAAACGGCACGTTTGAAGTAAGCGCACATGGTACTAATTTGCGCCCGTTTGACCGTTCGGACTTTATCACCTACCAACTACCTTTTGAGTATAACCCCACAGCAAAAGCACCTATATTTGAAGCGTATCTTAATAGGGTGCTGCCCGACAAAGCCAGCCAGCAAGTTTTAGCGGAGTATTTGGGCTATGTATTTATAAGGCATGGCAGCCACACACTCAAAGAGGAAAAGGCATTGATATTGTACGGCACGGGCGCAAATGGTAAAAGCGTTTTTTTTGATGTTATTACATCGATGTTTGGTAGGGATAATGTAAGCAACTATTCATTGCAAAGTCTGACAGAAGAAAAAGGATTTTACAGGGCAAAGATTAGCAACAAATTGGTAAACTACTCCAGCGAAATAAACGGCAAATTAGAAACAAGCATTTTTAAAGCAATGGTTTCAGGTGAACCGGTAGAAGCATGTTTGAAGTACGGGCAGCCATTTAGTATGACAGATTACGCAAAATTTATTTTCAATTGCAACGAATTACCAAAAGATGTGGAGCATACACACGCATACTTCAGGCGTTTTTTAATCATACCTTTCGATGTTACCATTCCACAAAAAGAGCAGGACAGAGAGTTAAGCTACAAAATTATAAGGGCGGAACTCTCCGGCGTGTTCAATTGGGTACTAAATGGACTTAATCGTCTGCTACACCAAAAACGCTTTTCAGAATGTGAAGCAGCACAACGGGCAGTTGAACAATACCGGATTGAAAGCGACAGCGTACAAATGTTTTTAAGTGAACATGAGTACAGCACCTCAACAACTGACATGCCGTTAAAAGATATGTTTGCAGATTATAAAACGTATTGTGTAGAAAGCGGTTTCAAAGCCTGTTCACTCCGAACTTTTGCCGAAAGATTGCGAAATTCAGGCTACCAAACAGAGCGCAAAAATTACGGTATGTCTATTAACGCACAAAAAAAACTTTTTGTTTAGTGCTACACTTGCTACACTACCTACACTTGATACACAAAAATTCGTGTATCAAGTGTAGCAAGTGTAGATGTAAAAAAACTTTTTTTTTACACCAAAAGCCAAAACTTATGCAAATCATTAAAACATACCGTTATACATTGGAGAAATACAAAACGCCGTCAAGCCAGCATATTTGCCCGAATTGCGGAAAAAAAGAACTTGTACTTTACATTGACACCCACACCGGCAACCACATTGCGCCGGAGGTTGGCAAGTGCAACAGGGTAAATAAATGCGGGTATCGCTACACACCGAAACAGTATTTTGAGCAGCACGGGCAGCCGGAAACATGGCAGCCACAGAGCCGTAAACAATGGCAACCACTGCCAGCCAAAAAGTTTAGCACAATAGACCGGGCAACGGTAAAAGCCAGCCTAACTAATTACGATGCAAATAATTTTGTACAATTCCTTTTGTCTAAATTCGGGCACGATGCCACCAAACATGTAATACAAAACTATTTTATAGGAACGTCAAAAAATTGGGAGGGTGCAACAGTGTTTTGGCAAATTGACACCACAGGCAAAGCAAGGGCAGGTAAAATGTTTTTGTACGATGCCACCACCGGCAAAAGGGACAAACAAAAACTTAATTGGGTACACTCAATTTTGAAGCTCCAAAACTTTGAACTTAAACAATGCCTGTTTGGTGAACACCTATTGAGCCAGCCTCAAAACGTAGGTAAACCGGTTGCTATTGTGGAAAGTGAAAAAACGGCTATAATTGCCAGCCTGTATTTACCGATGTATGTATGGTTAGCCACCGGCGGAATGTGTAATTTAAATACTGAAAGATTGCAAGCGGCAAAGGGCAGGCAGGTATATTTGTTTCCTGATTTGAAAGCAGGGTACAAAGCATGGCAGGAAAAAGCGAATGTATTAAAAGAAGCAGGGTACAACGTAAAAGCAAACAACATGCTAAAGGATAGGGCGACACCAGATGCAATAAACGCCGGGTTAGATATTGCGGACTACCTTTTACACTTTGACTTAACAGACTTTTTACAGCGCACCCAGCCAGCACCACCGGCGCAAACATTGGAGGGGCACGGCATACACGATGCCAGATTAAAAGAAGTGGTTAATTTTATCGTCAATAACCCGATGCCTTACCCGTTGGAAGTAGCAGAGGGGTATATATTGCGAACGGGACAAGAAGTCATAGACTTTTTCGAGATATGTATAAAAAAAGCTATTGCAAAACAGCCAGAGCCGGACAATATATTTTTAACTACATTGGAAACGGTCAAAAATTGGGTTGTAAGCAACTATTTTGAGGCGAACGGCATACCTATTAAGGCATAAGCAAAGCCCGTCAAAACGATTAAAAAACGGTAACAATATGAAATTTAGCAAAGACTACCAACCCGAAAACAGGCGCAAACCAAACCCGATAACTGACAAATTGCGCCGTTTATTAAAACAGCCTCATAATGCCGAAATGACAAAAGCAGAGGCAATTTTAAACACTTTGATTAATGAAGCCATAGGCGGCAACGTTCGGGCAATACAACTAATTTTTGAACGATTGGAGGGTAAGCCATTGCAGGCGTTAAGCATTGAGCAGACAAACAACCATTTGCCAGATGTGATAATTTTACCGGCAAACAACAGCAAGCCGCCCTACTATAACGAAAGTGATATACCAGACGATTTGTAAAAGACAAACAAACAATGCTGCCCGATACTTTAAACGGTATCGGGCTTTTTTTGGCAGTGTAACAACTGTAACACACTGTTACAGTGTTACACCTGTTACAATAGGGCAGGCGCAAAAATACAGCCAACACAAAGTAAATAAATTTAATGAAATGCCAAATACTGATACTTTTAATCATACCGAACGCTGAAAGCCTTTAAAAATAAGGCTATTTTTGTTTTAAAGATAAACAAATTAAGAAAAACACCGCTTTTCACCTACGATACCGAAGAATTAGGTACGGTTCGGGCAAATTTAAGCCGATTGTAAAACTGAACCGGGCAAAGTCGGTTATCGGGTTCGTAGCGGTAATAACTTATATGCAAATGTGTTTGAGAGCGCTCTTTATACGCATTAGCGCCGGTGCGTCCCACTGTGCCAATAATCTGTCCGGGTTTTACAATATCACCCGGCTTTACCAACACATCTTCGTTATGGGCATAGTAGAAAAAGCTGTTTTCATTTGCGTTGTACAACCAAATGTATTTCCCGCCCCTTTGCGTACTGCCCAAATGCCAATTGGGTTCGGTGGCAATAATTATACCGCCGGTAACGGCCAGCACATTGGCTTTGCGGCTGGTTCGGTCATCAATGCCGTCGTTGTTTAAATCTCGAATAAAAATGTCGTAAGCAGGGTGTCCGGGATTAATGCCTCTGTCAAAAAAAGAACATCCATTGTCAACAAACCCATATTTGTCGCGGGCTGTACCCCCTACGTTGCGAATGCTATACCCTTGTATAGGGAAATACCACGAAGTATCGGCGCAATAGGCGGCGCTATTGCGCAGGTAATATTCCCGTAGGGGTGCAATAATAGAGTCAAGGGTAATTTCTGCTTCATCGGGTAAAATATGTCCTTTGGGCAGGTCTTTGTTCAGCCTGTCAAAAGCATTACACAATTCTAATATCTTACTGAATTCAGAATCTTCTGCAGCAACTTTACCCGTTGCAGCCTCCCGGCAAGAGACCACTTGCAAATAAAACGCTGCAACAACCAACAACATTGCTGCAAACTTGAAACTTGTCATGCAGGAATCACCATATATAAATCCAAAAAACATAAAAAAAGTTTACAAAACAATAGGATGAGATCAAACCAAGAACGTTGTTCAAAAGACGTACAGTAGTTAAAAAAAGTGACCGATTTTTTCTTATTTCGAAAAAAAATACCTTGCGCGGGGCATTTACAGTTAATGTTTCGTTATTTCGAGAGTTACCCTGCTATCATTTGCAGAAATACGGGCTGTACCGCCAACCGCAAAAGTAAACATGGGCATGGTATGTCCAAAATCGGCATTGGCAATTACAGGTATGTTTTTAAGTTCTTTTTTGGAGGCAATAATTTTCTCTAACAAAGGGCGGCGCATACCGCTTGTTTTTTCAAAACGGCCTATGACCAACGCTTTAATTCCCCGCGCATCGGGTAAATGCAGCAGCGATTGAAGGTCGCGGTCAAAAATAAAGGGGTTGCTTGCCTCATCGTCTTCCAGAAACAAGATACTGTTTTCAAGCAGCGGCATAAATTCAGTTCCCTGCAAGAGGTTTAACGTACACAAGTTACCACCTATGCAGGTGCCCTCGGCTTGGCCGGACTGTATAACCCAATAACCTTCATTGGACATAAACTTGCGGTTTATCTGGTCGGCATACCATTCATCATTGCTCCAATAATCCGAAGGTTTAATGGTGAACGGCGCATCGGAAAATAAACATTGCTGTACTCCATTGGCAATATAGGCAAATCCTTGCTCCATTCCGAAGGTAGAAAAAGCCGGTCCCGAATAAGTTACCAAACCTGTTTTGGCATAAATGGCACAGCTAAGGGCGGTAATATCGCTATAGCCGCACAATATTTTGGGGTTTCGGGCAATAAGGTCATAATCCAGATACCTGAGTAACTGGTTAGAATTAAAACCGCCAATGGTTGCAAATATTGCCTGAACCGATGTATCGGAAAAGGCATTGTGCAAATCGGAAATTCGGCTTTCTAACGATGAAGAAATAAATTCATCAACTTCCGATGCATGTTCGGAAAATGAAACTTTCAACCCCATTTGCGCCATTTTAGATACGGCCAGCCGTATGTTTTCGGCCGAAATCATGGAAAGGCTTCGGGCAGGAGAAACTACCCGTATTTGGCTGCCATAGGTCAGTTTTGGAGGAAAAATTGCCATTTTGAAAAGAGTTTAAACCCGGTTTGCGCCAAAAAGCTGTTTGCCGGAAAGCTGTACATCAAAAAACTAATTACCACTACAATTGTTTATTAAATATTGCAGCGGGCTTAGACCGCACAAAATAGGCACTCGTTGCAAAAGACGAATAATAATGGTGCAATACTGTGACAAAAGTAAGAAACATTGTAACTTTGCACCCCATTTTGCTCAATATTCTTTAAATAATGTGTTATGGTTCAGTTAGATGTAGATATGGCATACCTGGGCATTGTGGCACAATTTTTGGCTGCTTTAGCTTTTATTGGCTTTACTTATACGGTCATTGCACTCATAACACCCAAGCGGTATTCAGAGAATAAGGCCTCCAGTTTTGAATGCGGCATAGAAACACAAGATAATGCGCGCGTGCCTTTTTCGGTAAAATACTTCCTTGTGGCCATTCTTTTTGTTTTGTTCGATGTGGAAGTGGTATTTCTGTACCCTTGGGCAGTGAACTTTAAACATTTTGGTTGGTTTGGTTTAATTGAAATGGCGGTGTTTATTACCTTTTTCCTGAGCGGTTTTTTGTACGTGATAAAAAGAGGTGTCTTGTATTGGGATTAAGTGAAGCGCCGCCCCGTTTGATTAACTGATTGCAAAAAACAAAATTGTATGCAAGCCAACATAGTTTCTCCCCCGCAGGGTATAGAAGGAAGCGGTTTTTTTGCCACCCGTTTTGACGAAGTTATAGGGCTGGCACGTAAAAACTCTATATGGCCGTTGCCCTTTGCCACTTCATGTTGCGGCATTGAGTTTATGGCCACAATGGGTTCTCACTACGATTTTTCGAGATTTGGCTCTGAACGCCCCAGTTTTTCGCCCCGGCAAGCCGATTTGTTGATGGTAATGGGCACCATTGCCAAAAAAATGGGGCCCGTATTAAAGCAAGTGTATGAGCAAATGGCAGAACCCCGATGGGTAATTGCCGTAGGTGCCTGCGCATCATCGGGCGGCATTTTCGATACCTACTCGGTATTGCAGGGTATAGACAAGGTAATTCCGGTAGATGTTTATGTGCCCGGCTGCCCGCCAAGACCCGAAGCCATTATTGACGGATTTTTGAAAATTCAGGAACTCGTAGGAAAAGAACCGCTGCGCCGTCGCTACTCCGAAGAATACCAACACCTGCTCAACTCTTACCATATCCAATAATCCGGCACCGCCTACATTATAACCTACAACCCTCTGTCTATGCCCCTTAGCAGCGCCGAAATAACCCAAAACCTGCAAACACGTTTTGGTCACGACATTCTCCTTTCCGAAACCGGACACAACTACCTGCCTACTTTTACCTGCAACCGCCAAATAATTGCCGATTTATTGGGGTACCTGAAACAACACCCGGTATTGCAATTTAACTTCCTTACCGACCTTTGCGGCGTTCATTACCCCCAAAATGAACCCGATCGGGAGTTTTGCGTGGTTTACCACCTGCACAGCTGGATAAACAACATAAGAATTAAATTAAAGGTATTTTGTGCCAAAACCGACTGCAAAGTGCCATCGGCAACTGCCGTGTTTCCTGCTGCCAATTGGATGGAGCGCGAAACTTTTGACTTTTTCGGAATTGAGTTTGAAGGACACCCAAACCTGAAACGGATTTTAAATGTGGACGAAATGGATTTCTTTCCCATGCGTAAGGAATACCCGCTTGAAGAGCAAACCCGAACCGATAAAAACGACAAAATGTTTGGAAGGCATAACTCCTGAAACTTTTGCAAACCAATACTATTTTACCTAACCCCTACCCTATGCCACGCATTTTTGCCGATAACGACCCCCAAAGCCTGCATACCACCCTTAACCTGGGACCTACTCACCCCGCCACGCATGGCATTTTCCAAAACGTGCTGCAAATGGATGGCGAGCGTATTATCAGCAGCGAACAAACCATTGGTTATATTCACCGCGCTTTTGAAAAACTGGCCGAATACCGCCCTTACTACCAAATTACACCCCTAACCGACCGCCTTAACTACTGCTCGGCGCCCATTAACAACATGGGGTGGCACATGACCGTAGAAAAATTGCTGGGAATTGAAACCCCAAAACGGGTAGATTATATAAGGGTAATTATTATGGAACTTGCCCGAATTGCAGACCACCTCATTTGCAACAGCATTCTGGGTGTAGATACCGGAGCACTTACCGGCTTCCTGTACTGCATGGAAGAAAGAGAAAAAATTTACGATATTTGGGAAGAAATCTGCGGCTCAAGGCTTACCACCAACATTGGGCGCATTGGCGGCATGGAGCGCGATTTTAACGAGCGCGCCATGCTTAAACTTAAAAAATTTCTGGCAGATTTTCCGCAAAATTTTAAAGAATTTGAACGCCTGCTCAACCGAAACCGCATTTTCATGGACAGAACCATTGGCGTAGGCGACTATTCTGCCCAGTTTGCCATGGATTGGGGCTTTACCGGACCCTGCCTGCGTGCCGCCGGCGTTGATTACGATGTAAGGGTAATGGAACCCTACGCTTCTTACCAGGATTTTGAATTTGACATACCCATAGGTACCAACGGCGATACTTATGACCGCTACATGGTGCGAAACGAAGAAATATGGCAGAGCCTGCGCATTATTCATCAGGCGCTGGAAAAACTGCCGCCCGGCCCCTACCATGCCGATGTACCCAAATATTTCCTGCCGCCCAAAGACGAAGTATATCATAATATGGAAGCCCTTATTTACCACTTTAAAATTGTAATGGGCGAAATTGACATGCCGGCAGCCGAACTGTATTTTGCCGTAGAAGGTGGCAATGGTGAATTGGGCTTCTATGTCATCAGCGACGGCGGACGCACTCCCTACCGACTGCATTTCAGAAGACCTTGTTTTGTGAGCTATCAGGCATACCCCGAACTTGTTAAAGGACAACTGCTGTCTGATGCCATTGTTACCATGAGCAGCTTTAACGTAATTGCCGGCGAATTGGATGCCTGATAACCAACCCTATGTATCAATCACCGAAAACTGAAAATACATGAACCCGTTTTCTGAAAAAACCATGGAACAAATAGCCGCCATCATAAAAAAATATCCCGAAGGCAAACATAAATCGGCGCTTTTACCGGTGTTGCATCTGGCACAACGTGAGCGCAACGGCTACCTAAGCGTTGAAACCATGAACGAGGTAGCCGCCATGCTGAACTTAGAACCGGTAGAGGTGTATGAAGTTGCCACCTTTTACAGTATGTTTAACCTTCAACCCGTTGGTCGGTTTGTATTGGAAGTTTGCCGCACAAGCCCGTGCTGCATAGTTGGCGGTGAGCAAATAATGGACTACCTGAAACAAAAACTCAGCATTTCCGAAGGCGAAACCACTCCCGACGGCTTGTTTACCATAAAACCCATGGAGTGCTTAGGCTCGTGCGGAACGGGACCTGTACTGCAAATCCTTGAAAAATTTTACGAAAACCTTACCGAAGCCAAAATTGACGAAATAATAGCCGATTGCAAACAACAACATGCAGTACTAAATTAAGCAGCCCCGTACACAGCAACAAACCTGAAAAGGCAAAATATATAATTCCATAACAGTTATGCCTCAAAAGATATTTCTTGAACATACCGGAAAAGCCGATTTAACTCAAATAGAACACTACCTTAAATTTGGCGGCTATAGTTCCGTAGCCAAAGCGCTCAATACCCTTACTCCGGAAGAAGTGGTGGCCGAGGTAAAAAAATCGGGGTTGCGCGGGCGGGGCGGCGCCGGTTTTTCAACCGGCATGAAATGGTCTTTCCTCGATAAAAAATCGGGCAACCCGGCCTACCTTGTCTGCAATGCCGATGAAAGCGAACCCGGCACCTTTAAAGACCGCTACCTCATGGAGTTCAACCCGCACATGCTCCTTGAAGGCATGATTGTATCGGCCTATGCCTTGGCGGCCAACACTGCCTACATTTACATAAGGGGCGAGTACTGGTACTTGATAGACATACTTGAAAAAGCCATTGCACAGGCACATGCAAAAGGGTTTTTAGGCAAAAACATACTGGGCAAACCCTATTCACTCGAAATTTATGTGCACCCCGGCGCCGGAGCTTATATTTGCGGCGAAGAAACCGCCCTGCTTGAATCTTTAGAAGGCAAACGGGGCAACCCTCGCATAAAACCTCCTTTTCCGGCGGTTTACGGGCTGTATGGCTGCCCTACGGTGGTAAACAATGTAGAAACCCTTGCCGCTGTTCCTTGGATAATAAATAACGGCAGCGCTGCTTATGCCACCATAGGCATAGGCGCAAGCACCGGCACCAAGCTCATATCGGCCTGCGGAAATGTAAAAAAAAGAGGTGTCTATGAAATTGAACTGGGTTTACCGGTTGAAGAATTTATTTTTTCCGATGAGTACTGCGGCGGAATGGCCAAT
This sequence comes from Sphingobacteriales bacterium TSM_CSS, assembly GCA_002212985.1. Classification (GTDB taxonomy): domain Bacteria; phylum Bacteroidota; class Bacteroidia; order Chitinophagales; family UBA2359; genus UBA2359. The sequence continues at coordinate 24,495 of NBMY01000078.1, forward strand.
GGCAAAAAACTGAAAGCCTGTGTTCCCGGCGGCTCATCGGTGCCTGTATTGCCGGCGCACCTGTTGCTGAAAACCGAAAAAGGAGAACCCCGCCTTTTAACCTACGAATCACTGGCCGACGGCGGATTTAAAACCGGTTCTATGCTGGGTTCGGGTGGTTTTATTGTGTATGACCATGAGCAATGCATGGTGCGCAACACCTGGAACTTTACCCGCTTTTACCGCCACGAAAGCTGCGGGCAGTGCAGCCCCTGCCGGGAGGGAACCGGCTGGATGGAAAAAATATTGTACAAAATTGAAACCGGCAAAGGCAATATGGCAGACATTGACCTTTTGTGGGATATTCAGCGCCGCATAGAAGGCAATACCATTTGCCCCCTTGGCGATGCAGCAGCCTGGCCGGTGGCATCGGCCATACGCCATTTCAGGCATGAATTTGAATGGCATGTTACCAACCCCGCAGAAGCCACAAAACCCGGCGCTGTTTATAACGGAAATTTACTAAGCGTAGTATAACCTTATCTTAACCTGTAAACAGCATTTTTACCCTGTACATAAAAACAACCACCCAATATGCCAAAGGTAATAATAGACGGCTTTGAAATTGAAGTACCTGCCGGCACTACCATATTAAACGCAGCAAGGCAAATTGGCGGCGATTTGGTGCCGCCCGCCATGTGCTATTACAGCAAACTGAAAGACAGCGGCGGAAAATGCCGCACTTGTTTGGTAAAAGTTACCAAAGGTTCAAATACCGACCCCAGGCCAATGCCCAAATTGGTGGCATCGTGCCGAACGGTGGTGGCTGATGGCATGGAAGTAGCCAACATTACCAGCCCCGAAGTGTTAGATGCCCGAAAAGGCGTAGTGGAATTTTTGCTCATTAACCACCCGCTCGACTGCCCCGTGTGCGACCAGGCAGGTGAATGCGATTTGCAAGACCTGGCCTTTGAACACGGCAGCCCGAAAACCCGGTATGAATTTGAACGCCGCACCTTTGAACCTATTGACATTGGCGATAAAATAAAACTGCACATGAACCGGTGCATTATGTGTTTCCGGTGTGTGTTTTTGGCCGACCAACTTACCCCCGAAAGGCTGCATGGTATTATGAACCGAGGCGACCATGCAGAGATAAGTACCTATATTGAAAAAGCCGTTGACAACGATTTTTCGGGCAATATGATTGATGTTTGCCCGGTAGGAGCGCTTACCGACCGCACTTTCCGGTTTACCTCGCGCGTGTGGTTTACCAACCCCGTTCTGGCGCACCGGCAGTGCAACACCTGTTGCGGTAAAACCATTTTGTGGATGAAGGGCGATGAAGTGCTGCGCGTTTCGGCCCGTACCACCTTTTACGGCGAGGTGGAAGAGTTTATCTGTAATACCTGCCGGTTTGAAAAGAAAAACGCTGCTGACTGGATTATGGAAGGACCCGCAGACATTAGCCGACATTCGGTTATTGCACAAAATCACTCTCATACCATGCAGGTGTTAAAAAACGGAGTGCCGCAATATGACGACAGCCAAAAACCAACTCCAAAAGTTAAATCAGAAATTGAATAGCGCCGTAGATTTTCCTGCAAGTACCGAAAAAGCAACCTTTTATGCTTCCTTATATAGTTTTTAAGTTAATTTTGGTATTGGTTATTTTGGGGCTTACGCTGCTCATAGCCACCTACTCCACCTATGCCGAGCGCAAAATTGCAGCCTTTATGCAAGACCGGCTTGGCCCCGATCGCGCAGGTAAATTCGGATTGCTGCAACCCATAGCAGATGCGGTAAAGTTTTTTACCAAAGAAGATTTTATCCCCGCCGGTGCCGATAGAGTGCTGTTTACCCTTGCCCCTGCCATTGCCATGAGTACGGCGCTAATGGCAAGTGTGGTTATTCCTTTCGGCAACTCACTCATTTTAAACGGCATGGAGTTTCCGCTGCAGGTTGCCAACCTCAACATCGGGGTATTATATATTAGCGGTGTGGTTTCTATTGGCGTGTATGGTATCATGCTTGGCGGATGGGCTTCCAACAACAAGTACTCCTTGCTGGGTTCCATAAGAGCGGCATCGCAAATGATAAGCTATGAAATAGGCATGGGCATTGCCATGGTTGCCATTATTATGATGAGCGGCTCAATGAGTTTGCACGATATTGTGCAGCAGCAGGCCGGCCCAATCTGGAAATGGAATATTTTTGTGCAGCCTCTTGGGTTTATCATATTCTGCACCTGCGCCTTTGCCGAATGTAACCGCACCCCTTTTGACCTGCCCGAATGCGAACAGGAACTGGTAGGCGGCTACCATACAGAATACAGCAGCATGAAATTAGGCTTATTTTTATTTGCCGAGTATGTAAACATGTTTGTGTCTTCGGCATTAATGTCGGCCATGTATTTCGGGGGGTACAACATTCCCTGGATTGAACACCTAAACCTGCCGCATAACGTTGAAACTGCTTTGGGTTCAGCATTTTTCTTCATTAAAATTTTCTTCTTTATTGCTTTTTTCATGTTTATCCGATGGACAATTCCGCGCTTCCGCTACGACCAGCTCATGCACTTAGGCTGGCGCATTCTTATGCCGCTGGCTATCGTAAACATGCTGCTCACCGGCATCATACTGCTGCTTATTCAGTAATTACAAACCCGTATTTCTGTAAAACCCGCTAAACTTATACCCTTGCACCATGCGCTTAACCAACCGCTATAAAGTAGTATCGGATAAAAAAATGACCTTTGCCGAAAAACTGTACCTGCCTGCTATTGCAACAGGATTGGGCATTACCATACGGCATTTTTTCAAGCAAAAAGTTACCATTAGTTACCCCGAAGTAAAACGCGAATATGCGCCTGTTTTCAGAGGGCGGCATGTACTGAAACGAGATGAAAATGGGGCCGAACGTTGTACCGCCTGCGGTTTATGTGCCCTGGCTTGTCCGGCCGAAGCCATTACCATGCTTGCAGCAGAGCGCAAACGGGGCGAAGAACAACTTTACCGCGAGGAGAAATATGCCGAAAAGTATGAAATTAACATGCTTCGCTGCATCTTTTGCGGCTTATGCGAAGAAGCGTGCCCCAAAGAAGCCATTTTTTTAACCGACACCCACGTTACCGCCGAATTTCACCGCGATGATTTCATTTATGGTAAAAAACAATTGGTTGAACCTGTTGATAACCGGATAGATGTAAGCAAGCGAGGCAAACCAAGCGGCAGGCTGTAACTGCACCCCGGATGTAAAGGCTGCGCCATAAACCGGCCGTCAACTTTCGGGCATTAATCACCAAACTTAAAAAATCGGGCTTTTAATTTTTCAAATAGTAGTCGTTAATGGAAATAGCCTTTTACGTTCTTGCCGTTTCGGCCATTTTATCGGCGTTGGCAGTGGTTTTTGCCAAAAGCCCTGTGTACAGCGTGCTTTGGCTCATTCTTACCTTTTTTACCATAGCCGGGCAATACGTTCTGCTCAATGCGCAGTTTCTGGCAGCGGTACATGTTATTGTGTATGCCGGTGCAATTATGGTGTTGTTTCTGTTTGTAATTATGCTGCTCAACCTCAATATTGCCACCGAGCCGGTAAAGCCGGTTTATATGCGGGCCTATGAAATTGTTGGCGGCTGTGTGCTTTGCTTAACCATGGTTGCTGCCATTCATACTTCTTCGTTTGAGTTTACACCGGTTAATGCCTACGATAACAGCATAGGAACCATTGAAAAATTAGGCGTTACGCTCTACAACAACTACATCTTTATTTTCGAGGTGTCGTCGCTGCTGTTTTTGGCCGCCATGATTGGGGCGGTTATTCTGGCAAAAAAAGGCGATATATAAACAAACCCTTTTCCCTGCTTACACACCAAACCAAAGTTAAACCATTACTGCATGATACCATTAGAACACTACCTGTACCTGAGCATTATCCTTTTTTGTATTGGCGCAATGGGTGTTTTGCTCCGCCGTAACATGATTATTTTGTTCATGTGTATAGAGTTGATGCTCAATTCGGCCAACCTGTTACTGGTAGCCTTATCCAAATTTCATTCCGATAACTCGGCGCAGATTTTTGTCTTTTTTGTCATGCTGGTATCGGCAGCAGAGGTATCGGTGGGGCTGGCAATTCTGGTGATGTTGTATCGCAACAAACCCAGTACCCAAATAGATTTATGGAAAAAACTGAAAGAGTAAGGAACGTTATTAATTATGAGTTATGAGTTATGAGTTATGTACATCGGATGTCTGGCAAAATGCTCCTGCGTTTTTTGCGGTAAAAAATAAAACCGAATCGACTAATTATGAAGGATGAATTATCCATGATGAATGGCGAATTGCCTGTTTTATTAACGAACCAATCAAGTTAGCATACCACTTTTTACAATGAATTTAACTTTTGCACAAATTGCCCTTGCAGCATTGCCGTTTCTGCCCTTAGCAGGGTTTGCGGTAAATGGTTTGTGGGGCAGGCGGTTTAAAGAAACTACCATCGGAATAGTAGGGTGTGGCAGCATACTGCTGTCCTTTTTATTGTCGGTTTTCTTATTTATGGCTAATCTATCGGGCAGTTTTGCTACTGTTCAGGTAAGGTTGTTTGATTGGATACCGGTTGCCAACGGCTCCATCGGGTTTTCCCTTATGGCCGACCCGCTTTCCCTTATCATGCTGCTGGTAATTACCGGAGTAGGGTTGCTCATTCACCTGTATTCGGTGGGGTATATGCATGGCGATGCCGGTTTTGCTCGGTTTTTTGCTTACCTCAACCTGTTTATTTTTTTCATGCTCCTACTGGTTTTGGCCGATAATTTTTTGCTCCTGTTTGCAGGTTGGGAAGGTGTGGGACTTTGCTCGTTTTTGCTCATTGGTTTCTGGTTCACCAATGAAAGCTATAACGCAGCAGCAAAAAAAGCTTTTGTAATGAACCGTATTGGCGACCTTGGTTTTTTGCTGGGCATGTTTCTGATTGTTTTCACCTACGGCAGTCTGAACTTTGACCAGGTTTTTACCGCCGCCGCCACAGCCGGCGGAGCAAACAATGCCACCATTATTGCCATTACCCTGCTGCTGTTTTGGGGCGCTTGCGGAAAAAGCGCACAAATACCGCTTTACACCTGGCTGCCCGATGCCATGGCCGGCCCTACACCCGTTTCGGCGCTCATACATGCCGCCACTATGGTTACGGCAGGCATTTACTTGGTGGCGCGCTGCCATGTTTTGTTTTCGCTGGCACCGTTTACCCTTTCGGTAGTGTTGGCGGTGGGAGTTGCTACGGCATTATTGGCTGCCACCATTGCACTTTTTCAGACCGATATTAAAAAAGTACTGGCATATTCTACCGTAAGCCAACTGGGCTATATGTTTGCCGCATTGGGTACCGGCGCTTATGTTGCCGGCCTGTTTCATGTTGTAACACATGCCTTTTTTAAAGCATTGCTGTTTTTGGGAGCAGGGGCGGTTATTCATGCCTTGCACCATGAGCAAGACCTTAGAAATATGGGCGGACTGCGAACCGAACTGCCCTTTGTTTACCGCATTTTTCTGGTGGGCACGCTTGCCATTTCGGGAATACCGGTTTTTTCGGGCTTCTTTTCAAAAGACGAAATTTTGATGAACGTGTTTCAACATCATACTGTGGCTTGGGGGTTGCTGTTCATCGGGGCCTTGTTGACTACTTTTTACATGTTCAGGTTGCTGGCGTTGGCTTTCTGGGGCGAGAAGCGCGGGCATCATGCAAACTATGTGCCGATGAATACCACCATGAAACTGCCCCTTGCCGTGCTGGCTTTTTTGAGTTTTGCAGGCGGCTTTGCCGGATTGCCCGAATTTACCGGCCTCAACTGGCTGCATCATTACTTATCGCCGGTTTTTTCCGATGTGACACTGCATAATGAACCACACCTTTCTATTGGGGTTGAATTGGGGTTAATGGCCTTTACCGTGCTGGCCATTGCAGGGGTTATCTGGTTTTACGCCAGCAGATTTAAACACTTGCAAACCCGTGAACTGAACCAATTAAACGGGGAATTGCCGTGGTATAAAAAACTGCCTGCCAATAAATACTATGTTGACGAATGGTATAACCGCCTGCTGGTACAACCCATTAACCGGTTATCTGATTTTTTATACCGCGTAGCCGATACGCTCATTATTGACGGGTTGGTAAACCGTATTGGCGGGATGGTGCTTTCTGCTGGAAACCGGGCGCGAAAACTGCAATCGGGCGATATTGGTATTTATCTTTATGTTATGTTAGCAGGCGCATCGGGCTTATTTCTACTTTACGTACTGCTGGGCAGTTAAGGTTTTCAATCAAACGCATATTGTATTACAACACTAAACTAAGGGCAAAACACCTCAACATATTATTCAATGATTGTTACCATTTTAATTGTTTTACCGCTTTTGTTTGGTTTGGCAGCCATTTTCTCTAACGGAAGGAGCGTAAGAAATGCAGCATTGGCAGTTAGCCTTGCCGAGTTTTGCCTTGCCCTGTATGCCGCTTATTCCTTTGTGCCGCAGGCCGGTATGCAACAGGTGCTAAACCTGCCGTGGATACCTGCATTGGGCATACATTACCATGTTGGGGTTGATGGCATAGGGTTGCTGCTCATTTTGCTGACTGCTCTGCTGATGCCCTTTATTTTGTATTCAACACCCGATGATATACCCAAACCGGGTGCTTACTATGGGCTAATGCTGGTCATGCAAGCCGCGCTAATTGGTGTTTTTAGCGCTTTAGACGGCTTTTTGTTTTACGTTTTCTGGGAAATGGCACTCATCCCAATTTGGTTTTTGTGCCTGCTTTGGGGTAGAGGAAATACCGTGGCGGTAACCCTTAAGTTTTTTATTTATACCCTTTTTGGCAGTTTGCTCATGTTGGTTGCACTCATTTACCTGTATCTGCAAACGCCGCAACCACACAGTTTTAGTTTGGAGGTTTTATATGCGGTGTCGAACCTCGATGCCAATGTGCAGGGCTGGCTGTTTTGGGCTTTTTTTCTGGCTTTTGCCATTAAAATTCCCATTTTTCCATTTCACTCATGGCAGCCCGATACTTATGTTACCGCACCAACGCAGGGCACCATGCTTTTATCGGGCATTATGCTCAAAATGGGTATATACGGGGCAATGCGGTGGCTAATTCCGGTGTTGCCAATGGGCGTTCATAACTGGATGCCGGTAGCGGTGGCATTATCGGTTGCCGGCGCAGTGTACGCATCGGTTATTGCCTTACAGCAAAACGACCTTAAACGGATGCTGGCTTATTCCTCTATGGCGCATGTGGGCATTATTGGAGCAGGACTGTTTTCGCTAACTGCAAACGGGTTAACCGGGGTTGTTTTTCAGATGCTGGCGCATGGCATTAACACCGTGGCGTTGTTTTACGTGGCCGATATTATAGAACGCCGAAACAATACCCGAAACCTGAACCTGCTTGGCGGTATTGCTCTTGCCGACCCACGCTTTTCGGTACTTGTATTTGTATGTGTGCTGGGCGCTGTTGCTTTTCCGCTTACCAATGGGTTTATAGGCGAGTTTTACCTCCTCTACGGCTTGTTTGAATACAACCTGCCGATGTGCATTGCCGGCGGATTAACCGTTATTTTGGGCGCAGCCTATATGCTGCAATTTTTCCAGAAAACCATGTTTGGTAATGCCATTTCAACACCCCATAAACCGGTGTATGCCGGAAAATCAGAATTGTATGTACTGGTACCGCTAACGGCGATTATTTTGTTAACGGGTATTTACCCCAAACCGCTGCTTAATTTGGCCGCACCTGCCATTGAACAACTTTTGCAACTTGCTCAATTTTAAACAATTATCACTTAAGATTAAATACTCCCGAACGTGGAAGCGGTTTTATTGGCTCAACTGCCGGCATAGGCGCTCCTTTGGGGAAACAGCAAAAAAATACCACCTGTGAAAGCACTCATCATTATATCGGTTTTGGCGTTACTAAGCCTCTTGGGGCAAATAACACGATATAAACAGCAAATCTACATGGCGTTAATAGCCGGCTTGGTGCTGGCCTTTGGCATTACACTGGCAGACTGGGGCATTCGGGAATCGTACTTTCACAATATGATAAGTTCCGATTCTTATTCTCTGTCGTTTTCTGCCTTGCTTATTGCCTGCACCGGCGTATCGTTGTTGCTTTCGCCAATGTATTACAACCGGCTCAACCTTCCATATATGGATATTGCGGCCATGAAATTGTTTGCCTTGGCAGGTGGCATTTGCATTGTATCTTTCGTTAACCTTGGTTTGCTTTTTATAGGTATTGAACTGCTTTCCATTTCATCTTTTGTACTGGCCGGAAGCGATAAACGCAATTTGCTTTCCAACGAAGCATCGCTGAAATACTTTATTACCGGTTCGGTATTTTCTTCGTTCTTGCTTTTTGGCATTGCGTTGGTGTATGCTGTTACGGGCAGTTTTGATGTAACCGTTATCGGGGCTTTTTATTCTCAAGCAGGCGGCAATATTAACAACCTGTTTTATGTGGGTATGCTAATGATTATTATTGCGCTGGGTTTTAAAGTTGCCGCCGCTCCGTTTCATTTCTGGGCACCCGATGTATATGACGGCTCTCCTGCTATGGTAACGCTGTTTCTGTCAACAATGGGTAAAATTGCCGCTTTCGGAGCATTTTTGCGCTTGTTTAACCAAGCCTTTTTACCCGTTCCGTATCATATTGGCATACTAACCTGTATCATGGCGGTAGCAACTATGTTTATTGGAAACCTGTCGGCATTGTGGCAAGACAGCTATAAGCGCATGTTAGCCTATTCGGCAGTGGCGCAAACCGGATATCTGCTGTTGGTTATACCTGCATCGGGAAGCATGTCGGCCGATGTGTTGTTTTACAACGGCATAACGTATATTGCCGCATCGGTAATTGCCTTTTCCGTTCTGTTGCTGTTAAACCAATACACCGAAAGCGAAAGCCGCAGCCAACTCATAGGGCTGGCCAAACAAAACCCGTTTTTGGCTTTTGCCGTTACCGTTGCTATGTTGTCGCTTGCGGGCATACCGCCTACAGCCGGTTTTTTCGGGAAATACTACCTTTTTACCCTTGCCGCCGGCGCCGGATATACACCGGCAGTAGTTTTTGCGGTAATCAGTTCGCTCATCAGCATTTTTTTCTACTTCGATATCATCATTAAAATGTACACCGGCGAAGCCCAAGAGCAATTGAAGATGGTAATACCTCCTGCATACAGCTTTTCCATTTTTGTTTCTTTAATTGTATTGATTTTGTTGGGTGTTTTTCCGGGTATCTTAACCGGCTTGCTGCAATAACACAAGGCTATGTTGTAGCCAAATGCTGCATGGAAGTTGTGAACATAGATAGAAAATACGTTGGGTTTACATAAAATTTTCCCGATAGATTGTTTTCTGTGAAATTATGCTTACTTTATACACACTTACAAAAACAATAGCATAAATCAAATTTCACTCCAACAAAATAACATATCAAATGAAAAAGTGGGCTATTTTGCTTTTTCAGCTTTGCGCAATGAGCTCCTGCAAAAAAGACAACAACACCGATAACACCGATGTTGTTACCGGGAAAAAACAGGTTTGTAACCAATGTTGACGGGTTTAACCGCGAATATTATGTGCATGTACCTTTGTCTTACACCCCAAATTCGGCAATACCGGTGGTATTTATGCTGCACGGCACCAGCGGCGATGGCGACAAATTTTACAATACTAGCTGGTGGAAAGAAGTTGGAGAAGCAGAAAACATTCTTACCGTTTTCCCTTCTTCCTGGCAGCATTGTATTAACGCGAGGTCGGGATAAGAATTTACGTTGCGGGCTTATTTTGCAAGCGTTTCAGGTTGCTTATGTTGTTTTTTATCCCGAAATTATGGGTTGCAATAGTAAATAGCATCTGAAAATAAGAAATAAGCCCGATATTGGAATAGTAAAACCTTCGATTGGGCAATCCCCCCAGCCCCCCTTTTTTGAAGGGGGGGGAGCTTGTAACTCTTATTTTACAAGGTATTGGGAGATATTTTAATATTTTTTTGCATTCATATTGGCATTATTTGACCTCTAAATTTACCCAAACCAAAAGCCGACCTCGCGTTACAATACTAATACACCGATGACCCATTTTTTGTACCGCCACCGCCTCTAAGTTTCGGGGTACTTTCACACCCGCCCCGGTTTTTTTACGCTATTTCCTCAAAAAAGCCTGCGTTGGCAATAGGCAAGAACTTATGCAACCCACCTAAATCATGTTCAGGGCATAAAAGAGCAAGGTGCAGGGTATATTATGTAACCAATTAACCTTAGCCTTAAGCATGGCAGAACCTTGCCGTCAATGTTTCTTACAATATAGCCGCTCATGAGGGTGTAATTTGTGGTGTTTACCATAAACAACCGTTATTGGTCATTGTTAAACAGTTAAACCGGCTTGTAATTTTTGCTGCCCTGCTTCTTATTTCTGCGCTATTGGGCAACAAAATTTGCCCAAACTTGGAAAAAATATGCTATAAACATCAAAGAGCATGGAAAAAGGCGCTTTTTTTACCCTATTTTTATAAGCCTTTACATTTTTTATGCAAACCTTTACCATACTTGGTCAAACCTTTACTATGTCGTAGTAAATCTTTACCATTCTTGGTCAAACCTTTACTATATTGTAGTAAATCTTTACCATGCTTGGTCAAACCTTTACTATGTTGTAGTAA
>NBMY01000141.1 GCA_002212985.1 Sphingobacteriales bacterium TSM_CSS
AAAATTAAAAATATTTTGCTTCCCTTTCTTTTTTAATGACTGGCATCCATGTTGAACTATAGTTAAAAAATGAATGTAACACTTGCCTGCCAAAGTAGCAGAAAAAAATACCCCGATGTAGTTACCTGCCAACTAACATAAGGCAAGGCAAAAAACATTGGGGTACTTTATGGGTTTCTTTATGTTTTTACCTAACATTACTACTCGCCCTGCCCCAAAGAGTACACCCTTTCGCCGTCCATCCAATACAGATTTTCGGTTTTAATAAAGTTAATGCCGGCATTGTCAATGCGGGTAAGCAGGTCGGCAATATCTTTGGGTTGCATAGGCCTTGCCGCGCCGGTTCCCTGATATACGGGCGACAGCAATGAGTCTAAAGAAACAAAGCGGCAGCGCCAGTGGTCGGTGCAGAAGGTTTCGGGCAAGCCATCGGGATATACTTTTACCCCGCGGTTGGTGATCATTTTCAGTTTCATGTTATCGCCGGCAAGCTCTTTCAGGATATCGCCCAGTTCGTTGGGGTTGCGGTTGGCGCCGGTCCAGTCAACAAATACATCTACGCCAACCAATTTTTTTACAACGGGTTTGGTTGGCGAAACGGTAATATGAATAGGCGGTTGTTCTTTGTTGTACGAAACGGCTTTAAGGTGTTCGGGGCGCTGCCCAAGGCGTTCAATAAGGGCTTCTGCAAATTGTTGGGTTCCTACGCGCTCGTTGCTCATGCCTTCGGTATAGATGTCGCCGGTATGAATGCCGTCTTCCAGCGTTTTCATGAGTGCGTTTTGAATGTTTTCTGCCACGGCAGATTGCCCTATGTGTACCAACATCATACAGGCGGCATTAAGCAACCCCGATGGGTTGGCAATGCCCTTGCCGGTAATATCGGGCGCCGAGCCGTGTATGGCTTCAAACATGGCAAAATCATCGCCAATATTGGCCGAGCCGCCCATGCCTACCGAGCCGGCTACTTCGGCGGTAATGTCAGAAATAATATCGCCATACAGGTTAAGGGTTACCACTACATCAAACCGTTCGGGTTTATCGGCAAGCATGGCGGCGCCAATGTCAATAATGAAGTGGTTGTGTTCAATATCGGGATATTCGGCGGCTACTTCGTTAAAAATGCGGTGAAACAGTCCGTCGGTAAATTTCATAATATTGTCTTTGGTCATGCAGGTAACGCGCTTGCGGCCGTAGGCGCGGGCATATTCAAAGGCATAGCGTATTACCTTTTCGCAACCCGGGCGCGATACCAATTTGAGGCATTGTATTACCTCTGCCGTTTGCTGATGCTCAATGCCGGCATACAGGTCTTCTTCGTTTTCGCGTATGACCACCAAATCCATTTTAGGGAAATGGGTTTTTACATAGGGCGAAAATGCCTGACAAGGGCGCACATTGGCAAACAACCCCAGCGTTTTGCGCACCGTTACATTTAAACTTTTAAAGCCGCCGCCCTGCGGGGTAGTAATGGGCGATTTTAAAAACACCTTGTTGCGCCGCAGCGTATCCCAGGATTCGGGCGCTATACCCGATTGTATGCCGCGGTTATACACTTTTTCGCCAATTTCTATTACATCGTACTCCAACTGAGCGCCGGCTGCTTTCATAATTTGCAGCGTGGCATCCATAATTTCTGTGCCTATGCCGTCGCCATAGGCAATGGTTATTCTTTGCATTGTTTTGTCCGGTTTAAAAAATAATGTAAAACTGCTTTTTTAACAAGAAGATGCGCCTATATGTTGGCATAAATGCAAGCGCGGGCAAAAAAAATCCGGTGCAGAGGAGGGGGTATGTAGCAGCGAAATTGAATTTAACAGCCCTGTTACGCAGGTTGCGCCTTGTTGCGGGTACAGGACATAGTTGAGATACAGGCTGAATCGTTAATAGCCCTGTATTGTGGCAAACTTATATCTGCCGGCCTGTGCAAACGCTTGTTTTACCAAGTTTTTGTGCTACGCAACATCCGCATCCATGCACAACAGCAGCAATTAATCTGTTGTGTGCAAAGTACAATTTTGGCGGTGGGGTTATTCGCTGGTTTTGCCGTAAATTTGGGCAAGTGCGGCGGGCAATTCGGGGTAAGAGAAGGTAAAGCCGGCAGTGGTAATTTTTTGTGCAGACACGCGGGCGCTGTGCAACACAATATCTGCCATTTGCCCCATGGCTAAATGCAGGGCGGCGCGCGGTACAGGCAGGGCAATTGCCCACCGCCCCAGGGTTTTGGCTATAGTTAGCACAAATTCTTTATTGGTAACCGGCTGCGGCGCTACGGCATTGTAAACGCCGCTCATTTGCGAGTTTTCAATGGCGGCAATAAACATGCGGCAAAGGTCGTCAATATGAATCCAAGAGTAGTATTGGCTGCCGTTTCCAAAATATACGCCCGGTGCGCCCATGCGCAGGGGTAAATCGGTTTGTGGCAGTGCACCGCCTTGGGCAGATAGCACTATGCCAATGCGCAGTATGGCGGTTCTAATATTTAGCTGGTCGGTAAGCGGGGCATAGGCGGTTTCCCAAAGTTGGGTGGTTTCGCTCAAAAAATCGCCTTTTTGGGGGGCATCGGTTTCGGTAAGCAGTTGGCTGTTGCGGTTGCCGTAGTACCCAATTGCCGATGCACCCACAAAAACTTCAACCTTGTGTGCGGGGTTGTTTTGCAGGGCTTGTATAAGCAGGGCGGCGCTTTGGGTGCGGCTTTCTATAATTTGGCGGCGGTAGTGGGGTGTCCACCGGTGGGCAGCTATGCCGGCACCTGCCAAATGCACAATGGCGTGGGCGTTTTCAAGGGCTGCGCTGTCAATGGTTCCTTTTTCCACGTTCCAGGCATATTGTTTAACCTCGCCGGTTCCGGCATTTGGATTTCGGGTAAGATGCAATACGCCGAAGCCTTTTTCGATAAGCATTTGCGTTAGCCGGCTGCCAATTAAGCCCGATGCGCCTGTTATAAGTACCTGTTTCATAAAAAAGGGGTTAATGGTTATGGTGGCGTTGGTTGGCGCTGCTTTTTTGCCAGCCTCTTAACCAGTTGCCTTAATAGTAACATACGGCGGACATATTGGTTTAGCGCCGGTACAAAGGGTTAGCCCACATGGGGCTTTTTAAACCTTCGGCACCGCACCGGCGCAAGGTAAAGCCCCCAGGCATTTCAACAACAATTTGCCCCGAAAGATGAAAAATTCTGGCCGCGTGTTTATCTTTACCTCGCTTCCCGATGTGTTTTCGGGAAATATTCTAAACATCATACTGCAATTTTACATGGCTGTATTACCCACGCGCACAAACACTGCCGGCGCTTCATACCACGAAAACTACCACCAAATGCTTGAGTTGGTGGCAAAATTAGAAAACCACTTAACCGAAAGCCGGTTTCAGGGCGGCGAAAAGCATATTGCCAAAGCCCGAAAACAACAAAAACTGCTTGCCCGAGAGCGCATTGACCTGCTGCTGGACCCCGACTCGCCTTTTCTGGAACTCATGCCCCTCATAGGGCTGAAACAGGGCGGCTTTGGCGCCGGAGGAACCGTGGTGGCCGGCATAGGACTTATTTGCGGGCGGCTGTGTATGGTATCGGCCAATGTGGGCACCAACAAAGGCGGCGCCATCGATTTTTTTACCCTCCAAAAAGCCATTCGGGTGGGGCAAATAGCCATGGAAAACGGGCTGCCCATGATAAATCTGGTAGAATCTGCCGGCGCCAACCTGCCCGAACAGGCAAAAATTTTTGTGCAGGGCGGCATTAATTTTAAAGAAATTACGCGGCGCTCAAAATTGGGCATTCCCAGCATAGCGGTGGTGTTTGGCAACAGCACCGCCGGCGGCGCCTATATACCCGGCATGAGCGACTATATTATTATGGTAAAAGAACGCGCCAAAGTGTTTTTGGCCGGCCCGCCGCTGGTAAAAATGGCCACCAATGAGGTGGTGGACGACGAAACGCTTGGCGGCGCCGACATGCACAGTAAAATATCGGGCGTATCTGATTATTTGGCCGCCAATGAGTACGAAGCCATTCAAATTGCCCGCGAAATTGTGCAACACCTAAAACCGGCCGAAACCCATTTTACCCCGCCCGCCCATATTGCCCCGCCTCGCTATAACCCCGATGAATTGCTGGGTATTGCATCGGCCAACATTAAAAAACCTTTCGATGCCCGCGAAGTAATAGCCCGCCTAACCGACGGCTCCGAGTTTTCGGAATTTAAACCCGATTACGGCGCTACCTTAGTTACCGGTTTTGCCCATATACACGGCTACCCCGTGGGCATATTGGCCAACAACGGCGTTTTGTTTTCAGAATCATCAAATAAAGGTGCACATTTTATACAACTTTGCAACCGAAACAATACGCCTATTATATACCTGCAAAACATTACCGGCTTTATGGTGGGTAAAAAATATGAGCAGGAAGGCATTATAAAACACGGCGCCAAACTTATTAACGCCGTTTCAAACAGCAGTGTGCCGGCCATTACCATTATGATGGGCGCATCTTACGGCGCCGGCAACTACGGCATGAGCGGCCGCGCCTACGACCCCCGTTTTCTGTTTAGCTGGCCCAACCACAAAATTGCCGTTATGGGACCCGAACAACTTGCCGGCGTTATGGAAATGGTGCAGCGCGAAGCCGTTGCCAAAATGGGCGGAAGCATAGACGAAGAGCAAGCCAGCCAAATGCGCGAATATATGATGAAAGAAGTGGAAGGACAATCAAACGCTTTTTATGCCACCGCACAAGGCTGGGACGATGGCATTATTGACCCCCGCCAAACCCGAAATGTGCTGGGTTTTTGCCTGGCAGTGGTCAATAACGTGCCCATTAACAGCAACAACCAATACGGCGTGTTCAGAATGTAGCCGTTGGGAGGGCGTTGGGTTGGGGTTCAGGTGTTATCGTTCCAACGGTAAGTTTTTATGTCAAACCCAGCCAAATCCAACACCCGGTCAACAACTGTTGCGGCTAATTCTTCAAACGTAACAGGGCGGCTGTAAAACGAAGGCGACGCCGGGCAAATAATGCCGCCGGCCTCGGTAATGGTTTTCATGTTGTTTAGTTGAATTAACCCATAAGGCGCATCGCGAACCACCAAAATGAGGCGCCTCCGTTCTTTCAGCATCACATCGGCAGCACGGGTAATCAGGTCGTCAGAAAGTCCGTGCGCAATGCGGCTCATGGTGCCCATAGAGCAGGGGCAAACCAACATGGTATCATACCTGGCCGAGCCTGATGCAAAAGGGGCAAAGAAATCGCTTTTTTCATACATCTTAAAAGGGTACTGAAGATAACTGCGGTTTCCCAGTTCATATTCCCAAACATCGCGGGCATTGTCAGACATCACAACACCTACCTCGGCAAGTTGCCCGCTTAGCATAACCAAACGCTCAAAAAGCACTTTTGCATATACTGCACCACTGGCACCCGTTATTGCAAACACTAATTTCCGGTTCATTTGTTTTATTTTTGTCAAAATAAAGGTACAATGCGTACATTTTTTCAAAAAAAAGGCCTATCTTGCACACCGATTTTAAAAAACAAGCCAATCAGAATTACGGCAATTCCTGTTTATCACTTCATAAAAGCAGTTAGTCATGAGCAAAATACTTTTTACCTTAACGGCTGTAGTTTGCCTAATGTTCATGTCTTTTTCCTCTGTTGAAAACAAAGAAGAAAAAGATGGTAACGCACCCAAAGATAACCATAAGGTAAAAATTGAATGGGTGTCGTTTGAAGAGGCTATTAAAAAGAACGAGGAAAACCCGAAAAAGCTTTTTATAGATTTATATACCGATTGGTGTACGTGGTGTCTTAAAATGGAAAAAGCTACTTTTGAAAACCCTGTTATTGCCCAATACATTAACGAAAACTTCTACCCTGTAAAACTCGATGCCGAAACTCAAAGAAACATCAATTTTAAGGGAAAAGATTTTGTTTTCCGGCCCGATGAAGGCACTACCGGCCGAGGCGTTCATGAAATTGCCATCTTCCTTACCCGTGGGCGCCTTAATTATCCCTCTGTTATTTTCCTCGATGAAACCATTGCCAACCCCCAGCCTGTATCGGGTTTTCAAAACCCCATCAGAATGGATAAGTTGCTCAAATACTTCGGAGAAAATTATTACAAAGAGGTTGATTGGGGCCTGTTCAACCAGATTTACCAATCGCCTTTAGAAAAAAGCAAGGCATTCGCCTCGCCTAAATAAAATCAGGTATTGCCCATTCAATATAAAAGCCTTCTGTTTTAACAACAGAAGGCTTTTATATTATATAAATATATGCACCGGAATTCAGCACCCAAACAAAGCCAACACCCAACCCTTAAGCTATACAACAGTGCGTATTGCTTTTTTGCGATGAATGCCTGCCAACATACAGCAAACTCAACTAATGCCTATCACCGCCAAACAACCTCACCCCCTGCTTTGTCCTAAATTTAGCTCATCTAGTTTTGGGAGTCTTCAGAGATAAAATGGTCATTATGCAACCTTTTTAATTTTATAGACAAGCAATATTTGATTTATTTTACAGTATATTTAATTGAAAAAAAGATTTTTACAAGTTATTTTATATAATATTTACAAAAGTCCGTTACTTGCTCTCATTGTTAGCCGTCTTAGAATGCGCCTTCAATGGTGCAGTTGATTAAAAAAAATGAAAAAAAGCAAAAAAAAGGCTTTTGTAAATTTGTTTAGTTTGCATCAAAGGAGTAGCTTTGTGTCATATTTTTGTCAAAAACCAGATTTTGTATTTTTAAACTTAAATTGTTTCGTTTATGAAAAATTTCAAAACTCAATTACTGTTACTTTGCGGTGCAGTACTTTGCGGTGGTAGTCTTTTTGCGCAAACCGATGGGGATTTACCCCCCAACGCAGTTGCCGGAAAATGCTACGCAAAATGTTTAATCCCCGACCAATACGAAACCGTAACCGAGCAAATTCTGCTCAAAGAAGCCGGTTCACGTATTGAGGTTGTTCCGGCCGTTTATGAAACCGCCAATGAGCAACTTTTGGTAAAAGAAGGCTACAAAGTATTGGAAATTGTACCCGCCACCTTTACCACCGTTGAAGAGCAAATTATGGTAAAAGAAGCCGGTTCACGCTTAGAGTACGTACCCCCCGTGTACGAAACCGTAACCGAGCAAGTGCTGGTTTCACCCGCTACCACCAAATGGGTACAAGGCCGCGCCGACCGTAACTGCTTGAACGAAGACCCCGAAAAATGTAAAGTATGGTGTTTAACCGAAGTTCCGGCTCAGTACAAAACCGTTACCAAACAAGTACTGAAAACCCCTGCTTCTACCCGCGAAATTCCTATTCCGGCTGAGTACAAAACCATTACCAAAGCTGTGGTTCAAAGCCCCGCCTCTACCCGCGAACGCGAAGTGCCCGCCGAATACAAAACCATTACCAAACAGGTTTTGAAATCGCCCGCTTCTACCCGCGAAGTAGAAATTCCGGCTGAATACAGCACCATTACCACCCAAAAACTGGTTAAAACCGGTGGTTTTACCGACTGGGTAGAAGTATTGTGCGAAGCTAAAGTTACGCCTTCTAAAATTTATGAAGTACAACAGGCTCTTAAAGCCAAAGGTTACGATCCGGGTCCGGCCGACAACGTAATGGGTCCCCGCACCAAAGAAGCCTTAATCAAATTCCAGAAAGACAATGGTTTACCCGTTGGTAACCTCAACATTGAAACCCTGCGCGCTTTAGGAATTGGTAAGTAATTTTGTTTTGTTTATTCCGTTAAAGCCCTTGCCTTTTTGAAGGCGGGGGCTTTTTCGTTTACAGGTATTGTTTTCGGGCAAGCCACTGTTTCCGCGCGGCCCGGCTACTCTTGTTGCAGGCGTATCACTTTTAACGTTGCGGCTTCAACCTGTTTTATGCTATTGAATATTTGGGCTGCCATGCCTGCTTGTTGGGGTAAAAGACGGGGTGTGCCAATCTTAAAAACCGAATGAATAAGCACCACCGTTGGCGATTGCTGCTCTATACTAAAGGTATAAGACCCAAACTCATTACCAATCTCTAACGGAAGGTCCTTAAACTTGCTTATTTTAATCGGCTCATTAAACTCAAGATAATAGTGATAGGTGTCTGTACCTTCAAAATCGGGGTAAAAAGGCAGTTGCCGGCCGCTGGCGTTAAAATTATCGGTTATAACGTGTTGTACCCAGTTGTGCAGGTTAACAATGAAGACAGAATCGTTTACCTGTGTTATGAGCGAATTGTCAGAATATTTCAGGCGCAATTCTGCATTAAAGGGATACTGCAAATTGTGCTGCAAAATTATGGGTTCTTCGGTTGCGGTGTTGACGCTAATTGCCGCAACATGCCTGTAGTACCGCTCGTTGAGGGTGGAGTCTTGTGAATGGTATTGGTAAAACTCCCTTAGTATGGTAGAAAATTGCCCCGATAAAGACAATTTGGTATCGAAACTAACTTGTTGGCTGTTCAAATTTACAGTTACTTTTGAATTGGTAATGCGGTAGTTTTGCGCCGCCAGGCTAACAGGCGTTTCAAAAAACCGCGCGGTGGCGGGGTTGGCGTGGTTATCGGCCATTTGCCAAATGTGGAGGGCATGCGTGTTTTCAAGGTAAAAGGGCAGTTCATTGAGTTCATAACCAAACCGCCGGTTCTTGGGGTACAAATAAAACAGGTTGCCTGCTGTACCTACCGAATACAACATATCGCCGCCAAAAATAGGCAAACAGGTATCGGGGTTCAACTGCCCTATGCGTATATCAGATACTAAAACCCTAAAATAGTCCTCTCTTAATCGGGTGAGCAGTTCTTCATAAATTTCATACCGGTTAATATTGAGCAGGTAACCGCGCGCAAGACACTGTGGTATTCTTTCGGGTTTGGCATCGGTAAGCCCAAAATATCCTTCGGTAATAACATCGGTAAAAGGAATGTCCGAAATGCGGTTAAATACACCCTGAAACTGTTGATTCTTACTCATTTCTCTCAAAATAAGTTCGCGTTGCCCCGAAGTTATTTTTGCCATTCGCTCATCTGTGTTGGCAAACGGGTCGCCGTCGGTTTGGTAATCAAAATCATGAGCCAGGGTTTTGTGTATCTGAAGCAGCCGTAAAATAGGTTTGTCTTCGCCAATACCGGCTGTTTGGGTTTTAAAAAAAATGTTCAGTGCAATGGCTTTGGCGCTTAACCGGCGGCGCGTTTTTTGCAGGTTCAGACTCCTGAAATTTACCAAATCATAGGCAAAATACGACCATGTATAGGGCTTAAATTGGGTAATTTGGTCGTTTTGCCAAATACCGTAAGCCTTGTTATGGGCATAATACACAAGGTGCGGCAAATCAGCGTATGGGCGGGCGCCGGGTTCGGTAATGCAGCCGGCAAGGTGTTGCAGGTTCCATGTATAAGTAAGGTTATAATCGGGCGCTTGTTTGCTTTTAAGCGTATCGGGAGGCGGAGTTCCGTTGGCTAAGTGGTAAACCATGTACTCGCGAGCCGGAGCGGTAATTTTCAGTGTGTAGTTTTGTATGGGCAGGTTTCCGTTAAAAAAAATGCGCCGGTAATCAAACATAAACGGCAAAAAATAGCTGTATTCGGTTTCCAGAATATCACCGGGTTGCAGGCCGTCAAGGTAAAAATGGTAGGAGTAGGCAAAACGCGTTCTGTTGTTGTATTGCAGCGTTTCGGTTTGTACAGAGTCTTCGGGAATAACCGTTTTCAGTTGTTGGTTGGGTTTCAGAATTCGGGCATGAAACAGAGTTATATCCAAATCAAAATACTTGGGCCGATGCACATAATTGCGTTGCATCAACGGCACATCACTGTATTCCGATGCAATATCTGTTCCCTGTGGCAGTGCCACCCAACTGCATTGTGCGGCTCCTTGTTGGGTTAGTATTTTTATTCTGCTACGTTTGGTTACAATGGTGGTATTTTGGCGGTCATTTATTTGCCACTCTGTTTCTTCATTCAGCACAACGGCATCGGCATTGGCAAAAGCAGAGTCGACCGAATGGTTAAAATTAGGGCGTTGTTCCCAGGGTTGCAGGTAGGTTTTGCGGTATTTTACATTTTGGGACCTTGCCTCACACAAACACAGCAACCCAAGCAACAATACAAATATAGCAAACAGGCTTTTCATGGGCGCAATTATCTTGTTTACATAACGATGCTATGCCCACAAATGCTTGCAACGCTACACAAATGCGCATGGCACCATTACCAAAGTTACAACATGTTGAACACATATTATAGCATAAAGCGCAATTAGCCTATTTTTTTCAAGAACTACTGTACGGTAGCTTGTACGCTCAGGCTGCCGGTTACGCCGCCGGTCCATTGTACTGTAATCGTATTGGTGCCTTGCCCGCTCAATATAGTGCCGCCGGTAATGCTCCATGTGTAGGTGGCGCCGGTATAGAACGTGGCGGTGTAAGATTGGGTATCGCCCGGGCACGAGTTGGAAGAGCCGGTTATGGCCGGTGTAAGGGTTCCTGCGGTGGTAAAGTTTTGCAAAGCGGTAAAACCGCCCGGCTGCCCGGCACACACCGCCTGCACCTGCACCTGATAGGTGGTGCAGTTTGTAAGTCCGCCCAAAGAAGAAACGGTATTGGGCGCCGAAACCGTTTGGCTGCTCCACACCGAACCCGAAACCGGTTTGTACTGCACCACATAGTTTACCGCATTGCTTACCGCTTGCCAGCTTGCCTGTGCCGTTGTAGTGGTTATACTGCCAACCGCTAAGCCGGCCGGCACATTGCAGGGCAAAATAATGGTTACGCCATCGGAAACAACGGTGGTAAACAGCCCGGCGCCGTTTTGGGCGCGTATGCTCACATAATACGTTTGCCCGTCGGCAAGACTAAGGCCGGTTTGGGTAAACGCGGTATTGGTGCCGTTGCCGGTCCAGTTGAGCACATTGGTGCCGCCGGACGTGGTGCCAATGGCGTATTGATATGCCGTAAGCCCCGAATTGGCATCGGAACTGGCTGTCCAATTGGCCGAAAGTTGAGTGTTGGTGTTCAGCACGTCTATGTCGGCGCCGGTTCCATCATTTACGGTAAAACTTGCCGGCGCACTGAAATCTACCGAAAAATCTTCCGTATCGGTGGCAGACCATGTGTTGCCCGCATTCACCAACACCGTAGCCACCCTGCCCGATGGCGTTGCCGGATTGGGATTACTGTACCTTACGGCATCGGCAGTAGCGGCGCCAATGCTTGCCGGCGCGGTAGCGCTTCGCGATTGATACACCTTCATATCGTCATAATAAATCTGGCAGTTTCCGCTGCGCACAGATACGGCAACCCCCGAAGTAATAGGCGCGGGGTCGGTCCATGTATCCAGCAGCAGATCATCTCGGTACACCCAAAACTGGCCGGTGCCGGGGTTATACACCACGCGGTAGCTATACCACACATCGCCCACAATGGGTATTACGGTTACTTTTTCCTGACTTAGCACGTTGTTTACATTGTGGTAAAACTCTAAGTAGTCCAGTCCGTCGCCGTCTCTAAACCATATCAGGTAGTTGTTGCCGCGGTTGGTTTGGGTGGGGTCATCGCAAAACAGGTGCAGCCCGTGGCGGCGGTTGCCGTTGCTGCCCAGCACTTTGGCGCGCCATTCATACATATAAACACTGCCCAATGTTTGCTGAACAGATGTATATAAATTGGTGTTGGAATTGGCAGCATCAGATTGGTACAGGTTGCCGCCGGTAGCCGACCAGTTGCCCGATGCGGTTGTCCAATCGGGGTGCAGGGCATTGCAGGCATCAAAAAAGAAACCGGCCTGCCCGTTAGCGCGCCACTCTGTACCGTTGTAATCCTGCGCCTGATAAAAGGCATATTGCGCGCCGCTGCTACAGGGAGTATCGGTAAAAGCGGCGGTAAAATCATCGGTTTTCCAGCCGGTAATGGTATTTACGGCGCTTGCCGGTATGCAAATGGTAAACCCGTCGCTCCAGGCGGCAGCGGACTGCAACCCTGCGCCGTTTTGGGCTTTAACACCTACATAGTAAGTTATGCCGGCTTGTAAATTTAACCCCGTATGTGTAACGGAAGTTGCCGTGCCGTTGTTGGTCCAGCTTACCACATCGGTGCTGCCGGCTGCCGTGCCAACGGCATACCAGTAAGCTGCAATACCCGAATTGGCATCTGTAGCAGCGCTCCAGTTGGCCTGTACTTCGTTGTTGCCGGGGGCAATATCTATATCGGCGCCGGTGCCGTCGTTTACGGTTACGGTGCCGGGAGTTGTCCAATCTACGTTCAGGGTGGTTTCTGCCCCTTCCGACCAGGCGTTGGCATCTCGTATAAGCGAGGTAATACGCCCTGCCGGCTGTCCGGTGTTGGTGTTTTGGTAATTAAGCGCATCGGCAGTGGCATTGCCCACGGTTATGGCGGCTGTTGTGCCGCTTCGCGATTGATATACCTTTATATAATCGTAGTAGCCAATGCAGTTTCCGGTACGTAAAGACACATAACTGCCCGAAGTAAGCGGCGTGGTATCTGTCCACGTAGAAACAAGGGCGTTGTTCATGTAAACATTTATAAGGCCGGTAGCCGGGTTGTAGGTTACCTTGCAATCGTACCAAATATTGGGGTCAACGGTTAGTGGGTCATCGGCTTGCGGTGTTGTCCACGTGTCGGCATTCACGTCGTAAATTTGCACTTTATCATTATCTGCCCTGAAATACACAAAATACGAGTTGCCAAGGTTGGCGCCGTTGGCATCGGAGCCGAAGAAGTGAATGCCGGCACGGCGATTGGTGCCGGTTCCGCCAATTTTCATTCGCCAATGGTAAAGCCATGTTTTACCCGATGTTTGAGCCACAGCCACCCATGCTTTGGTATTGCCGTTGGCTTCATCGGTTTGTTGTATATTGCCGGCGCTTTCGCTCCAGGTGCCTACCGCCGGGTTCCAATCGGGGTGTAGGGTTGTTTGGTTGCATTCATCGTTCAGTTGCCCGGCATTGCCGTTGCCGCGCCATTCGGTTCCGTTGTAGGCCAGGGCTTGGTAAAAGCGCTGCTGTATGGTGTTTCCGCAGGCGCCGTTATCGGTAAAATTGGCGGTAAAGTCATCGGTGTACCAGTTGTTTGGAGCGCTAACCAATGTGGCAGGCGCGCAGTTGGCTTCGCAGGTCCAGCTTGCTGCCCATCCGGTTTTATACGTGCTGCCGTCTGAGGTAAACCGGAAAGTAAGAGCGCCGCCCGATGAGGTAACAGTGCCGGGCGAGGTAGTACCCGAATAAGTGCCGATTAGCGGCGCGGCGGTAGTGGTGCCGTCATAAATTCTCAAAAAATCATAGCCCGATTCGGTGTCAAACTGGGTAAACACTACCGTAACACCGCCGGCGCCGGTTGGAGCAATGGTGTAGGTCCAGTTTTCGTTATGGGCATAATTGGCAATGGTACCGCCCGAATCGTAAAAATTACCGCTGCACAACGTGGTGGTATAACTGCCCGATGTGCCGGTAGAAACGCCAATATCGCCCGATGTCATGACACTGCCGGCATAGGCTGAGTAAGTGGTGCCGCTGCATTGGGTTCTAACCCGCCACTCATACACCGAGCCGGCAATTAACCCCGATACCTGCAGTGAGTTGGTACTGGCGGTATAGGTAGTCCAAGTGTTGTCTAAGTCGCGTTTAAGGCTTACCTCGTAGCCGGTAGCGCCGCTTACGGTGTTCCAGCTAAGGCTGGCGTTAAGGGCGTAGGCACTGGCGGTTAGACCGGCAGGCGGCGGGCAGGAAAGCGCAGCAGTAGAAGCGGTATAGCTGGCTGCCCACCCTGTGGCGGTGGTGGCGCAATCTGACCTGAACTCCATATAAACAGCGCCGGTATAAGCGGTAACGGTGCCGGGCGAGGTGCCGGAGTATTTACCTATGAGTGCGCCGTTGGGGCTGTTGCCGTCGTAAATCCATAGGTAATCCCAGCCGTCTTCTACGCTGTAGGCGGTAAAATTAAGGGTAATGGAAGTAGCGCCTGCCGGCTGAATAAGGAAGGTGGTGCGCTCCTCATTGGCATAATTGCCCGATGCGCCGCCCGAGTCATATACCGTTCCGTTAAGGGCGGTGTAGGTGGTGGGGGCGGGCAGGTCGTTAACGAGTTTGTAGTAGCGGTACCAGTTCCATTGCGGGCCGGGGTCAACGTGGGTGTTTTCGGCAAAATGCTGGTGTCCTTTAATTTTGTGGCAGGTATGGCTAAGGGTAAGCAGTCCGTTGGTAGGCGGCCCGTCGTAGGTTTGCAGTTTGTTAATGCTTAAATCGCCGGCAATAAAGCGGCTCAACAGCGCCGAGCTTTGGTACAGGGCATTGGAGTACCATGTTTCACCCTGTTCAATAAACCCTTCGTGCTCAATGCCTACGGCATAAGAGTTTTGCGTGCCTACGTGCCAGGCTTTGCGGCGGTGGCATACCATTTGGGTTACCTGCCCGTCAAAAGAGCGCACCACATAGTGTGCCGAAACGCCGGCAGACGGGTTTTGAAACCACGATACACAACTGGAATAACTGCCTTGTACCGTATGTATGGCAATGGTGTAGGGGGTTATGGCGCCGCTGTAATTGGCGCTGTTGGCTACTGCCCAAATGGCAGAGGGGTATTCAACGGGGCCATCGGGCATGGTGCAGTTTACCATTAAAGCAGATTCATCGGGCAAACCGGCATCGGGGTTATTTTGTTTGGCAGTGGCGGCAGCATGGGTTTTGGGTATTTCGCCGCTCATATCAAAAAAAGGAGCCGTTACAAGGCGGTACATTTGTTCGCCCAAAGCTTGTTTAATATTTACCGGTTCGCCATCTATGCCGTATGCCGCCCTAAAACCGGGTAGGTTGTAAAAGTACAAGACCGAGTACAGGTAGCTGTTAAGGGCAAAATCAGACGCGGCTGTTTGCGGGTTATAAGGCAACTCGCTCAAGGCAATTAAGACGGGCAGGTCGGCCGCCGGGTTATTTGTTTGCACAATACCCAGTGATTGCTGAAGTTGTGCAAACGCTGCCGCAAAGGCTAAAATCTGTTCCTGCGCCGATTGCTGTACCTCCATTGCTGTTCTACCCGATAACTGTGCCACCAGCAACAAGTTGTTGCGAAAATAACCTTTGCCATCGGCCACCAAACCCATAACGCCGTAAAAAGCGGGCATATCCATGCAACTTGCCTGCATTTGCGAGGGCAGCAGATGGTTTATGCGCGTATTGGTATAGGCTACAGCTTCCAACACGCCTTTGGGCAGGGTAGGGTAGGTTTGGTATGCCTCTTTAAAGTATGAAGAGTATTGCTGCGGAAACTCCGGCAACATTGCAACATTACTTTGCAGCGGCATGGCTGCCCCGTTTTGGGCATTGCCGGCAGTTGTGCCAAACAGTTGCAACATGGTAAACAGCGCTAAAGCTACAAAAGGTTTCATGCAAAAAAGCTTGAATAAGGCAAATATAGTTTTATTCTGTTGCTTTCAACAGTAAAAACACATAAAATTACATTACCGTGGCAGTAAAAAAAAGCAAAAAATGCAAATGAGGCTAAATGGTTCTTAACTTTGTAGTTATTCTTAAAACGGCATTGCTTTTTTTTATTTTTGCACAAAAATTGCAGGGGAAAAGGTAAAAACCGAAAGGATTTTTTTGTTTTTAACCCAAAGGGTTATTGGCGTACTTTATATTAAAACAAGCAGAGCCATGAATTTGTCACCCGTTTCATTTTTTTTGCAACAGCGCTTCTTTATTTGTTTGCTTGGTATTTGCAATTTACTTCTTTATACGCAAACAGTTGCACAAAACTACAACCTTGCCCTTAATGCCACCGTTCCGGTAACCGGGGGTGCAGAAATGAGCGATGTATGGGGTTTTGAGCGCGGCAACAGGTCTTATGTAATTTCTACCCGAACCAATGGAATTGCCATTGTTGATATTACCACACCCTCGGCACCGGTAGAAAAACTCAATGTATCCGGCCCAAACACCTATTGGCGCGATGCCAAAGTGTGGGGCAACTATGCCTACATTACAAATGAAGCAAGCGGCGGGCTGCAGATTATAGATCTTAGTCCTTTACCGGCAGGCAGCCTTAGCGCTGCCAATGTGAGTTATTGGACAGGCGGCATGTGGAACAGCAGCAATATTAATTTCAGTACTGCCCACAATATTTTTATTGACGAAAACGGCATTGCTTATTTGCTGGGTTCTAATTATGGCGTAGGTGGCGCTATTATGCTTAACCTCAACACCAACCCCACCAACCCGCCTATTGTTGGTATTTATAACCAACGCTATGTGCACGATGCTTTTGCCCGCGGCGATACCCTTTGGGCAGCCGAAATTAACAACGGCATTTTTTCTGTAATTAATGTAACCAACAAGGCCAATCCGGTGGTAATGGCTACACAGGCAACATCGAGCAATTTTACCCATAACCTTTGGCTGAGCAATAACGGGCATTACCTCTTTACTACCGATGAAACCAGCGGCGCATACATTGATGCTTACGATGTATCTGACCTTACCGATATAAAACGCGTGGGGCAGTTCAGAACGTCAACGGCAAACAACGTAATTCCGCACAACGTATTTTGGAAAAACAACTTTATTATTATTGCCTACTACCGCGACGGGGTAATTATTGCCGATGCCTCGCACCCCGAAAAAATTATTCAAACCGGCTGGTACGATACCTCTGCCGGCTACAGCGGAAACGGCTACAACGGTTGCTGGGGGGTGTACCCTTATTTTACATCGGGCATTATTGCCGCTACCGATATTGAAACAGGGCTTTATGTTTTAACACCCACTTATGTTGGCGCTTCGTTTTTGCAGGGCCTTGTAACCAACGCTGCTACCGCCGCACCTGTTGCCAACGCTTCTATACAGGTAGCAGGCGTATCGCAGGCCAATGCCACATCGGGTTTTACCGGTGCCTACCTGAGCGGCATGACCGGCAGCGGCACGTTTACCGTTACCGTTTCGGCATCGGGGTTTGTTAGTCAAACCTTTAGCGTTACTTACACCAACGGCGTTACGCAAACGCTTAACGTGGCGTTGGTTCCCAATATTCCGTTTTCGGCCACCGGACTGGTTACCGATGCCCAAACGGGACTGCCCCTTGCCTCGGCTCCGGTGCTGTTTAATGACGGTTTAAACAACTACACAGCTACTACCAACGCATCGGGGGCATACAGCGTTGCCCTGCCCGGTAGCGGCACCTATACTCTTTCGGCAGGAAAATGGGGTTATCAAACACAGCAGCTAACCGGCATATTGCTTAACAGCAGCAGCAATACCATGAATTTTTCGCTCCGAAAAGGGTATTACGATGACTTTTTGTTTGATTTCGGGTGGGCAGTAAGCGGCGATGCCTCGGCAGGTGCATGGGTACGCGCAGAACCCATCGGAACATCGCTTGATAATTCGCCCTCTAACCCAGAAACCGATGTAAGCAATGATTTTGGCGACCAATGCTACGTAACCGGCAACGCCGCCGGCGCAGTAGGCAACGCCGATGTGGACAACGGCACCACCATACTTACCTCGCCGATATTTGACCTGAGCACCACCCCTGCCGCCCAAATAAGCTACTACCGATGGTTTAGAAACGGCGGCGGAAGCGGTACCCCCAACGACCAAATGCTCATTAAACTTAGCAACGGCACTACCACCGTTACTGTGCAAACCATACCTTTTAATGATGCCAGCCAGGGGCAATGGGTAAACAATACCATTACCGTAGCCGACTTTATAACCCCAACCAACAATATGCGCCTGATTGCCGAAGTAAGCGACCTTGGGCAACAGCATATTGCCGAAGGCGGATTAGATAAATTTGAAGTGCTCATACCACCTGTTGTAGTGCAGGTAAGCGCATGGCTGGGCGGCGCATATAGCGGTGGGCAAATGAGCGGCAGCCTTGCCAACAACAACCTGTTGCCCTTAACCCAACCCTATAACCAACCGCCATGGAACTATGCCGGCACCGAAACCGTAAGCGCACTGCCCGCAAATGTTACCGACTGGGTGCTGTTGGAGCTTAGACCGGCTGCCAGCCCGGGCACTATTGCCGAAAAAAGGGCAGCCTTTATTCTGAGAAACGGAACTGTTGTGGACACCGACGGCTCGGCAGGGGTAAAATTTTATACTCTTGGGCAAGGCGGCAACTATTATATTGTGCTGCGCCACCGAAACCACATGGCCGTAATAAGCAGCGGCCCCGTAAGTTTGCCCAACGCTACCACATTTTCCTTTAGCAACATTGCCAATGTGGCAGGCGGCGCTTCACAACTTGCACCAATAGGCGGATTTGTGTACGGACTGGTACCCGGCGATTTTGATGCCAATGGGGTTGTAACGGTAGATGATTTTAACTACTATACTACCCAAACCGCCCAACTAAATACCTACAACGATGCCGACTGCTCTTTAGACGGCGCAGTGACCGTTGCCGATTTTAACCTCTTTAAAGCAAATGCCGGTAAAATTGGCATGAGTGTCATACGCTACTGAAAAATGAACAAACAAGGCAACTAATTGTACAGCCATAAGTCTCCTTTTGCAATTTTAGCGCAGTTGTTATACTTTAACCGAAAAGCCCTATATTTGCGCCCTAAAATTCACCTCTTTATGTTGGAGTTACAGGTAATACGCGCTAACCCCGGGTTAATTAAAGAACGACTTTCGGTTAAAAACGTTGCACAGCTGCAGCTGGTAGATACCATACTGGAATTAGACGACCGCCGCAAAGCCCTGCAACAACAGGTTGACAGTTTGTTGAACCAAATAAATACCTTGTCGAAAGAAGTGGGCGATTTGTTTAGGTCGGGCAAAAAAGAAGAAGCCGAAGCTATGCGGCAGCAATCGTCCAATATTAAAGAGCAGGTGAGTGCCCTTGAAACCGAAGCCAAACAAACCGAAACCCTGTTGCAGGAAACGCTGGTGCAATTGCCCAACCTGCCCAATGTTCTGGTTCCGCCCGGTAAAACACCCGATGATAACGAGGTAGTGGCCACGCATGGCGAGTTTCCTGATTTACCCATGCACGCCAAACCACATTGGGAGTTGGCAGTGCAGTACAACCTCATTAATTTTGAGTTGGGCACCAAAATTACCGGCGCCGGGTTTCCGGTATATTCTGGCAAAGGTGCCAAACTGCAACGGGCGCTTATTAACTTTTTTCTGAACGAGGCCACCGCCGCCGGTTATACCGAAACCATGCCGCCACATGTGGTAAACGAAGCCAGCGCCTATGCCACCGGCCAATTGCCCGATAAAGAAGGACAAATGTACCACGTAGGTATTGATAATTTTTACCTCATTCCTACCGCCGAAGTGCCGCTTACCAACCTTTTTAGAGATGAAATTCTGAAAGAAGAAGACCTGCCCGTAAAAATATGCGGCTATACCCCCTGTTTCAGGCGCGAAGCCGGCTCTTACGGTAAAGATGTGCGCGGACTTAACCGCCTGCACCAGTTTGACAAGGTAGAAATTGTACAGATACAACACCCCGATGCCTCTTACAGTACCTTAAATGATATGGTGCAACACGTTGCAGGCCTGTTGCAAAAACTGCAACTCCCCTACCGCATTGTGCGCCTTTGCGGCGGCGATATGTCTTTTGCATCGGCCCTAACCTACGATTTTGAAGTATATTCCGCTGCACAAAAACGCTGGTTAGAGGTAAGTTCGGTATCAAACTTTGAAACCTTTCAGGCAAACCGTCTTAAACTGCGTTTTCGCGACAGCCAAACCAAAAAAAACCGGCTGCTGCACACCCTTAACGGCAGCGCACTTGCCCTGCCGCGCATTGTAGCCGCCCTGCTCGAGAACAACCAAACTGTAAACGGCATCAACATACCGGCCGTATTGCAACCCTATACGGGTTTTGCTACAATTGGCCGGGAAGCATAAACCGCAGCCAACCATTTGTGCTTTTTTTTGCCCAAAGGCGGAATTCCTTACATAATTGTCTTGTGCCGCCAGATTTGAAAAATAATGCACCGTCCGGCCGTTTGTTGTGCATAAACTACAAGTGCCCATCTATGCGCCGTTACCCGCCACAAACGCCAATGGCAGACAGGTGGAGCACGTCCTGTGCTACATTAAAAAGTAAAATTGTTATATACTCAACCATGCAGCCGGGCAAAATACGGCATCAATTTTGTACCTTTGAGCATGAAATAAATAAAACCTAAAACACACCGCAAAACCAATGTACAGGGTAATAACAATTGCAGTTTTATTGCTGATGCTCGGTGCCAGAACTTTGGCAAACGGCTTTTTTGTGGCTTCGCCGCAAGACTATTACTGGTACCCCACCGACCGCGAAGCCTCCTACTTTAAAGCATTTCCCGACGGGTTTAACCCCTGCTTTATTGAACTGATGAGCAATAAACAAACCGTTACCATAGATAAAGACTCGGTATTTGTACAGGTGTACCAAACCTACTACAACATTAGCCCCGATACGCTGCAAACCTACTACCTTATGCCCATACCCACCGGCATACAAACCACCGCTTTCCAGTTTAGCATTAACCAGGATGAGTTTAGGGCCGAACTGTACGACGCCGGTAAATCTTTTAAAGTATGCAAGGACCTGGTACACCGAACCGGCAACTACCAGTGGTGGGCTTATGCCAACAACCCCATGTACCGTGTAAATATTTACAAAACCCCGCCCCGCAGCGTACTGGCCGTAAAAGTTACCTATAAATACAAACTTACCCCCGAAACAAACCGCTACGCCTTTGAATATCTGTTGGGAACAGAACGCTACAGCGCGAAACCGGTAAAAGACAGCGAGTTTACCCTTACCATTAAAGGAGCCGACCGCCTTACCAACTTTTACAGCCCATGGCAAGACCTGCAACCCACCTACAACAATGATAAGCAGGTTACTTTTAAACTCACCAATAAAAGCAACCGTTTTGCCAACGACTTTTTTATTTACTATGCCGTAAACAGCCAACCCGTGGGTTACTCATTATTTACTCATAAAGAGACAGGAAAACCGGGTTACTTTATGCTTTCCTTTGATGCCGGATACGGGCAAACCGCCGAAGAAAAAGACATGGTTTTTGCCGTTGACGTAGCCGAAACCATGACACCCGCCCAACTCGAAAAGGTAAAAAAAGCCTTGAGTACCTGCATTAAAAAACTGGGTGCCAATGACCGCTTTAATGTGGTTACTTTTTCAAACCTGTCGGAATCTGCTTTTCCCGATTTTGTAAACCCCACACCGACCAATGCAGCCCAAGCCAATGCCTTTTTAACCGCCGCCAAAACAGCCGGTAAAGCCAACTACGAAGGCGCTTTTAACAAATGCCTCCATTTTTCTAAAGACCCCATACGCCCCTACTACGTATTGCTCATAAGCGCCGGCGAACCGCAAACCGGCATTGTGGTAGAACACGACGAACTAATGGAAGAGGTTGACGTGGCACAGGTGCGCACCTTGCGCATGTTTACCGTAGGCATAGGAAACAATGCCAATGCTGCTTTTCTTGAACGGCTGGCAGCCTACACCCAAGGCGAATCTCTTTTTATTGCCGACGATAATGCCATTGAAACCGGCATCTCTGCCTTTTGCGAACAGGTAAGCAACCCCGTTCTCATTAACCTGCAATTGTATTTTGGAGATAACTTTGAAGTGTTGGAAATGTACCCCAAAAAACCTACCAACCTGTTTAAAGACCAAACCCTCTTTATTTTGGGTAAGTATAAACGCGGCAGCACCACTACCGTTTCGCTAATCGGTGACTCTAAAAAGCAAATGCAACGGTATGACTATACCATGCAGTTTCCCGAAAAATCTGACAAATATTCCTTTGTGGCACAAATTTGGGCCGCCCGCGCCATTGGCGAAATGCTCAATAAACTTAAAGCCGATGGCAATGACTTAGACGGCGTAGGCGAAGAAATTGCAGATTTAGCCGAAGAACATTTTATCATTAACCCTTACACCGCCCACCTAATGCTTAAAAACATGCAATTTTTAAGCCCCGATAAGAAAAAACAGGCTCCCCGAATGCTTGCGCAAGCCGGTACCGACTACGCAACCGAATATGCCGGCGTAACCCGCCAAAAAGGCCCCGATGCCCTTATGAGCAGTTTAGTGGCCACTTCGCTTTCAAGGGCAGCCTACCTGCGCCAATTGCAAACAGGGCAGGAAAACATGACCTATACCAATGAAAAAGGTGCCCTGCAAAAAGACATAAGAGCAGAATACCGTATGCTCAATGGCAAGGCCCTCTACCGCAACGCCGATAACCTGCTTACCGATATAAGCACCCAAAATAAAAGCGAAGCCGAAAAAATAGATTTCAACTCAGATGCATATATGTCCATCGCATCCCCTGAACTGGTGCCCTACCTTTGCTTAGGTAAACAACTGCGCTTTGAAACAGGCGGCAAGGTGTATGAAGTACAGGAAACTCCGCCAATACAACAGCAAGAGGTAAAGGAAGGCAGCAATAAATGATACCAATCTGCTATTAAATTTTGTATAAAGATACTTTACTGCAAGATGTTTAGCAGCACAGAGAGAATCGCATCGTAATTTCATTTGCTAAAATACCGAACTCTGTTTAGGCGGGCTAAAACCCCACCTGCCTATGCTTCCCAATCAACTGAATCATTGATTTGAAAATTTCGCTAGTATAACCCGGCTTTCGTGGTACGATAATGCAAAATTGGGATAATAATCCTTAAAAAGGCTTTACTAATAAGAATTTGCCGATATATAGAAATTATCATTACACTATTTTCCCTGACTTTGACAGTTTAATTTCATAAACTACTGATAATCAGCGAGTTAAATTTCGTTGAAATGGCAGAGTTGCCACTACGAAACAGGGCATATAGTTCGGTGGCGCAATACTGGCAGCAGGCAATAGCAAAAGTTTCAAATTGCCGAAGGTATGTAACATAATTTCGGGCGCTTCTACCGGAATTGGAATAACTTCTGCTTTTCGTACCGTCTCTTGCTTTTGCATCCTTTTCTGAGACTTTTACTTAAAGCCAAACCTAAAGCCCCTTTCAGATTTCAGGTTCATTCAAATTTAACACATACAGTGTGTTTAAGTTACCCATAAAATACAACCGATATGAAAAGCAGGTTTGCCAGATGTCGGAAATAGGTTGCATGTTTGCCACATTTTAACTTTGGCATTTGTTTGCTGTTTGCAAGTTACGTTGCGATGCAATAATTTTTAAGCCGGAATTTAACTTTTATCTGAGGCTCCGCAACTTTGAAAGGTAACGTGATTCCAAAGTGCATTAAGGAATAAGTCAATTAGTTAGTTGCAGGGCGCAGGCAAATAAAATTTGGCGGCAAACTACCCTGCAGAACCGGCAAACTGCTTTATTTCATCAATATATTGGCGGTCGTTGGCTAAGCGGGGCACTTTGTGCTGTCCGCCCAATTTTCCTTTGCTTTGTAGCCATCGGTAAAACGTACCCTCGGTTACGGGTGTTACTACGGGCAGTTGCATGGCTAAGTTGTTAAACCGTTTGGCTTCGTAATCGGAATTGATGGACTTTAGTTTGGCGTCTAACTGCTGTACAAACTCGGGTAGGTTGGGAGGCAGTTGGGCAAATTCAATCAGCCATTCGTGCCCGCCCCTTCCGGTTTCGGTAAGGTAAAGGGGCGCTGCGGTATATTCCTGCACTACGGCATTGGTTTGCCGGCAAGCATGTTGAATGGCTTCATCGGCATTATCCACAATAAGTTCTTCGCCAAAGGCATTTATGTAGTGACGAGTTCGGCCGGTAACCCTTATGCGGTAGGGGTTAAGAGCGGTAAAGGCAATGGTGTCTCCTGGCAGGTAGCGCCATAGTCCGGCATTGGTAGAAATAACCGGTGCATAGTTTCTGCCCACCTCCACCTCGCTAAGTTGCAGGGTAATGGGGTTGGGGCTGTCAAACTCGGTCATGGGCAAAAATTCGTAGTAAATACCGTGGTTTAGCAGCAAAGCCATATCTGTTCGGCCGGGTTGGTCCTGTATGGCAAAAAAACCTTCCGAGGCGTTGTAAGTTTGCCAGTATTGCATATTTGGCAAGGGTATAAGCCGGTTAAACACATCGGTATAAGGGGTAAAACTTACGCCGCCGTGTAGGTAAAGTTCCAATCCGGGCCAAACATCAGACAGTTTTTTTTTGCCGGTCATTTCCAGAATTTGTTTAAACAGCACCAAAAACCAGGTAGGCACGCCGGCAAAGCCGGTAATGTGTTGTTGAACGGCAAGACGGGCGGTTTTTTCAATTTTTTCGTTCCAGTCGGGCAGCAGGGATATGTTAAGGGGCGGGGTTCGCAAAAAGTTGCCCAAGAGGGGCATGTGTTGCAGCAATACGGCCGATAAATCGCCGTAGCGGCTATGGGGATTTAACTGGTGTACGCTGCTGCTGCCACCCAGAATAAGCGTTTTGCCCGAAAATATTTTTGTATTGGGGTTGTTGTGCACATAGAGCGCCATTATATCTCTCGATCCGGCAATATGGCAATTGTAAACTGCCTCTCGGGAGAGCGGAAGGAATTTGCTTTTACCGGCCGTAGTGCCCGATGATTTGGCAAACCAAGTAACCGGCCGGTGCCATAAAATGCCCTGTTGCCCGTTCATGGTTCGGTCTATATAGGGTTTCAGGCTGTTATAATCTTGCAGGGGTATTTGGCGGGCAAACTGTGCGGCGGTTTGTATGTTGGCAAAGTTGTGCATTTTACCCCATTCGGTGTGTTGGTTGGCGGCAATGAGGTATTGCAGCAATGCTTTCTGGCAGTTTTGGGGTTGAGAAAGCCAATGCAGAACGCGTTTTATGCGTGCATGTACAAAGCGTTTAATAAGTTGGTTGGCAACAGAACCCATATTGTAGCGTTTTGCAGGTAAAACAAAGGAGCAAATTTCGGTATTTGCCCCTTGTTCTTATGGTTGCGCATCGAGTTTTTTAC
The DNA here is from genome assembly GCA_002212985.1 of Sphingobacteriales bacterium TSM_CSS. Lineage (GTDB taxonomy): Bacteria > Bacteroidota > Bacteroidia > Chitinophagales > UBA2359 > UBA2359. The sequence goes on from NBMY01000141.1 coordinate 24,900, forward strand.
GCCGGAGTACAAAATTCTGTCCTAAATAAACCCTTCGCACCTGTTCATCTTGCGATAATTCTTCGGCTGTACCCGATTTGAGAAGGTTTCCTTCAAACAGGAGGTAGGCGCGGTCGGTAATGGATAGGGTTTCCTGCACGTTATGGTCGGTAATGAGTACGCCTATATTGCGGTATTTAAGTTTGGCCACAATATGTTGTATATCTTCCACGGCAATGGGATCAACGCCGGCAAAGGGTTCGTCGAGGAGTATGAATTTGGGGTCAACGGCTAAGGCGCGTGCAATTTCGGTACGCCGGCGCTCGCCTCCCGAAAGCACGCTGCCCTTGCTTTTGCGCACATGGAGCAAGCCAAATTCTTCAAGCAGTTGTTCGAGTTTGTTTTTTTGCTCCGGTTTGGTAAGGCCGGTCATTTCCAGCACAGCTTTAATGTTGTCTTCCACGCTCAAATCTCTGAAAACGGAGGCTTCCTGTGGCAGGTAGCCAATGCCTAATCGGGCGCGCCTGTACATAGGGAGGTGGGTAATTTCTATATCATCGAGGAAAATGGTGCCGCTATCGGGTTGTATTAAGCCAACAATCATATAGAAATTGGTGGTTTTACCGGCGCCGTTTGGGCCAAGCAATCCAACAATTTCGCCCTGTACCACGTTGAGCGAAACTTTGTTTACCACCATTCTTTTGCCGTATTGTTTGCTGAGGTTGTGAGAATGAAGTACCATCATAGGCAGTTTGGGCAGGCAGGTTAAACGGTATCGGAAGTAATAACCGGTTGTTCGCTGTGCAGCAACACATCGCGCACATTTACTTGTATAGAGGTGTTGCCGTTGTATTTGTTTTCTTCCAGGGTAAAACACATATCAAAAGGTTCGCCGTTGGCAATAGGTTCAAGCAGGTGCCCCATATTATAGGCAATGCCTTTTACCACGGGCGAGTTTTCCTGTTTAAGGTATAGTTTGAGATGGTTGTTGCCCACTACCGATGTCCATTTGGTAGAAGTAACATCGGTACAAACAAAAACAGGGCGGGTATTTCCGGGTCCGAAGGGGGCAAACTGCTGCAAAATTTGGTAAAATTTAGCGGTTACATCTCTAAGCGGCAGTTCGGCATCAATCTGAATTTCCGGTATAAGCAGGTTATCGTCAATAGTATCGGCTACTACGGTTTCAAATCGGTCAATAAAAGCCACCAGATTTTCTTCTTTAAGGGTAAGTCCTGCTGCGTATTTGTGCCCGCCAAACTGGTCGAGCAGGTCGCTGCATTCTTTTATAGCATTGTAAATATCAAAGCCCGGAATGGAACGTGCCGAGCCGGATACAATGTTGTTGGAGGCGGTAAGCACAATGGTAGGTCTGAAAAAGCGCTCAATAAGTCTGGAGGCTACAATGCCAATGACCCCTTTGTGCCAATCGGGTTTAAACAGTACAGTGGTTTTTTTATGAAAAAAAACAGGGTCGTTTTCTACCATTAGCAGGGCTTCTTCGGTAATGCCCATATCCACTATTTTTCGTTCGGAGTTGCGCAGTTGCAGTTCGTTGGCATTTTTTTTGGCAATGGCCCCTTCCTGCGAAATAAGCAGGCGTACGGCTTGCCGGGCATCGTCCATGCGGCCGGCGGCGTTAATGCGCGGGGCAATAATATACACAATGTCTGAAATGCTTAACTCGCGGTTAATGGGGTTGAGTTCAATAAGCGAGCGCAGTCCGGGGCGGGGGTTTCGGTTGAGTTGTTTTAGCCCGTAGTATGCCAGCACGCGGTTTTCATCAACAATGGGCACAATATCGGCGGCAATGCTTACGGCTACCAGATCTAAATATCGGGTAACCTTTTTAAAAGAAAGGTGTTTGGTTGCCGCCAATGCCTGCACCAATTTAAAGGCAATGCCGCAGCCGCTCAGTTCTTTAAAAGGGTAATCGCAATCGGCTCTTTTGGGGTCTAATACAGCGTAGGCCAGTGGCAGTTCTTCGCCTGGCCGGTGGTGGTCGCAAATAATAAAGTCTATGCCCAAATCTAAGGCATACTGCACTTTATCGTTGGCTTTAATGCCGCAATCTACGGCAATAATCAGCGAAAATCCGCCTTCTTTAGCCCAGTTAATACCTTCGGTAGATATGCCGTAGCCTTCCTTATAGCGGTCGGGTACGTAATAATCTACGTAAAAGTACAGGTCTTTTATAAACCCGTACAACAAAGCAACAGCAGTTGTACCATCTACGTCATAATCGCCATAGACCAAAATTTTTTCCTTGTTTTGCATTGCCCGGTCAATTCGTTCAACCGCCTTGTCCATATCTTGCATAAGAAATGGGTCGTACAGGTGAGATTCGAGAGAGGGGCGGAAAAATTTTCTTGCATCTTCAAAGGTTTTTACTCCTCGTTGTACCAATAATTTGCAAAGGATGCGATTAATTCGTAGGGACTCATGAAGTTCGTCAACTGCTTGTTCATCGGTTTCAGTGAGAACCCAACGTTTATTCATTAGTTTTCGTTTTTTTCAATCGGCAAAGCGCCTTCAGAACCGGTAGCATTGGTTTTTTACCGTTCTGCATTTGTGCCTCCCGCCTGCTTCATATACCAACTGCACGGGTTCGCGGGGGCAACAATGCGCTTAAAAGTTTGGACAAAACGCCTGTCCGGTTTTGCAAAATGTCATAAAAACCGCAATTTTGCGGTGTAATTGCCATACCGGGGCGGCATTTTTGCCATTTTTACCTGCCTGTATGCCATTATTGCAGACAAAAAAGGCGGGCATAATTTTTGAGTTTACAAGGGGTTTTTAACTTTGATTATAATAACGCACAAAAGGGGTAAAGCGTTTAAAACAGAAAGAATAAAAAAACAAATTGCCCCGGTTTGTCTGCCTTGTACCACTTTAAGCCGTATTTACTGTGCTAATTGCCGTTCATTTTGAACGCGGGGTAAGCAAAATAAGTTATACCTTTGCAATTGTTTATGTCCGGTTCGGGCATTATTGACTTTTTTATTTAAATAACAAACACATGTCGGGTTTTTTTGGAAAAATTCTGGAGTCTATTTTCGGGAGCAAGTACGAGAAAGACGTTAAAAGCATAAAACCATTGGTTGCATTAACCAATGAGGAATTCAGCAAACTGGCATCGCTCAGCAATGACGAACTTAGGGCAAAAACCCCTGAATTTAAAGCGCACATTGCAGCATACCTTGAAGAAACAGATGCCGAAATTGCCTCTTTGGAAGAAGCGGCAAACAACGACCCCGATATGGATGCGGGCGAAAAGGAAGACCTTTATAGCCAGATTGACAAAATGAAAAAAGCACGCGACCGTCAGTTGGAGGAGGTGCTTACCCAAATTTTACCCCAGGCCTTTGCCGTAGTAAAGGAAACAGCCCGCCGGTTTAGCCAAAATGAAACCCTTACTGCCACCGCCACCCAGCTTGACCGCGACCTGTCTGTTACCGCCGATTACCTGACCATTGAGGACGATAAAGCCATTTACAAAAATGAGTGGACTGCTGCCGGCGGACATATAAAATGGAACATGGTGCATTTTGACGTGCAACTAATTGGCGGTATTGTGCTGCACCAAGGTAAAATTGCCGAAATGGCCACCGGCGAAGGTAAAACCTTAGTAGCCACCCTGCCCGCCTACCTCAACGCACTGGCAGGGCAAGGCGTACACATTGTAACCGTAAACGACTATCTGGCCAAACGCGACTCGGAGTGGAACCAGCCCATTTTTAACTTTTTGGGCATTACCGTTGATTGTATTGACAAACACCGTCCCAACACACGCGAGCGCCGCAAAGCCTACAATGCCGATATTACTTACGGAACCAATAACGAATTTGGCTTTGACTACCTGCGCGACAACATGGTGCGCTCGCCCGAAGAATTGGTGCAGCGAAAACTGCATTTTGCCATGGTAGATGAGGTTGACTCGGTACTGATTGACGATGCCCGAACACCGCTCATTATTTCGGGCCCGGTAGAACGGGGCGACGAACAAGAGTACGAAACCCTGAAACCCCGCATTGAACGGCTGGTAAACGCACAGCGCGAACTTACCCGAAAACTGCTGGTAAACGCCAAAGACCTGATAGAAAAAGGCAAAACCGATGAAAAAGCCGGCGGACTGGCATTGCTGAGGGCTCACCGCGGCCTGCCCAAAAACAAACCCCTTATTAAGTTTTTGAGCGAGCCGGGAATGAAAAACATTTTGCTGACCACCGAAAACTTTTACCTGCAGGAACAGGCAAAAAGAATGCCCGAAGTGGACCAGGAACTCTACTTTGTTATTGAAGAAAAAAACAATCAGGTAACCCTTACCGAAAAAGGCGTAGAACTGATTACCAATACCGGCGAAGAAGCCGACCTCTTTATTATACCCGATATTGGCGCCAAAATTGCCGAAATTGAAGCATCGGATAAAACAACCGAGCAAAAACAAAAAGCCAAAGACCTGCTGCTGCAGGAATTTGCCGTCAAATCAGACCGCCTCCACTCGGTTCATCAGTTGCTTAAAGCATACACCCTCTTTGAAAAAGACGTGGAGTATATAGTGCTGGAAGGAAAAGTAAAAATTGTTGATGAGCAAACCGGCCGTATTATGGAAGGCCGGCGCTACTCAGACGGCTTGCACCAGGCCATTGAAGCCAAAGAAAGTGTAAAAGTGGAAGACGCCACCCAAACCTACGCCACCGTAACACTGCAGAATTTCTTTCGCATGTACCACAAACTGGCAGGCATGACCGGTACGGCAGAAACCGAAGCCGGCGAGTTTTGGGAAATTTACAAGTTAGATGTGGTGGTAATTCCTACCAATAAACCCATTGCCCGCAAAGACGAGGAAGACCTGGTGTACCGTACCGCCCGCGAAAAATTTAACGCCGTAATTGACGAAATTGTACGGCTGCGCGAGGCAGGCCGCCCCGTGTTGGTTGGTACTACCTCCGTAGAAGTATCGGAACTGCTAAGCCGTATGCTGCAAATGCGCAAAATACCCCATAACGTACTAAACGCCAAGCAGCACGCCCGCGAAGCCGAAATTGTAGCCCAGGCTGGTATTGCCGGCGCAGTTACCATTGCCACCAACATGGCCGGCCGTGGTACCGATATTAAACTGGGACCCGGTGTTAAAGATGCCGGAGGATTGGCCATTATAGGCACCGAACGCCACGACTCCCGCCGCGTTGACCGGCAGTTGCGCGGACGCTCGGGCAGGCAAGGCGATCCGGGCACCACCCAGTTTTATGTATCACTCGAAGATAACCTCATGCGCCTTTTTGGCTCAGACCGTATTGCCTCTATTATGGACCGCGTAGGCTACAAAGAAGGTGAGGTTATTCAACACAGCATGATTACCAAGTCTATAGAACGGGCGCAAAAAAAAGTAGAAGAAAACAACTTCGGTATCAGGAAAAGACTGCTCGACTATGACGAGGTTATGAACGTGCAGCGAAACGCCATTTACGGAAAACGCCGCCACGCCCTCTTTGGCGAGCGCCTGTCTTTAGATATTGCCAACTCTTTTGCCGATTTGTGCGACGAAACCGTAGCACAATACCACGAAAGCCACGACTACCAAAACTTTAAGTACAATGTACGCCGTACTTTTGCCGTAGATACCAATATTTCGGAAACCGAATTTAATACGCTTAAAACCGAGTTGCTCTCCGACATGCTTTATCAGGAGGTAACCCATGCCTATAAACGCAAAACCACCGCTATTGCCGATGAGGCGTACCCTGTGCTTAGCAACCTTTACCATCAGCGCGGCGAACAGGTAGAGCGCGTTTACGTGCCTTTCTCCGACGGTTCAAAACAACTGAACGTTATTGTGCCGCTTAAACAGGCCGTTGACAGCAAAGGTAAATTGCTGGTTACCGAATTTGAAAAATCGGTATCGCTGGGCTTTATTGATGAGGCATGGATGACACATCTTCGCCAAATGGACGACCTCAAAAACTCGGTACAAACGGCCGTTTATGAACAAAAAGACCCGCTGCTCATTTTTAAACAAGAGGCTTACGGTTTGTTTAGAGATATGGTGTCTGAAGTAAATATTAAAATTACCGATTTCCTCTTTCAGGCAACCATACCGGTAGAAAAATCGGAAGATGTACGCGAAGCCCGCACCACCCGTACCACCGATACCAGCAAACTCAAAACCTCCAGAACCGATACCGGCGCTTCGGGCATAGCCAATAACCAAGCCCCGCCGGCCCCGCAACAGCAAACCAATGCAGAACCCCAAAAACCGCAAACCTTTAAGCGCACACTGCCCAAAATAGGACCCAACGACCCATGCCCCTGCGGCAGCGGACTTAAATACAAAAAATGCCATGGCAAACCCGGCAGCGAAAAAATTTTCTAACCCAACCGCATTGCCCCTATGCAGCCCGTTCATTTTGATGCCGGCCTGGCAGCCCTTATTGACCATACCCTGCTGAAACCCGATGCCACCGCCCAACATATAGAGCAGTTGTGCAACGAAGCAGCGCTTTACCATTTTGCCGCCGTTTGTGTGCCGCCTGTATTTGTAAAGCAGGCCGCAGCAGCGCTGGCCGGAACGGGAGTAAAAGTTGCAACGGTCATAGGGTTCCCTCTGGGATATAACCACACCGGTATTAAACTAACCGAAATTGACTTGGCCGCCGCCCACGGCGCCACCGAAATGGATATGGTAATAAATGTGGGTGCCGTAAAAAATACCAACTGGCATTACCTTCAAACCGAAATTGCCGCGGCAAGTCAAATAACGCATCAAACAGCCGGCGCATTGCTGAAAGTTATTATTGAAACCGCACTGCTAACCCTACCCGAAATTGAACAGGTTTGCCATATTTGCGCCACCGCCGGAGCCGATTTTGTGAAAACCTCTACCGGTTTCAGCGGCGGCGGAGCCACGGTAAACGCCGTAGAACTCATGCGCAAAACCCTGCCGCCACAGGTTAAAATTAAAGCATCCGGCGGCATACGCACGCGGCAGGAAGCTTTAGATATGGTAAAGGCCGGCGCCAACAGGCTGGGCTGTTCGGCAAGCGTTAAAATTGTTGCCCTATGAGAAAAATGTACTTTGCCATGTGTCTGTGTCTGTGTACCATAGTGTACGCTGCCGCACAAACCGGACAAATAACAATTGTTCCCAACCCACAGGTAACCCTGCTGATAGAAGTACATAAAAATGCCAACGCCCAAAAACTGAGCCTGCCCGGTTTCAGGGTGCAAATTATACAAGACGGCAGCCGCGAAGAAATTCGCAAACAAAAATCCGTTTTATTGCAAAAGTTTCCGGGTGTGCGGGTTTATGAAGTGTATGAACAACCCTTTTTTAAACTTCGGGCGGGCGATTTTACCAACCGTTTTGAAGCCTATAAATTGCTTAGCGATCTGAAAAGCGTCTTCCCGCTTTCTTTTATTGTACCCGATAAAATTAACCCCGCCGAACTTTAGAATTTCCTTGATTGCTGCCTGCCCCGACAACCGGCAGCAATCATTTGTGCGGTAAACCAAAAATCGCCAAACAAAACATCTTGCCTTGTTTATGGTTATACCTATGCAAATTGTGCGCATGGTGTGCCTTTTTTATTTTGGGGGTTCTATAACCGCTTAATTTTAAAATCTTGCTTTATTATATAATGGCATCACTATCTTTGCATGTTCAATCAGGTTACACACAAAACGCTTCAATTTATTGCCTATGGCGGTAGTTTTAAAAATGCAGATTAACCCCAACCTGTATCTGCGAGACCCCGCAGAAACCAAACTCGGGCGCAACATTATTGACCACAGCATACGCCTCATTGATGAAATTGGCTTTGAAGAATTTACCTTCAAAAAACTGGCTGCGGTTATTCAATCAACAGAGGCATCGGTGTACCGCTATTTCGAAAACAAGCATAAACTGCTTGTTTATATTGTATCCTGGTATTGGGAGTGGGTGAAATACAAAATCGATGTTCAAACCCTTAACCTCCACAACCCCCAGGATAAACTTAGGGTGGTTATTAATGTGCTCATCGAATCATCGGTAGAAGACCCCGCCACACCTTATATTAATGAAACCCTGCTGCACCGCATTGTTGTTTCAGAAGCAACAAAAACCTACCATATTAAACAGGTTGATGCCGAAAACAAAGAAGGCTTTTTCCTTCCCTATAAGTCATTGTGCAACAAAATTGCCCGAATTATTTCCGAAATCAGACCGGGGTTTCCCTATCCGCACGCATTGGCCAGCAATCTGGTAGAAATGGCCAACCACCATATTTACTTTGCCCGCCACCTGCCCAGCCTTACAGATGTGCGCGTTTCTGATACCGATTACAGTCAGGTGCAAAACCTGCTTACCTTTTTCTCTTTCGGATTGCTCCAGCATCAGCAACCCGGTTCATAAAGTTTTTTCTGCTTCCGTGCTATGTATTTTAGCATAAAATACGTATTTTACAGCCGCTTTAGCGGGCCAAAACCGGCTGCACTTAAGCCCGCCATACCCCCAAGGCGCCTGCTTTAAAAACACCAAACCTACTTGCCTTATGAAAAAAACCTTTTGCCTGCAGCCAATGTCTGTTTTGGCATTCCTGTTTTTTTTACATGCCGTTGTCAGCGGTTGTGCCGGCCGCGAAGCATCTTATAAAAATTACGACGCCGCAACCCCCGCCACCACTTACCGATCTGAGGGCGATGAAGCCACCGGCCAGGCAGCGCCCGAAAGCAGCAGCGCCGATGGAAGCGGAGTAACACTCAACCTGTCGGGCGGCACACAACCTGTTGCACTTACCGCTTCCAAAATTATAAAAAACGCCAGCATTAAAATGCAGGTAGAAAAATATGCTCCCGGCCTTAACCAAGTAAAGCAAATAGTAAACCGGCAGGGAGGAGTCATAAGCGCCGAAAACGAGTACAACAGCCCCTACCGCTTAGAAAACAATATGGTAATAAGAATACCCGCACAACGCTTTGATACCTTGGTTACCGAACTGCTTGCCATTGCCATTTATGTAGAAAACAAACAAATAACCTCCGAAGATGTAACCGAACAATATGTGGATATTGAAGCGCGCATGAATGCCAAAAAACAGGTAGAAGCCCGCTACCTCGACATACTGAAAAAAGCCGGCAAAATAGACGAAATCCTGTCGGTTGAACGGCAGTTGGGCATCATAAGAGAAGAAATTGACGCCGCACAGGGCAAACTCAAATATTTTGACAGCCGGGTACAGTACAGCACCATTAACCTCAACCTCTACCAACAACTCGACTATACCGCACCCTCGCCCGACCGCCGCTTTACCGGACGTATTAAAGAAGCATTTTTGGCCGGATGGAGAGGTTTGCTGGAATTTTTGGTAGGATTGGTTAATATTTGGCCCTTCCTCTTAATACTTGTGGCTTCACTTTGGGCAATTGCCCGATGGCGCAAAAACAAACGCAATGCCAAAAAACAAATGCCCGTTATACCCCCAAACCCGGAAGGCAACCCTTAAATGTACCATAAAACCAAAAGAAATATACCGCTTTTATGACAAACACCCCCCGAATTAACCGCCCCATTAGAGTACTCATTGCCAAAGTTGGCCTTGACGGGCACGACCGGGGCGCCAAAGTTATCAGTTCGGCACTGCGCGATGCCGGTATGGAGGTAATTTATACCGGCCTGCGGCAAACCCCGCAAATGGTGGTAAATGCCGCCCTGCAGGAAGATGTAGATGCCATTGGCGTAAGCATTCTTTCGGGAGCGCATATGACCGTTTTTCCCAAAATTATTGCCCTCATGAAAGAAAACCAAATGACCGATGTGCTGCTTACCGGCGGCGGCATTATACCCGATGAAGAACGCGAAATACTAAGGGAATTGGGCGTTGGCGAACTTTTTCCGCCCGGAGCCGAAACCGCCGAAATAGTAAATTATATTACCCAATGGGTGAAAGAACACCGCAATTTTACCTTCTCCGTTTAATAAATAACCGGTGCTATACCCCAAAAACCAACCGGCCAAATACCTTTGTAAAAACAGGCAACACCTGCGCCCTTAAGTGCCGAAACAGCAGTAATTACCACGTGAAACAGGCTTTTTTCCTAAAAAGTATGCACAATTTTAATCAAAAAGTTTTTTTTTCATGAAAAAGCAGTAATTTTACGCCCGAATTAACAAAATGGTTCTTTATGAAAAATTAC
>NBMY01000145.1 GCA_002212985.1 Sphingobacteriales bacterium TSM_CSS
GCTTTCCAGTTTCCGGCCCAAGTGCAATATTTATGTATTTACCGAAAGCGAAGACTTGCTCAATGCCGTCAGCTTAGTGTGGGGTACCCGCGCCTACCTCTTTCACCGCTCTTCCAATACCGAAGATACGGTTCGTACCATACAGGATTTACTTAAAAAGAAAGGGCTTATACACCGCGGCGAGGTGGTTATCAATACCGGCAGCACTCCTTTTAATGAAAAAGGGCCTACCAATACGGTTAAGTTAGGGGTTATTCACTAATAAACCACGGCTACCATATAGTTAAACCGGTGCCACGGCAGGTTGCAGTTCTGGGGTTTCCTCTGCAACGGTTTTTTCTGTTATGGCGTTGGGAAGGGTAAAAAAGAAAGTGCTGCCTTGTCCGGGGGCTGATTCTACCCATATTTTACCGCCGTAGCGCTCTACTATTTTTTTGGTAATAGACAAGCCTATGCCCGTTCCTTCATATTCGGCATTGGTGTGCAGGCGCTGAAACACCTGAAAAATGCGTTCTTTATCTTCGTCGTTAATGCCAATGCCATTGTCTTTTACCGAAAAAACAAACTCGCCGTTTTGCAGCTGGCAATCTACAATTACCTCTACAAAACTGGTTTTGTTAAATTTAAGGGCGTTGCCAATGAGGTTTTGAAACAACTGCACCATTTGGGTATAGTTGGTTTTAATAACAGGCATTTTACCAACATATATCCTGGCATCGGTTTGTCTTATACGGGACTGCAGGTTATTGGTTACCACTTTTACCACATCGTCTAAATTTACCATTTTATACTCCTGAAATTTTCGGTTTACTCTCGAGTAATCGAGCAGGCCGGTAAGCAGGTTATCCATTCGGGTGGCGGCATCGGCAATGTAGTGCAAAAATTCCATGCCGGTTTCGTCAAAAACCTGCCGGTATCTTTTATTCAGCAAAGACGAATAGCTGCTTATCATGCGCAAAGGTTCTTTTAAATCGTGCGAGGCAACGTAGGCAAACTGTTCCATGTCGCTGTTTGATTCGGCCAGTTTTTTGTTCTGAATTTCAATTTCGGCATTCTTTTCGGCCAGCAATTCTTTGGCTTTGGTTTCGGTTTTATAGCGCCCGTAGGCCTGCCACAGCAAAAACAGCAGCATGATGGCACCGGCCATGGTTCCGTAGAGCGATAATTGTTTTACCTTATTTTGTGTGGTAAGCAGTGCCAGTTCTTTTTCGCGCTTTTCTATTTCGTAGCTGTTTTGCAGGTTCTGCATTTTGTCTATCATTTCGCCGGTAAGCAGCGAGTCTTTTAAAACAGTGTGTTGCAGCAAATATTGATATGCGTGTTGCGTATCGCCCAGTTTAAAATAAGCATCGGCAATAGAGCGGTTAATTTTGGCAATATCTGATTTGGCACCTATCTGCACAGCCAGGTCAAGGGCTTTTTTCAGGTAGGTAAGGGCAATTTCGTAATTCCCTCCTTTTACATACACCGTACCTATCGATTCGAGAGTTGAGGCCTCAAATTGCAGGTCGCCGGCTTGTTTTTCAATTTCCAATGCCTGCATAAAATGCTCAAGAGCTTTGTCATACATGCCAAGGTCTGAGTAATCATTGCCTACACTGTGCAAAATATAAGGCAGTTGGGTAACATCGTTCCGCTTGTTGGCAAGGTGAAGCGCCTCCAGATCGTAAGACAAGGCTTTTTCGCTTTGCCCCATGCTGCCATAAGTGGTTCCTATGGCCGTAAGCGTGGTAAGAATCCAGGGGGCATCGTTGAGTTGTTTCCATGTGCCAAGTGAAGACTGGTAGTAATGAAGCGCTTGTTCAAAATGCTGCTGTTCAAAAAAAACAGAACCCAGCCCGTAGTACGATTTGGCTACCCCGATTTCGTCGTTGGTACTTTCGCGAATTTGCAGGGCTTTAAGCTGGTAATCATAGGCCTGGTTATAATCACCCAAGGCCAGGTAAGCATCAGACAAGCCGCTGTAAATTTGAGCCTCGGTTACGGTTTTGCCGGTGTTTTTAGCCGCTTCAAGCGCCTGGTGGTAATATTCCAGCGCCTGCTTATAATCGCTTACCGAATAGGATACCTGCCCCAACATGGTAAGAAGGCTGAGTTTTTGGGGAAGGTTGTTGGTTTGATTGGACAACTGAAGCGCCTGCGAGAGGTAAACAAGCGCCCCCTCGTAGTTGCCTTTTAAATACAGGCCTTCGCCGGTTTTGATTATTATAGGCAGCGCTTTGGCGGCATTATGGTCCATGGCTTCCAACAGGCTGTCAATATTTGCCTTGTATTGGGTGTTGCTTGCCCGTAAAACACCCGTGCCGCCCTGTATAAACAACAGCCAACAAAACAACCATACAGCCGTTGTAAGGCTGCCGGTATAAAAGCCACTTGGTTTTGCCATTTTTTGCTGTTCTTTTACAGGTTAGAGTGATTAGTCTAAGCTGAGCTTTTGCAAAAACAAAAAGCTCCAAAAGATTAGGCGTAATCTTTTGGAGCTTGCACACCAGAAGCAGTTAAATCAACTGCCGGACATGGTTAAGATCCGGGAGGAGGGGGTGGGGGCTTGCGACCGTCACCGCCTTTAATTACACCTAACTGCTTTTCAGTAAGCATATTTAATGCCAACTTTTGCTGTGTGGTGCTCAGGTTTTTTTTAGTTGTTCTCATAATAGTTGCCGTTTGGGATTAGTAAAAGAGGGTTAAACTTTATTTACTTGGGCTTGATGAATAACCGATGGCTATTTTAATCTTTTGTAAATATAAGACCTTCCTGCGGATTTTGCAAATTTTTTTTTACGTTTTGGTGACATTTTTTAAACTTTTTTTCTTGCTTATGCAATAAAAAAAGCCCTTTAGCACTTTTGTAAAAAGAACTCAACTCTGCTATAATGTGCAAGTTTCAGGTTTTAGAATTTTCGAGCCATTTTTCGGTTTGGGGTGCTGTATAACTGTTTAGTTTTGTAAACAGCCCTGTACAGGTGGCATCGGTCATCATCATACTTTGGTTATGGGGGCTTAAAAACCGGTGGGCTACGGCATGGTTCAGGAATGCTAAAAGGTGTTCGTAATACCCTTCGGTATTGAGTATGCCTATGGGTTTTGCATGAAGCCCCAACTGCCCCCAAGTAAACACTTCAAAAAATTCTTCCAGGGTTCCTATGCCTCCCGGCAGCATAATAAAGGCATCGGCCAGTTGCGACATGCGCTGTTTGCGCTCGTGCATAGTTTGCACAATTACCAGTTCTGTAAGGCCGGTATGACCTACTTCTTTTTTTATTAAAAAATCGGGTATTACCCCAATTACTTTGCCATTGTGTTTTAATACCTCATCTGCAATTACCCCCATTAACCCCACATTTCCGCCTCCGTAAACCAACGTTTTACCGTTAAACGCTAAAAAGCGCCCCATTTCCTCGGCTTGCTGCCGGTATTGAGGTAAAAAACCGGAATTTGAACCACAAAAAACACAAATGTTGTTTAGCATACGCATTGGTGTTTAACTACTTTTAGTTATAAGGCGCATAAATATACAAGTGTTACGGCATTAAACAATTTTTAAAAAAAAATTCTTTGGGTTGTTTGGGTTAGTACAAAACAGGCAATGCTTGTAACTTAGTGCCCGCTTATTTGTTGTATTGGCAACTCAACAACACAAAACACATGAACAACAACTACCGCAAACGCCTTGGACTGCTGCTGCTGGCCGCATTGGGCGTTATTTACCTGCAGGTAATAATTGGCGGCATTACCCGCCTTACCGGCTCCGGTTTATCTATTACCGAGTGGAAAGTAGTAACGGGCACCCTGCCGCCCTTCACCCAAACCCATTGGCAAACCGAATTTGAAAAATATCGACAAACCCCGCAATACCACAAGCTAAACAAGGACATGACCTTGCCGGAGTTTAAAAATATCTATTTCTGGGAATGGCTGCACCGGCTTTGGGGGCGCATCGGGTTTTTGTTTATGCTGGGTGTTTTCGGGTTTATGCTCCTCAAAAAACAACTCAGCAAAGAATCGGTGCGCCATTTGCTTATTTTCCTGTTTCTATATTTATGCCAGGGGCTTTTAGGCTGGATTATGGTAAAAAGCGGGCTGGTTGATATGCCTTGGGTAAGCCATTACCGCCTTACCGCCCACCTGCTGCTGGCCATTGTCCTGTTTTCTTACACTCTTTGGTTTGTTGCAGACCTGTTGGTGCCCAAAGAGCAGTTGGTGTATAACCCCTCTCTGCAAAAATTCACCTGGGTATTGACGGCTTTGCTGGTGATACAAATAGCCTTTGGCGGGTTTATGTCGGGGTTAAGGGCGGCTATGTTTTACCCTTCGTTTCCTACCTACAACGGCGAATGGATTCCTACCAATATTTGGGTTATGAAACCATTTCTGCTTAATTTTACCGAAAACGTGGCCACCATACAATTTACCCATCGAAGCCTCGCCTACCTGCTGTTTGTGCTCATTTGGCTTTATTGGTACAAAGCCCGCAAACAACCCACTCAAAACCGCGCTTTTACAAGAGTGGTGCAACTGTTGCCGGTATTGTTATTGCTGCAATTCGGGTTGGGCATAACCGTTCTGCTTTTGTCAAGAACCGGCATTCCGGTAGGGTTTGGCGTGGCACACCAGGCCGTTGGGCTGTTGCTGCTAAGTTGTATGCTTTTTTTGGCCTTTCAGTTTAACCCCTCCGGCAGTAATAGGGCAGCAACAAGCTAATGTTTGCTATCTTTGCACGCTCACCCTGTTTGTCAACATTTTATGTGCGGAATTGCAGGATTTTTTACTCATCGTGCCTTTTTTTCTGAAACCGACCTGCATAAGGCCACCCGAAGTCTTGAACACAGGGGTCCCGATGCCGAAGGTTTTTATTCTGATGGCATTGCCTTTTTAGGCCACCGCCGGCTGCGCGTTATTGACCTTTCAATGGCAGCCAACCAACCTATGGTGTCGCAAAACGGGCGGTATGTAATGGTGTACAACGGCGAAGTTTTTAACTTCCGAGAGCTAACCTCCCTGCTCAACAAAGCCAGTATTTATTGCAAAACCAACTCCGACACCGAAGTTATACTGGAGTTGTTTGCCTTGCACGGAACCGGTTTTGTACACCTGCTCAACGGCATGTTTGCCATTGCCATTTACGACAAAACACAACATCACCTTTACCTGTTCAGAGACCGAATGGGCGTAAAACCCCTTTACTACTTCTGGAACGGCCACGATTTTGCCTTTGCCTCCGAACTGAAAGCCCTGGCCATATTGCCGCAAATTGACAAAACCATTTGCCGGCAGGCCTTGCAACATTACTTGCAAATGGGCTGTATTCCGGCACCGCTGAGCATTTACCAAAACTGCTACAAATTAGAGCAGGGCACTTATGCAGTTGTTTCGGGCGGCGGAATTTTACAACTGAATACCTATTGGAATTTGCAGCAGCAACTGTCTGACACGGTTGTTGACAACCAGCAACAGGCCAAGCAAACCTTTGCCGATTTACTGACCAGCTCGGTACGTTACCGCATGATTGCCGATGTTCCTTTTGGCACTTTTCTAAGCGGCGGCACCGACTCCAGCCTTGTTACGGCCATTGCCCAATCGGTTGCTTCAAAGCCGGTCAATACGTTTACCATCGGGTTTTCCGATGCAAAGTTTAACGAAGCGCCTTTTGCCAAAAAAATAGCGCAACAGTTGGGTACCAACCACCACGAACTCATGCTTACCGAAAAAGATGCCCTGCAGTTAATACCCGAACTGTCCGGCATTTACGACGAGCCCTACGCCGACTCCTCGGCCATTCCTACCCTGCTGGTATCTAAAATGGCAAAGCAACATGTAACGGTTATTCTGTCGGGCGAAGGAGGCGATGAACTTTTTTGGGGCTATGGCGCACACCGGTGGGCAAACAGGCTAAACAACCCCCTGCTGCGTATGGTAAAAACACCGCTTGCCGCCTTGTTTGGCAAAATGAACAGCCGATACCGCCGCGTTGCAGCATTGCTCAATTTTAACCCCCGGCAGCTGCTGCCGCTGCATATTCACTCACAGGAGCAATACTATTTTTCGCAATCCGAAACCATTGCCTTGTTGCAGCTGCCGCCCGAAATACTGTTGACAGGTTACGAAAAATCTGTACCCGGTCAGCCTCCCCGAAAACTTACCCCGGCAGAACAACAAGCCCTGTTTGACCTTACCTTTTACCTGCCCGATGACCTGCTGGTGAAAACAGACCGCGCCTCTATGTACTACGGCCTTGAAGCAAGAACCCCTTACCTCGATTACCGGGTGGTTGCCTTTGCCCTTAACCTGCACCCCAGCCTAAAAATGAGAGGCAGCGTATCGAAATACCTGCTCAGACAACTGCTGTATGATTACCTGCCCCCGGCTTTGTTTAACCGGCCTAAGTGGGGTTTCGGGGTGCCTATGGCAAGATGGCTTCAAACAGATTTGCAGTTTCTTATAGGGCAATACCTTAACCGGCAAACCGTTCTTCAATATGGCGTAGTACATTACCCGTCAGTTGAGCAACTGCTCAAACAATTTGAAAAAGGTCAGCACTACTTGTTTAACCGCATCTGGCAATTGATTGTACTGCACCAATGGCTCGAAAAACACGGGTAACCAGCACTTCCC
Organism: Sphingobacteriales bacterium TSM_CSS; assembly: GCA_002212985.1. Classification (GTDB taxonomy): domain Bacteria; phylum Bacteroidota; class Bacteroidia; order Chitinophagales; family UBA2359; genus UBA2359. Next base: position 6,613 of record NBMY01000145.1, read on the forward strand.
AATCTTCGCTTCCAAACATTGGAAAAAACAAATTGCCATTGCTACCCATTATTACCTGTTCCAATTATTCTTCTTTTCAGGTCTTTAAATTCTCCTAATTCCCGCCGCCTGCAACAGCCATGTATAAAAAGGTCATATCGGCATCCGTTGTTTACACCCTGCTTACATTTATGCAACCCATGTTGTCGTTGCTGTTGCAACCCTTTTACCTTAAATGGTTCAGCAATGCAGAGTATGCTGTTTTTTCGCTCATGAACAGTTATTCGTCGCTTGTAACCCTGCTTAGCACACTGGGAATTGGGGCGGCTGTGTACACCTGCTACTACGATTACAGTCAAAAACCCGAAGAACTAAAGCGCTATATGGGTCAGGTGCTGTCGTTTTGCCTTTGGGCCAACCTGTTGTTTGCTGCCATTATTTTTGTGCTGGGACAGCCGTTGTTTTCGGTTATTTTCAGGGCAGAGCAGGCTGTTTCTTTTTACCCCTACGGAGCCATAGCCACCATATGCGGTATGGCAGGCGCCATAGCGGTACCCTACACCGTATTTTTACGCAACGGCAATTTGCTGAAACAATACGCCTGGCTAACGGTAATTACGGCATTTGGCGCCACCTTTGCCCAGTTGGCAATGGTAATGGTGTTTCATGCCGGCCTTAGCGGTGCCCTGTGGGGCAAAACAACCGGCATGGCAGCCGGGGCATTAATGGCACTTGGAGCCAACTATCGCCTGCTTACACTTCGGCTTAACCAGCATTACCTTCGGGATACAGTGCGGTTTATGCGTTTCTCAACCCCTAACTCCATCGTTGGCTGGATGTACCTGTACTTCGACCGCTTTTTAACAGAACGCCTGCTTAACCTTACCATTGTAAGTATGTACAGTTTGCTGCACGTGCTTACCTCTACCATTGAAATGGCTTACCTTGCCGTGCGCGGCGCCATAACACCGTTTATTTTTGAAGCGCTTAGCCCCAATGCCCCACCACAAACAGAACAACAACGCAACCTTATTTACCGCTTCTATTTTGGATTTACCATACTGTTTGCCTCGGCAGTGGTGGCAGTGGTCTGCAACCTGCAACTGCTTACCTCCAATACCAGCTATTACGCCATAAGGCCATGCGTGTTTTTATACGCATCGGGGTATATTGCCGGCAGCCTTGCCGATATTGCCAATATTTATTTCTATCACCGCAAACAATCTTTAATACTGTTGTTATACACCCTTTTTGCCGTAGCGGTAAATATTGCCCTTAATGTGGCGCTCATGCCGGCATATGGGTTATGGGGCATAATTATAGCATCGGTAGCGACGCGACTTTTGTTTATACCTGTACTTTTTATTCCGAATCCGAAGTTGCTTAAACCTTTTTTAAACAAACTCATTTACCTGCCTTTAACAGCGGCTTTGGCTATTATGGGACTTGCACATGCTGTTGTTGCCGCCCAAATATTGCGCATTGAACTTGTTGGCATCCTGCAATTTTTAGGTATTTTACTGCTGCTTACCCTGTTTAACCTTCCGCACCTTAAAAACGGCTTGCTGCTGGCAGCTGCTTTTGCCCAAAAACCCAAGTTTCCGTTATTATGAACCTTGTTGCGAATACCCCGCTGCCCGGTGCAAAACTGCTCATTGTTATCCCAACCCTCGATTACGGAGGGGCAGAGGTGCATACCACCCACCAGATTAATTATTGGGTGCAACAGGGCTTTACACCGTATCTGCTGGTGCTTAACCAAATAAAAGCCCTGCAAGATGTGCTGATGCTGCCAGCCCAATACAGAACAGAACTAAACTGGCCTTACTCCAACATACAAACCTCGTCTATTATTTTCATTCGCAATGCGGTAAAAGAAATAAGTTTACACATAAACAAGCACCAAATTACTCATGTAATAGCACATTTACCTATTACACACTACCTGCTGCGATGGGTAAAATTAAAACACCGCCTGCTAAAACAGCAGCCCTTTACCCTTATTAACTACCACCATTCGCTGGAGTATGAGCACAGCCCCATTAATACCATAGGAAAAAGGCTGTTTAATCGGTTTAACTCCTTTTTGGCACGCCTTACCGATGATGTATCGGTTTGCGTGTCGAAGGCCGTTTTCAGCAACATTAACAGCAATTTTTTTCTCCGAAATCCTCAGATTATTTACAATGCCCTGCCCTATAACCCCATGAACAGCAATGAAGCCCTGCAATATTGCCGCCTGAACAACATACCCCTTGCGCCCTACACCCTGTTGCTGCCCGGCAGACTGCACCCGGTTAAAGGACATGTGTTTTTTGTAACAGTATTTGAAGCCGTTGCCCGGCAACTTAACTGGACACCGCAAGAGGTACAGGTAATTATTGCCGGCGGCGGCGAAAACGAACCGGCCATTAAACAGCAAATTGAGCAACTCCGGCTTCAGCGTTTCTTCTCCTTTACCGGAACCATACCGCAAACGCTGCTGCTGTCTTTTATGCGCTTAGCCAACTTAACCGTAGTTCCGTCTTTAAGCGAAGGAATGCCCGTTGTTGCCATTGAAGCGCTCATGCAGCAGGCACTCATTCTTTGTTCTGATGCCGGAGGACTGCCCGAAGTAATTACCGACGGCTCGAATGGCTTTGTGTTTCCAACTTTAAATGCCGAAATTTGTGCCCAAAAACTTCTGTATCTTTACCAAAACCGGCACCGACAACTCATAAACCCACAAACATTGCTCAACGATTTTAACAACCGGTTTTCATTACCCGCGCACATGCAAAAACTCAACCTGCTGCTCGTTTAAGCAGTACACCAAAAAGCTCTTTAAGCATTTGCTCATTCTTACCTACCCCCATGACACAACAGGCAGCTAACCTCCCCAACGTTCTATACCTGTCTTACGACGGCATGACCGACCCTTTGGGGCAATCGCAGGTGTTGCCCTATTTGTGCGGGCTAAGCCGCCACGGCTACCGCTTTACCCTCATCAGTTTCGAAAAACAAGATCGTTTTGCACAATTCCGCACCACCATTGAGCAAATTTGCGCACAACATCAAATTACATGGCTGCCCCTGCCCTATACCAAAAAACCGCCCGTATTGTCAACCATATACGACCTGCTCAAACTGCAAAGAACAATAACCCGACTGCACCACAACAACCCCTTTAATCTGGTACATTGCCGAAGCTACCCCATGTCGCTCATAGGGTTGTACCTGAAACGAAAATTCGCCATCGGGTTTATTTTTGACATGCGTGGCTTTTGGGCCGATGAACGCGTTGACGGCAATATCTGGAATCTTAAAAACCCGATGTACAACCTCATTTACCGTTTCTTTAAAAACAAAGAAAAACAGTTTCTCGAAACGGCAGATTACACCATTAGCCTAACACACCGCGCAGCTGCCGAAATACGCTCTTGGCGCCACCTTAACCAAAAAAACGTACGCCTTGAGGTTATACCCTGCTGCGTTGATCTGGAACTGTTTAACCCGGACACAATAACGCAGCAGCAAAAAGAACAGCTTTGCCGGCAACTGAACATTGAACCCGAAAAACAATTTGTGTTATCGTACCTTGGCTCTTTGGGCACCTGGTATATGACCAATGAGATGATGCAGTTTTTCAAAACCCTCAAAACGGTAATACCCAATGCCGTTTTCCTGCTCATTACCCCCGATGCGCCCGATACCGTGCGGTCTGTTGCTCAAAAAAACGGCATACAGGCACAAGACCTTCGCATTACCTTTAAACCCCGACATCAGGTGCCGGCTGCCCTCAGCCTAAGCCGTTACTCGGTGTTTTTTATTAAGCCGGCTTATTCAAAAATGTCGTCCTCGCCCACCAAACAGGGCGAAATTATGGCTATGGGCATTCCGGTAATTTGCAACGCCCATGTTGGCGATACCGATGCCATTGTGCAGCAATACGAATCGGGCATTTGTATTGAAAACTTTACCCCCGAAGCCTATCTTCGGGCAGCAAAAACAATGGCAGAAACCGCCATAAGCCCGCAAACCGCAAATCATATCAGAGCCGGCGCCATGGCGTGTTTCTCTCTGCAAAACGGCGTGGAACAATACCTGAAAGTTTACCAAAAAGTAATACCCGAAACGCCCAAACCGCCGGCTCATGAATAAAAAATTGCTTATTATTTGCCCCTACCCCGTTGGTTGCGCCCCCAGCCAACGGTTAAAATACGAACAGTATCTTTCATATATAGAGCAGAAAGGCGGCTATCAGATACATATTTCGCCTTTCATAAGCCCGGCTTTCTGGCAAATTATTTACCGGCCGGGCAATCTGGTAAAAAAAATATACTACACTTTAAGCGGTTATGCCCGCCGCCTGAAAAACCTGTTTACCCTTTACCAATATGATGTGGTGTACATACACCTGTGGGTAACGCCTTTCGGGCCGCCCGTTTTTGAGTGGCTTTTCAGAAAACTGAGCAAAAAAATAGTATTTGATATTGACGACCTTGTTTACACCAAACCTTCGCATAGCATTTCGCACCGGCTTATACCGTTTATTAAGGGTTACGGCAAACCCATATACCTTATGAAACATGCCAACCATATAATTACCTGCACCCCCTACTTAGACCGGTTTGTGCGTCAATACAACCCGCATACCACCGATATTTCTTCTACCATAAACACCCAAACTTACCTGCCGGTAAACACCTACACCAACCAAAAACCACTCATCATTGGCTGGAGCGGCAGCAAAAGTACCAGCCCATACCTGCATTTGCTGTACGGGGTTTTTAAACGCCTGCTGCAACAACACCAATTTACCCTACTGGTAATGGGCGACGAAAATTTTGTTATGGAAGGTGTCCCCGTGCAAGCGGTAAAATGGACTGCCGATACAGAAATTGCTACTCTTCAACAAATAGATATTGGCGTATATCCGCTGCCCAACGAAGAATGGGTGCTGGGCAAAAGCGGGTTAAAAGCCTTGCAATACATGGCCTTGGGCATACCTGCCGTGGCCACGGCCATTGGCGCAAACTACCGCGTAATTGAAAACGGCGTTTCGGGGTTTTTGGTGCAAACAGATGATGAATGGGTAGAACGTTTGAGCAGTTTACTTTCAGATGAAAAACTTAGGCAAAACATTGGCATTAATGCCCGAAAAAGGGTGGAGCAGTTGTTTTCGGTGCAGGCCAATGCCGGTACTTATTTAAGCATTCTCAACAATTTGGTGCAAGGGTAAACCCCAAACCGCTGTTGCATGTTTGCATGTAGAAACCACATACACTGTTGTTATGAATTTTAATGAGGTAATACGCCAATTGCAATTGCAATTGCAACAATCCCTGCCCGGTGATGCCATACGCCAAACCATGTCGCCCGGCTTGCGGTTTCCGGGCAACTGGAAACCGCCCGATATGCAAAAGGCCAAACACGCCGGCGTACTTATTTTGCTGTATCCGCATGAGCAAACGGTATTTACCGCCCTTATGCAGCGCAACCACGACGGCCATGCCCACAGCGGGCAAATCAGTTTTCCGGGCGGGAAAAAAGAACCTTCCGATGCCTCCCTTACCCATACTGCCCTGCGCGAAACCCGCGAAGAATTTGGCATAGATGACAGCGCCGTGCAAGTATTGGGCGCTTTAACCGAATTGTATATTCCGGCAAGCAATTTTTGGGTGCTGCCGGCTGTTGGCGCTTTACCCCAGCGCCCCCATTTTAACCCCGACCACCGCGAGGTTGCCGCCATTATTGAAGTGCCGCTTCCTTACCTGCTTAACAAGGCTATTGTTAAAACCAAAACCATAACCGGTTCATCGGGCTTAACCATTGAAGCGCCTTACTACGATGTGGAAGGGCATGTGGTTTGGGGCGCTACCGCCATGATAATCAGCGAATTTTTATACCTGCTGCAACAGGGGATGTAAAGCATTTTATGGCACAAAGTTAATACCCGTACCATAAAAAACCCCGGAACTGTTGAGGTTCCGGGGTGTTCACCACTCTAAACTGTGCTATATACGAAACTATGAACGCTTCCTTACAGTAACACTAAGGTCTTTGTTTAACCTGGCTCAGTATCCACATTTTAAACTCGCGCTCTACGCGGTCTATTTGGGCTACTTTGGCCACAGGCAATACTCTTTTAAACTGTTCCTGATATTTTTTTGAAACAGACAGCTTTTGCTCTTCCAATTGGTTTTTTCTGGACAGTCTCTGTTCGGGCGACAATGAGTTGTCGCTTTCTAAGGTACGCATTTGCTGATTTATATTTTTTATCTCCTCGCGGTAATTACTGTACAGCGGCCAAAAATCTTGTGCTTCTTTTGGCGTAAGTTGCAGTTGCTCGGTAAAAAACACCGCCTGCATTGACTTAATCTTTTCCTGATTATCGTTGCCATCCTGTGCAAAGCCCGTAAGAGGCAGACTTAGCAAGGCCAGCACAAATAGCGCTATGGCAATAAGGTTATGTCTGAGTAATGTTTTCATGATGATACTTGGTTATATGCGTTATTCACTTAAAAACTATTTGATCTCGTCGGTAGATATGTCGAGCCAATCCATTGCTTCGAGGTTCAGCTTAATGCTTTTGGTCATTTGGGGTTGCGCCGGAATATCATTATCGCCAATTTTTTCATCAATGATTGCCTCAAAATCTTCGGCATTGTTGCTGATGTAGGCAGTCAGGTCGCCGTCGGTAAGTCCAAGATCCGTTTTCATTTTTTCCATTTTAAGGAGCAGTTGCGGACTGGGCGGGTTAAGCAGCGCTGTTTGCTGTCCGTTTCCCTGCTGCGAGGGGAGGTTAAGCAACTGCCAACCCACAAATAACACGGCCAAAACTGCGGCTACGCGCAAAACATATCTAAAACCTGTATTAGATTGCCTTTGTGCCGGAGATATGGGCACGGTTTTACCGGTTTCGGGTGCCGCAATGACATCTTGTGTGCCAACGGCCTTCATTACATGTTGGTGAAGCTGCTCAAAATAACCGTTGGGGGTGGTAAAACCGGCATTTACCGGTAATTGTGCAAGCAATTCGGGCATATATTCTTCTTCACCTACGGCTACCCTTACGTTTTCCTGCAATTCTTCAAAATAATTGGTTGGAATTGCAAAAGCAGGCTCCACAGCAATTTGGTCTATGTTGCCGGTATCGAAACCGGTTTCTTCATTGGCAAGATTTTCAAGGCGGTTCCGAACGGCAGCCTGCATTTGCTCAAAAAACTGCGGTGGAACGGTAAATCCTTCGCCGGCTATTGCATCTTGCAAAAACTGCGTATTAAGTTCCTCATCATGGGCGGCGTCTTTAACGGCAAGCAGTATGTTGGCTTGCAGTTGTTCAAAGTAGTTAGCCGGGGTGGTAAAGGGTGTAGCTGTATCGGGCAGTTTTGCTGTTATTTCCGCATCTTCGTGTAATTGTGCCATTGTATTGTGGAACAACTCTTCGAAGTACCCTTCGGGAACCGACATATTGCTGCCTGTTGTGCGCAGATTCATGGTTACGGGGGCCGATGTACGGAGTTCGTCATCTTCCAGGGCATTTTCCAGCGTGGTTTGTGCAAGTTGGGTAAAATACCCGCCGGGCACGCGGAAAGGGTTGCCTCTTTCTACCGTAGCAAGGAAAGGCGACAGGGCAAGCAGTTCAGTTAATATGTCATTTCGCAGGGTCATTGTGTGTTTTTTTCCGAATTTACCCCTTTTAGATGCCGGCAGGGGTAATCGGTTTAAAGCCCGGTGAGATATTTTTCAATTTTCTTTACCGCATGATGATACGAAGCTTTGAGCGCTCCTACCGAAGTATCAAGCGTTTCCGACATATCTTCGTATTTCATTTCATCATAGTAGCGCAGCAAAAAGACCATGCGTTGTTTTTCGGGCAGGGCGGCTATGGCGTTTTGAAGTTGTATTTGCAGGTTATCGCCTTCAAAATAGGGGTCGGCTTCCAATTGTTTGGTAAGGTCATAGTCTTCGGTACTTATTTGTACAGAGGCTTTTTTCTTCTTCCGGTTCAGGAAGGTCAGCGACTCATTGGTGGCAATGCGGTAGAGCCATGTGTAGAGTTGCGAGTTTTCTTTAAAACTGTCTAAATTTCGCCATACCTTAATAAACACATTCTGGCAAACGTCATTGGCATCTTCGTGGTCTATAACGATACGCCTTATGAGCCAGTAAATTTTCTCCTGATATTTTTGCATAAGCAGCGAAAAGGCTGCTTCTTTGGTAGCCGGATTTTTGAATTTTTCTAAAATCTCCTGGTCGCTTATTTTTGACATGTGCTCATGTGTTTTAGTGGCTGTCCCGATGCAGGGGCGTTGCCTGTTAACAGGTTTTTTTCTGCAAAGCGTTGCTGTAGCAGCAATGCTATAAATTACGTGGTGCGCAAGGCTCTATAAGTAGGTTGCCTGATGAAGGAAGCAAATTTGGCTTATAACGAACAAAACAGGGCTAAAAGTACCGAAATTGCCCGATTTGCCATGCGTTTTCAGATGCTTTTTAGAATAATGCCTTTACCACCTCTGTTTCAGACGCATACTGGTTTGAAAAGTAACGTTATTTACCCGATGGCCTGTATGCCGGGCAGGTCTTTACCTTCGAGCAGTTCGAGCATGGCGCCGCCGCCGGTTGATACGTAGCTTACCTGGTTTTGCAGCCCCATTTGGTTAATGGCCGCCACCGAGTCGCCGCCGCCTATGAGCGAAAAGGCCCCGTTGTTTTGAGTGGCCAAGGCTACTGCCTGGGCAATGGCATGGGTTCCGCCGCTAAAGTTGCTCATTTCAAAAACGCCCATGGGTCCGTTCCAGAAAATGGTTTTTGATGCGGCAATGACTGTTGCAAACTTTTGTCGGGCAATCGGGCCTATATCCAGCCCCATCCATTCATTGGGTATTTTCAGGCTGGAAACTGTTTGTGTTTCGGCTTCGTTGTCAAATTTTGAGGCGGCTATGGAATCGTCCGGCAGCAGCAGTTGTACGCCATTATCGGCGGCCTTTTTAAGCAGTTGGGCGGCAAGTTCCACTTTATCGGGTTCTACCAAAGATTTGCCAATGTTACCACCCTGTGCCTGCAAAAAGGTGTAGGCCATTCCACCGCCAATGAGCAAGTTGTTTACCTTACCCAACAGGTTATCTATGAGCAATATCTTGTCTGATACCTTGGCACCGCCCAATATGGCGGTAAACGGGCGTTGCGGGTTATGTATTACCTTTTGGGCATTGGCTACTTCTTTTGCCATAAGGTAGCCAAACATGCGGTTTTGTGGTTCAAAAAACTGCGCTACGGTATATACCGATACATCGGGGCGGTGGGCGGTGCCAAAGGCATCGTTTACATAGGCGGTGCAGCCCAACTCGGCCATTTGACGGGCAAATTCGGTATCGCCTTTTTGCTCGGCGGGGTAAAACCGCACGTTTTCGAGCAGGAGTACCTGCCCGGGTTGCAAAGCCAATACGGCGGCTTTTACCTTTTCGCCAATACAGTCGTCAACAAACTGTATGGTTATGCCCAGCAGCCGGCTCAATTCGGGCGCTACATGCCGGAGGGAGAATTTGTCTTCGGGCCCGTTTTTGGGGCGGCCAAGGTGCGACATCAGTACCACGCTTCCGCCATCGGATAAAATTTTTTGTATGCTGGGCAGTGCGCCTTTTATACGGGTATTGTCGGTTACCTGCATTTCGGCATTCAAGGGCACATTAAAATCAACCCTCATAAGGGCTTTTGTATGGTTAAAGTTGAAACTGTCTATGGTTTTCATTGCAGATGGGATTTATGATTGTATTAAAAGCAACAGCCGGGGGTGAGTAACACCGGGCGTAATTGACAATACCGTGCAGCCGTTAACCTGTTTAATTATTAAGGAAAAAGGTCTTTTAACGAAAATTGCCGGTAACCCGAAAAACAGTAAAACGGTGAAGGTACAACAAACAGGGCGCTGTTACCTTCACCGTTTTTGCAGGGCTATAATGTTTTGAACGCCTGCAAGGGCATTGGTCTCAGGCTTTAAGTGCAGCCATTTTAATGGCCAGTTCGGCCAGGCGGTTAGAGTAACCGGTTTCGTTGTCGTACCAACCTACTACTTTCACCATATTGCCAATGCAAATGGTCATTTTTGCATCGAAAATGCAGGAATACGGGTTGCTTACAATATCGCTCGATACGAGAGGTTCTTCGCTGTATTCCAAAATGCCATTGAGGTTGGTTTGGGCGGCTTTTTTAAAGGCGGCATTAATTTCTTCAACGGTGGCGGGTTTTTCAAGAATACAGTTCAGGTCGGTTAAGGAGCCGGTAATAACGGGTACGCGGGTGGCCACGCCGGTAAGTTTACCTTTTAATTTAGGTATAGCTTTGGTAACGGCATCGGCGGCGCCGGTAGAGGTGGGCACAATGTTAAGGGCTGCGGCACGGGCGCGGCGCAGGTCTTTGTGGGGGGCGTCTTGCAGGTTTTGGTCGGCGGTGTAGGCGTGTATGGTGGTAAATAACCCCTGCGACATGCCAAATGCATCTTCGAGTACTTTTACCATAGGCGCTAAGCAATTGGTGGTACAAGATGCATTAGATACAATGGTATCATCGGCGCTGAGTTCGTGGTCGTTAATACCCAACACCACCGTTTTTACATCGCCTTTGCTGGGCGCCGAAATGAGTACTTTTTTTGCACCCGCGGTAAGGTGCATGGCAGCCTTATCTTTTGCGGTAAAAATGCCGGTACACTCCAAAACCAGGTCAACTTCCAGGTCTTTCCACGGCAAAGCAAGGGGGTCTTTTACCGATAATGCCCTTATAGGCTTTCCGTTTATGGTAATGTATTGATCATCGGCAGTTACGGTTCCGTTAAATTTACCGTGTGCTGTATCATACTTAAACAAATGAGCTAAAGTAGGGTTATCGGTAAGGTCATTTACGGCAACTACCGAGACGTTGGCAGCGTGTTTTTCTAACAAAGCACGCAATACCAAACGGCCAATACGACCAAAACCATTAATTGCAATTTTGTAGGTGGACATAATTTTTGTTTTTTTTACAATTTTGAACTTAACAGGTGCAAAATTAGTTAGGAATAAGGCAAATACAAAGGAGAAAGAACGATTTTTGTAAAAAAAATGAGGTGGTTATTTGCAAAGAAAAAAAAGCTGCTTATCTTTGCGTCGCTTTTCCAGAAGGGCATAGCCGGCCCGTTCGTCTAGGGGTCAGGACACAAGATTTTCATTCTTGGAACAGGGGTTCGATTCCCCTACGGGCTACAACTTTTTAAACAAACCCCTTGATTTTCAAGGGGTTTTGTTTTATAAAAAAATATCTTAGGCGATTTAGGGGGCGTTTTTTTCAATTTTGCTTTAAGCCGGCAATTTTTTTGTGCCGTTACCTTTGCCATTAAAAATAACAAGAGCCGTTTGGCATGGTTGCCAAACGGCTCTTGTATTTAAATTTGTTTTTTACGCCTACCAATCGCCCCGGTTGGGGTTGTTTTCGCCGTTGCGGGGCGGGTTGGGTTGGCCGTTGCCGGGTCTGTCGGGGCATTGCGGGCCTTTTTTACCCGGTTTGCCGCCGCCGTTGCGGTGGGGCGGGTGGTTGAGGCGTTGTTGTTTCAGTTCGTCGAACCTTTTTTTCTGTTCATCGGTAAGCAGGGTTCTGAGTTCCTGTTCGCGCTGGTCGCGCAGTTCGGCAAATTTTCGGGCATCTTGCCGGTTTGCGTCTTTTTGGCGGTTTCGCAGTTCTTCGGCCTGTTTGGCGTATTTAAGGTTAATTTGTTCGGCTTTTTGTTGTTGTTCGGGGGTAAGGTTGAGGCGTTGCTGCATTCTTTCAGACTGGTTATGGGCGCGCTGGTCGGGTGGCGGCGCATTTTGGGCGCGTTGGTGCATTTTATTGCGCATGTTGTTCAGTTTTTCGTCTTGTTTAACTTTAAACCGGTCAAACTGCTCTTTGGTAAGCACTCCTTTGAGCTCGTTGTCTTTTTGACGGAAGAGTTCTTCTATACGGTCAAACTTTTGCGTTCGGGAAGCATTGGGGTTTCGGCGGGCTTCATCAATTTTTTGGGCATAGCGGAGGTTAATTTCCTCTACGGCCTGTGCTTGTTTGTCGTTTAGTCCAAGGCCGTTTACCATTTTTTCGGTCATGTGTTGTGCGCGTTGTTCGGGTGTTTGTTGCGGGCCGCGCGGCGGTTGCTGCGCAAAGGAGGCGGTTGCTGCAAGCAGCCATAGCAAAACTGCTACTGCTGACAAAAGCCTGTTTCTGTGTTGTTTCATGAGATTAGTTTTTTAATGTTCAAATGCTGTTTTGCGACTTTGACACAAGGGCTGCCGTGTTTATTCCGCCGGTATGCCGTACAGCAACAATTTAACTAAATTTTAACACCCCCCCTGTGCAAACAGGTAAATTGGCAAATCTCGGGTACTTTTTTTTACCTGCCGCATAAGACGGCATAATTTTTTTAGTTGCTGCAACAGTGTTTTTGTAATAATTAGTTGTACACCTTTTGGGCTGTTGCGGTAAGCCATATACCCCATGCTTTGGAGTAGGCATGTACACGGCGGGTGGGTTGGTTTTGGCTGTTTACCACCGGCTGTTGTTGGTTAACCCACTCAAAAATGCCGCCGTACAGATTGTGCACATTGGTATAACCCAAAGCCAGCAACTGTTCTCCAATGCGCTCGCTGCGGTAACCTACCGAGCAATAGACTACAATGGGCGCATCGGGCGGTATGCCGGCCAGGTTATCGGGCAAAAAATGGTCATACCCAATCCACAGGGCATCTTTTATATGGCTTACTTCGTACTCTTTCCATTCGCGGGCATCTAAAAACAAATAGCCGGCAGTATTTTGTGCTTGTTGCACCCCAATAAGCGGAACGGTATTTTTATACAGCCCGATGAGCATGGCACGGTAGGCCGGATTTTGCACCTGTGCCCGGGTATTGTTGCAAGAAAACAGAAAACCCCATACCATTAGCAGCGTGGTGGTGCGCCCCCATAAAAAGAAACGAACTAAACCCATATTTGGTAAAATGTAAAAACTTTTAACTTAAACACCCCGGGTAAATACAAGGTTTAACCCGGGCAACATTTTACCCGTCAATTTACCCGTTTACCACAACCGAAATTGCCCTGCACAACCCAATTTCAAGCTTATTCCATGTTTTCATTTCACAAGATTGTTAAAAATGCGCCGATATTATGCTAATTAGCCAATTACTTACTACTTTTAGCCTCGTTTATGAAACTTGCGCCATAAATGCGCAACAACCAAGTTAATCACCAAAGAAGCAACAAAAACAACTTGTTAATGATGAAGAAAATTACCCCTGTTATCCTGTTTTCCTGTTTAATCTTCTTTATACTATACACTACCTCCTGCAACAGCGGCGGCGGTATGGCAAAAAGCAAAAAAAGCGGCGACAGTACGGTGGTTATACACGACCTTGCCGATGCAGACGGATTAAACCCGCTTACCTCAAGCAGCGCCAATGGTTTTTATATCCAATCCAATATTTTTCAAGGTTTGTTGTCTATTGACTTTAAAACCCTGAAACAAACCGGCCAATTAGCCGTTGACCGCCCCAAAATTGAAGAAGTTACCGATGGCGATTACAAAGGCGGCATGAAACTAACTTACGAAATACGCCCCGAAGCCATGTGGGATAATGGCGCACCGGTTACCGCGGCCGATTATATTTTTTCTATAAAAGCGGTAAAAAACCCAAAAACCAGTTGCGGCTCGCTGCGCCCCTACCTCGAGTTTATTGATGATATACAGGTGGACCCGCAAAACCCCAAAAAATTGACCGTTTACTCCAAAGAAAAATACATATTAGCCGAAGAGTTCAGTGGCGGAACCGTATTGCCCGAATACGTGTATGACCCCAAAGGGTTAATGCGCGGCTTTACCATTAAGCAGTTGAACGATAAAAAAAATGCCGCCAAACTAATGAACGACCCCAAAATAGACGAGTTTGCCCAACAGTTTAACTCGCCCAAATATGCCCGCGAAAAAGGATTTGTGGTTGGTTCCGGCCCTTATGAGTTTATTGAGTGGGCAACCGGACAATATGTAATACTCAACAAAAAGAAAAACTGGTGGGGCGATAAAACCGGCGGCGCCCTATATGCCCACCCGCCCAAAATTACCTATAAAATTGTAAACGACTGGACTACGGCCGTTACCGCACTTAAAGGCGAAGACTTGGATGTAGCTCAGGGCATTCGGCCAAATGACTTCCTCGACCTCAAAAAGAACGAGCAATTTAAACAGCTTTTTAACATATACACCCCCGATGAACTGTCTTATATTTATCTGGGACTTAACCGCCGCAACCCGCGCTTAGCCGATGTGCGCGTGCGCAAAGCTCTGGCGCATTTGGTAGATAAAAAAGAAATTATTGAAACCCTGCTGTACGGAATGGGATCGCCGGTAATTGGCCCCATTAACCCCATAAAACCCTACTACGACAAAAACATTCCCGAAATTCCGTTTGATATAGAAAAAGCAAAAGCGCTGTTAAAAGAAGCCGGATGGGAAGATACAGACGGAAACGGCATTGCCGATAAAATGGTAAATGGCGAAAAAATGGAAATGAAACTCGATTTCAAATACAACTCCGGCAATGATACCCGTAAAAACATTGGCATTCTGCTGAAAGAAAACGCCAAGCGCGCCGGCGTGGAAGTTAATGTGGTAGCACGCGAATGGACGGTATTTCTGGAAGATACCAAAAAACGCGACTATGACATTTTCTGCGGCGGATGGATTCAGTCTCCTATTTTAGACGACCCCAAACAAATATGGCATACCAGTTCTGACCACCCCGACGGCGATAACCGCGTAGGGTTTGGTAATGCTGAAAGCGATAAACTCATTGACGAGCTGCGCGCCACTTTAGACGAAACCAAACGCAACGAACTATACAAAAAGTTTCAGGAAATAGTGGCCAACGACCAACCCTATATTTTCCTGTATGCTCCCCAAAATAGGCTGGCCATACACGCCCGCTTTAATGCCGAACCCTCGCTAAACCGCCCCGGATTTGACGAAAGAGCCTTTACCCTGAAACAAGAGTGGATGGCCGATAAATAAAAAACAACTCACCAATTTGAGGCACAAAACACCGTGCAAAAGTTTTTGCCGGGTTTTGTGCCTTGTACCTTTTTATAAACTCCTGCCGTGTTTAATTTATTAATTAACCAATATTGCCCGGCAGCTAATGTGTTTTTTGCATGTTTAAATACATCGTTCAGCGCTTAATTATTTTCCTGCCAACGTTATTGGTTGTTTCGCTGGTGGCTTTTTCACTCAGCAAACTGGCACCCGGCGACCCGGTAGAATTATTACTCAAAGGACAGGCCGGCGAATCGGGGCAAAAAGCATCGGTGCAGGCCTACGAAGAAGTTGCCCGAAGGTTAGGACTGGATCTGCCCGTATTTTACGGCGCATTGTCAACCGCCGCCTACCCCGATACCCTGTACAAAATAGTTAAAAAAGCAGAGCGCGAAAACTTAGACAAACTCATTAGCCAATACGGCAACTGGCCGCAAATTTCGGGCTATTACCTTACCCTGAAACAATTGGAAGCCGGCACTCAAAATATAGTTGCCGATAGCGTATCATACTTAGCCAAAAATACCATTTCGCGGCAGGTAAAAGAGCTTTTGCTAAACCATAAAGACGCTAAAATAGCCTATGCACTTACCGAAATACAAAAAATAATGCCCGATAGCGGTGCCATTATCACCCTTGCCCCGCTTATTGAACAACTCAACGCCAACTACCAGAAAATTAAAACCGAAGCCTCGCCACAAAAAAACTATATTCCTTCTATTAAATGGTATGGGTTTAAAAACCAGTACCACCGGTGGATAACCAACTTTTTTAAGGGCAATTTCGGGTATTCTTATTTAGACAGCAGACCCGTTGGCAGTAAAATGTGGGACGCCCTGCGCTGGACACTCATTATCAACTTCATTTCCATTATTCTGGCATACATTATTGCCATTCCTATTGGTGTAAGCACCGCCATTAAAAAAGATACACCCTACGACCGCATCGTTACCACTTTGCTTTTTATCTTGTACTCACTGCCTTCTTTCTGGATAGGTACCTTGCTGATTGTGTTTTTTACCACCTCTGAATACAGCCCCTTCCTCGATTGGTTTCCTACCGGCGGCGTAACCGACCTGCCCGAAAGTACGCCCTTTTTTACACGCGCCATAGACATTATGCACCACCTTATTTTGCCCGTTTTTTGCGTAACCTATGGTTCTTTTGCCTTTATTTCAAGGCAAATGCGCGGCGGTATGCTTACCGTAGTACGGCAAGATTATATAAGAACCGCCAAAGCCAAAGGGCTGGAAGAAAAAAGCATTATCTGGAAACACGCTTTCCGCAACTCACTATTCCCCATCATTACCTTGTTTGCCTATATATTTCCGGCGGCCATTGCCGGCTCTGTTACCATAGAGGTCATTTACAGCATACCGGGCATGGGTAAACTGGCCGTTGACTCAATTGTTGCCCGAGATTGGCCGGTGGTGTTTACCATTCTTATGTTTGCAGCCATTCTTACCATGATTGGCAACTTAGTGGCCGACCTGCTCTATGCCCTGGCCGATCCGCGCGTGTCTTACAGCAAAAAATAACTCAACAATGAAAGTCCGAAAACGAGTATATGAAACAAAAACTTGCCGCAAATACCAATAATACCACTTACTATACCTCAAAACAGGTCATCAATTTTACCATTCACACCTCATTATTAATAGCGCCATGTTTTTCAGAAAAAAGAAAGAGCAACAAATAGAAACTGCTATTCAACAACGCTCCACCGACCAAAGCTATTGGGCAAATGTAAAGCGCCAGTTCAGGAAAAACCGGGTAGCGGTATGGTCGTTGCGGGTGTTTTACGTTATTTTGTTTATAGCAGTCTTTGCCGATTTCTTGTCTAATGAACGCCCGCTGGTGTGCAAATTAGATGGCAACCTCATGTTTCCGGTATTGAAACAATATGCCGTATCTGCCGGGTTAAGCAGCTGGAATGAAAAATTTGTTACTACCCCCTGGCACGAACACCAATACGACTTTGCCATTTGGCCGCCCATACCCTACTCTTCTACGACCATTGACAAAAAAAACCGCAATTTCACAAGTCCCTTCGACCGGCAGGAGGTAAAATCGGGGCGGTGGCACCACCTGCTGGGCACCGATGAACTGGGGCGCGATGTTGCCGCCGGCATGATACACGGCACACGCATAGCCATTTCGGTAGGGGTTATTGCCATGACCATTGCCTCTGTAATAGGCATTTTACTGGGTTCTTTGGCCGGCTATTTTGGCGATAACAACCTGCAAATGTCGCGCATACGGCTCGTACTCAATTTGTTGGGGCTGGCGCTGGGCATTTTTTACGCTTTTGTGGCCCGGGGTTATGCCTTGGGTGCCGGTGCCGAAGAATCGGGGTTTATGTGGCAATTGCTCATCAGTTTTGGCATATTTACGGGCATTATGGTGGCGGCAAACCTGCTGGCATCGGTATTAAAAAAGGTGCCGGGGTTAAGCAGCAGGGTAAACATTGCCGCCGATATTTTGGTTATGCGCCTTATTGAAGTGTTTAACTCCATACCCGGTTTGCTGCTCATTTTATCTATTGTTGCGCTAACCAAACCCTCTATCATGAACGTAATGATTATCATCGGGTTTATTTCCTGGACCAGCATTGCAAGATTCATCAGGGCAGAGTTGCTACGCATTCGCAACCTTGAGTATATTGAGGCTGCACAGGCTATGGGCTTCGGCGAGGCGCGCATTATTTTCCGCCATGCCATACCAAATGCCCTAACACCGGTGCTTATAACCATAGCCTTTGGCATTGCCAGCGCCATTTTAACCGAGGCCTTCCTGTCTTTCCTTGGCATTGGCGTTGCCGCCGAGGAGGTAACCTGGGGTTCGCTGCTCAATTTGGCCCGAACCAAATTTCAGGCCTGGTGGCTGGCAATTTTTCCGGGTACAGCCATTTTTATTACCGTAACCATTTTTAACCTCATTGGCGAAGGCCTTACCGATGCCCTTGACCCGCGGCTGAAACAATAAAAACACCCATCGGGCGGTTTCTGTTATAAAACCTGTTTCACCGCTTTAATTGTTTTTTTGTGCGCTTCGGTTTTATATCTTACCCGAAAATTGCCCCCATCGGATTGTTGCTGGCAACCATAACCCTTCTGCTTGTGTTGCCTGCAAGGGCTTTATCTCAACCAATTGCGCCCGATGCATCTTACCTTAGCCTGCAATGGCAGCAACAGCGCTTTGAAGGGTTAACCACCTACCTGCTGTTTCATGACAACAGCCACAACCTGCCCTACCACCAGCATTATTACTACGACCCTTTTGGCAACAGTACAGAAACTTTTACCCAAATAAGCGCGCAAGCCCGCTATTTTCTTAACCGCCGTACCTTTGTGCAGGCTACCCTGCCTTTTGCCTTTAACCGCCGCTTAACCGCCGATACCCTGAACATGAAACAAAACGGACTGGCAGATATTACCCTGAGCGGTGGTTACCAAGTCTACAATTCGCTGCTGTTTAACCCCGCCGCACAAGTGCAGCATTTGCTTACCCTGCAAGCCGGAGTACAACTGCCCACCGGCGATTTTGAACGGTTTAGCAACATACATGAGGTTGAACCGCACAGTATGCCCGGCACCGGCAGCGTTAATTTTGTGTTTTCGGGCAGTTACCGGCTGCAAATTAAGGGGCTGCAAATACAAACATCGGGCAGCTACAACCTTAATCGTGAAAACAAATACACCTACCGGTTTGGCAATATCTTGCAGGCAGGCATTCAAATGCAATACCGGCAGCCGTTGTTTAAAAACATAGCCCTTGTGCCGCAAGCAGGCATTGGCTGGCTCAACCGGTACCAGGATTATATGAACAAAATACCAACCCCCGAATATACCCGCGCCCAATGGCTTATAATGAACCCGGCATTGGGCATACAGGCAGGCAACATACAATTGCAGGCAGCCTGGCTTAAACCCGTTTGGTCAAAAATTACCGGCCCGCAACCCACCCTCAAAGGTCAATGGCTGGTAAACCTGCTGTACCTGCTGCCACAACCCCAAAAATGGCAAATACCTGTACGGGCAAAGACAAAGCGTAACTAAAGTTACGAAGCAGCCAACAGAAAAACCTTAAATTGCGTTATTATTAAAGCACCGGTTTTTACCAAAAAACATACAACATGAAATTAACCAAATGGTACCTTGCCGCTTTTTTACTTGCCGCCGTATGGACATTCAGCCTCTCATCTTGCGATGATGATGACAATACCCCCGACTACAACCTTACCTTTAAGGTAAAACCACTTGTAAACGGACAACCGTTTCAATTGGGTGTTGACTATACCTCGCCCGAAAGCCAGCGGTTTATGTATGAAAAATTCCTTTTTTATCTTTCTAAAGTTAAGCTGATTGCCGATGACGGCGCAGAGCAACCTGTTGCTGATGTAATGTGGTACAATTTGGGCAACCCCGAAACGGTAAAACTAAAAGTTCCCGAAGGGCAGTACAATAACCTGCAATTTAGCTTGGGACTCGACTCGCTTATGAACTCTTCAGACCCTACCGATTACGAAGAAGGACACCCCCTCAGCTATTCGCAAAACAATTACTGGACTTGGGCCAGCAAGTATATTTTTGCCAAATTAGAAGGCCGTTGCGATAATAACCTGTCGGGAACCGGTTACACGGGCGCATTTTCGTACCATTTGGGGCTTGATACGCTATACCGCGAAAAATCCGTTCCCCGAAATGTTACCATTACCAACAATACCGTTACCAATGTAGAACTGGTGGTTAACGTTGACCTTATTTTTGACGGCATTGACATTGTGGAAGATAATTTTACCCACTCAACCAGCGATTTTGCCTTGGCCGAGCAAATTATGAATAACTTTGTTGCTGCCACACAATAACGCCACCCGGTTGTTTTATTATGAACTTCCAACAAAAGCGCCTTTACCTAAAAATACAAAGCTACTGCGCCCGTGCAGAGCGCTGCGAACAGGAGGTAACGGAAAAATTAAGCCTGTGGGGTGCACAACCGGCTGATATTTCGGGTTTTGTAGAACTGCTGTATGCCGATGGTTTTATTGACCATGGGCGGTATGCCCGTTTGTTTACTTCCGATAAGTTTAGGCTGCAAAAATGGGGTAAACTCAAAATTGCCCACCACCTAAAGGCTAAAGGCATTGCCAAAACCCATATAGAAGCCGCCCTGCTTACCGAAATTGATGCTGATGCCTATGAACAAACAGTACACGAACTGGCACAGAAAAAACTGGCTGCTTTAGCCGAAACAATGGCAACGCCTCAAAAAAAACAAAAACTGCTGCAATACCTGCTGCAAAAAGGGTATGAGCCGGCCATGGCGCAAAAAGAACTTACCCGCCTCTTGCGGTAATTACCGGGGCACTTGAAACGGGCAAAAAGAGCATCTACACCCACCTGCACCCTTTAATTATTTTAATTAATCAAACGGGTTTTTAAAGGCCGGGTTGTTTACAAAAGCCGTATCGGTAAGGGCGTGCATAAAGGCAATGAGGGCATCTTTTTCTTCCTGCGTAAGGTGTTTACCCGTACCGCCAAAATCGGTAATCATGAGTACATCAATGGTAGGCGAGGGTTTTATATGCTCGCTATAGTGTTCCAGCACTTCTTCTAAGGTGGCAAAACGCCCGTCATGCATATAGGGAGCGGTAAGGGCTATGTTGCGCAGAGTGGTGGTTCTGAACAAGCCGTTGTCTTCGGGCCGGCCGGTAATAGCGCCTAATCCTGTATCGGCAAACTGCCCCCCGGCGGCAATGCTGTCTAATCCGTTGTTATGAAAGAGGTTATCGGTAAAAAACTTGCCGGGGTCGCCGTGGCAGTGGAAGCAATCGCCGCCGTATTCATCATAAAATAGTTGGAAGCCATAGTCTTCCTGTTCGGTAAAAAACACGCCGGTACCGGGGGTGCTTGCCAGGTCAAATTTAGAGGCGCCGCTGATGAGAGTTCGTTCAAACTGGGCAATGGCTTTGGTAACTTCGGTTTGGGTAATTTCTTTTACCCCGAATGCACGGTAAAAATCAATGCGGTACTGCAGGCTGTTCATGAGGTCGCAAACGGCGTTTTCCCAGGTGTTGTGCATTTCAACGGGGTTGGTAACGGGCTGCAATGCCTGGTCTTCCAATCCGTTGGCGCGGCCGTCCCAAAACAATCGGTTGGTCCAGCCCAGGTTAATAATGGCCATGGAATTGCGGTTACCCTCAATATTGTCAATGCCGGTGCTAAAGCGCTTGCCATGGTCGGTAAAGGCAAATTCTATGCCGTGGCAACTTGCACAGGATTGTGTGCTGTCGGCAGATAAAATGGGGTCGTAAAACAACTTTCTGCCCAAAGCAATTCCTTCTTCAGTAAGCGGGTTATCGGGCGGTATGGGCATGGTTTGCGGCAATGTAGGCGGTATGGCCAACGTATGCGGCGTAGGCGCATATGCATATGAATTCCAGTCTATTTGCAAATTGCTGCCACACTCACCCTGTGGCATGGGTTCTTCTTCTTTACACGCACTTAAACCGCCTATAACAAACAGAGCAAGTAGCAGAAAAACGCAATGCTTTTTCATTTTCATTTTCTTTTACCACGACCATGACTTTATACATAACGTCTTTTTACCGGTTCTTGTTTTTACGGTTTATAAAAATAAACTCATGGCAGGGTTACCAAGGAACCGCCGCTATACCACTTCACCATCAACGTGCGTAAGCAACTTACCGGGTTATTGCTAACCAAATGCCCGGCGTTATATAAGTCAGAAATTGTTTTTCTTAGCAAATTTTTGCCGTAAAATTGCATTTTCAAAAAAATACTTCTATTTTTATCGTCAAACCGACAATTCACCCCTTTTAACTTATTTTTTTCAAAAATAAAACTATCAAATTCATTAAAAATGAAAAATGCATTATCCCTTTTAACTGCTTTATTTCTGCTATTGTCTGTTGTTGCCTGCAGCAAAAAAGCAACCGATAGCACGGTAAAACAACAGAGCAACGACGTTGCTCCTTCTGAAGAACAGGCCAAGATAGAACAGCAAAGATTGCAAAAAGAAAAAGAAGCCGGAAAAGCAATGTCCACCACTCCTCAACTACCCGGTTATACGCCAACCGGCAACCCCGATGTGGATGCGGTAAATTATTCCAAGGCTAAAGAAGACCTCTACAACAACCACCCCGAACAGTACCAGCAATGGGCAGAGAGTATGCAAAACGCCTACAACCAGCAAAACCCGGGTGCCGCCACACCTGTTGCAACACAACCCCCTGCCTCCACTCCGCAAATTATTGAAATACCTTACGAAGAGTACATCCAAATGCCACAGGAAAAGCGCGACCATATTGACGCTCACCCCGAACTGTATAAGGTGGTTAAGTAACCGCCGCTTTCTACAATAAAATTTTTACTCACATTTATTTTCTCACTCAAATTCTATTTTACAATGAAAAATTTTTACACACTAATGCGCCAGACTGCCCTGTTCGCAGCTCTGGCGCTTGTTTGCAGCGCTGCTTGGCAACAGAACACACAAGCTCAATGTACCAATGCCACAGCTTTTGGCACTGCAACCCTTCCTGCTTCAGTTGGTGCAACAGCCACTATTAGCTGTAACTATGCCGGCGAATATGGCACCTGGAACGGCGCTGTTGCCGGCACCAACTATGTATTTACCTCTACCATTGCTACCGACTACCTCACCATCCGAACCGGAACGCCCACCGGCCCGGCGGTGGCATTTGGCACACAACCCTTAACCTGGGTTTCTGCCTATACCGGCACAGTATATGTGCATGTAAATACCGACCCCGCCTGTGGCTCCGCCAGCGCATGCCGCAACATTACCGCTTCCATACTGCCCGGTTGTATCAACCTAACTGCTTTTGGCAGCCAAACACTACCTGCGGCGCCCGGTACTTTCCCAACCATTACCTGCCACTTTGCCGGCGAATACGGCACCTGGAGTGGCGCAGTTGCCGGTAATAAATATATTTTTACCTCTACCGTTGCTACCGACTATCTTACCATTCACAGCGGAACGTATGATGGTCCTGTTGTTGCCTATGGCACACAACCGCTTACCTGGATCTCATCTTACAGCGGAACAGTTTATGTACATGTTAATGCCAACTCCTCTTGTGGCACCGAAAGCGTATGCCGCAATGTTTCAAGCTATATTCCGATTCCAAACGATTTATGCGCAGGAGCCATACCCATTTCGTGCGGAACACCCGTTACCGGCAACACCACAGGCGCCACAAGCGAAAATAGTTTAGGAAGCTGCGGTGTGGGTTCCGGTAACGTTCCTAACAACGGCGTTTGGTACGTGCTTGGCGGCGCGAGCGGCGCTACTACCCTAAGTTTATGTGGCAGCAGCTACGATACCAAGTTGCATGTGTACAGCGGTTCCTGTGCTGCTCTTACCTGCATAGCCAGCGATGATGATTTTTGCGGGCTGCAATCGCAGGTCAGTTTTACTGCCGCGGCAGGCACCACTTATTATGTATTGGTCAATGGCTTTGCCAGCGCTACCGGCGCTTTTACCCTCAATGCCACCTGTACCCAAACGCCAGCCTGCTCACAAACCCCTGTTACCAACACTTATACCAATAGCACGGCTGTTGCCATACCAACCGGTCCGGGTGTTATTAGTTCTACCATTACCATAAACGATGCTTTGTCCAAAATTACCGATGTAAACCTCACTACATTCATTACCCATACCAGTTGTGCCGACCTCGACATCACCCTCACATCGCCCGCCGGAACCATAGTTACCATTACCTCCGATAACGGAGGCGTAAACGACAACGTTTTTAACGGCACTGTTTGGGATGATGATGCCGACCCCGGAAACACCCTGCCTTTTGCAGCAGCTACCAACGCCGCTTTTAACTGGGTGGTTGACCGCACTTATACCAACCTCGTTACGGCAACCACCCTCGTTCCCGAAGAAGCAATGGGTGCCTTCCTTGGCGAAAACCCCAACGGCACATGGACACTTACCGTAAGCGACGACCTTTCAAGCAACGGCGGAAACCTTAGCTCCTGGTCATTGCAAATAGGCAGTGTGGCTGCAGCAACTTACGATGCCGTGGCATCTTTCAGCAACACCACCCCTCTAGACCTTACACCGGCCGATGGTGCAGGTGCGCCCGTTTCCTCTACCATTGTAGTATCGGGTGCCGGTACCAACCTTACCGACCTCAATATGAGCACTTTCATTACGCACACTTTTAATTCCGACCTCGATATTACCCTTACCTCGCCTGCCGGAACCGTAGTTACCATTACCACCGACAACGGAAGTTCATTTGATAACGTATTTAACGGAACACTGTGGGATGACGATGCCGACCCGGGCAACCCGGCCCCTTTTGCCGCTGCTACTGCTGCCACCAACAATGTTGTTACAGACAAGCTATACACTAATTTGGTAACAGCCACCCCTCTGGTGCCCGAAGAAGCCCTTAGCGCCTTCTATGGCGAAAACCCCAACGGAACCTGGACATTGACCATAGATGACGACCTTAGCGGTGATTTTGGTACGCTTAACTCATGGTCTTTGCAGGTAACCACCTGCTCCAATACGCCTACCTGTGTGCCGCCTTCCGGTTTGGTCATTTCTTCTATTACGGCTACTTCTGCCGTTGCTTCCTGGTCTTGTTCGGGTTGCACAGGCACCTTTATTTTGGAATATGGCCCCACGGGCTTTACCCCCGGCACCGGCGCTACTGCAGGCGTGGGCGGCACAGTCATTAACCCTGCCACTTCGCCCCAGCTCATCAGCGGGCTTACGGGCAGCACAAGCTATCAGGTATATGTACGTCAAAATTGTGCAGGCTTTTTCGGCAGCAACTCCAATGTGGCTAGTTTCAGCACCTTACCCGTCAACGACCTCTGCGCCAACGCCATACCGCTTAGCTGCGGCGGTGCGGCGGTTACAGGCACAACCGTAGGCGCTACCATAGATGCCGTAGGCACCTGCGGTACTGCACTCGGCACTGCCGGCGGCGTTTGGTACACCATTGTGGGCGCCGGCACCAATATTACTGTAAGCACCTGCATCGGCACCACTTTCGATACCAAATTGGGCGTATTTACCGGCTCCTGCGGCGCCTTTACCTGTGTTGCCGGCAATGATGATGCCTGCGGGCTGCAATCTTCGGTTACCTTCAGCACAACTTTGGGTACTACCTATTATATACTGGTAACCGGCTTTAGCACCAACACCGGCACTTTTACCCTTACCTACACCTGCGCCCCGCCTGTTAATGACAACTGCGCAAGCGCAACCTCCATTACCTGCGGCGCCACTGTTACCGGTCAAACAATTACCGCTACCGCCGATGCTGCGGCAGGTACCTGCGGCACCCTTTTAACCACCGCCCCCGGCGTATGGTACTCTTTTGTGGGCAACGGCAGTTTTGTTACCGCCACCACCTGCAGCGCCACCACCAACTTCGATACCAAATTGGGCGTGTTTACCGGCACCTGCGCCGCACCCGTTTGCCTAGCCGGCAATGATGATTTCTGCGGACTCCAATCCTCCGTTTCCTTCTGCGCCGCACCCGGCACCACCTACCGCATTTTGGTTACCGGCTTCGGTACACTAAGCGGCACCTTCCAATTGAGCCTTAGCTGCACACCGCCCATGGCTGTAAATGCCGGCGCCGATGTTACCATCTGCCAGGGAACCGGCACCGCACTTGGCGGAGCGCCCACCGCTACCGGCGGCAACCCGCCCTACACCTACCTTTGGTCGCCCTCGGGCAGTTTAGATAACCCCGCCAGCCCCAACCCCACCGCCTCGCCCAGCGTAACCACCGTTTACGGCGTGTTGGTAACAGATGGCTGCGGCGGCACCGTAAGCGATTTGGTTACCGTAAACGTAACCCCCTACCCGGGCAACAACGATTGCGTAAACGCCACGCTTGCCTCTGCCGGCGCACCCATTAACTTTACCACCGAGTGCGCCACCACCGACGGACCCGATGAACCCGGCTTGTGTTCAAATGCAGGCGATACCAATGT
Source organism: Sphingobacteriales bacterium TSM_CSS (assembly GCA_002212985.1). Taxonomy (GTDB): domain Bacteria; phylum Bacteroidota; class Bacteroidia; order Chitinophagales; family UBA2359; genus UBA2359. Next base: position 32,677 of record NBMY01000145.1, read on the forward strand.
ACAGGCCGATATCTGGTACAAATACTACAGCGGCAGTTCGGGCGATGTTACCATTAGCCTTTGCGGCAGCAGTTACGACACCAAATTGGCCATTTACGAAGGCGATGTTTGCCCCGCAGCCGCCTCTGCTGTTGCCTGCAATGATGACTTCTGCGGGCTGCAATCGGAAGTTACCTTTAATGCCCGATGCAACACCTGGTACCTCATCAGAATTGGCGGCTTCTTAGGCGCAACCGGCGATGGTGTAATGAACATTACCCCCGCCCCGGTTTACGATGCCACGGCTACTCAGCTCAGTGCCTCCTCTTGCAGCGGCACCCCCGACGGCTCGGCTGCCGTAAGCGTTATTGGCGGCACCCCGCCCTATACCTACCTGTGGGATAACGGCGAAACCACCCAAACGGCAGTAGCCCTCAGTCCCGGCTCGCACAACGTAACCGTAACCGATGACAACGGCTGCTTTGTGGTAACGGCAGCGCTCATTACCCAGCCCTCTATCATTTTCTGCTTTGCCGATGCCACCGATGTAACCTGCAACGGCGCCAACGACGGTACGGTTAGCGCCAGCGCCTTTGGCGGCACCCCGCCCTACACCTTTAACTGGACAGGCGGCTACACCGGCAGTTTTGTAAGCGGGTTAGCTCCCGGCACCTACAACCTTACCGTAGTAGATGCCAACGGCTGTATCTGTACCCAAACGGTAAGCATTGGCGAGCCGCCGGTGTTTGACATTGTATCGGGTGGCAACATTAACGAGGGCGACAACGGCACGTTCTACAACCTCTTTGAAGTAACCATTGCCGGCGGTACCATTCCTTATGATTTTGACTGGAACAACAGCGGCTATGTTCAATATTCTATTGAGTACAGTCTGGTAGATACCGACGGCAACAGCACACCCGATACGCCGGGAGCCACCATTTCGGTAGTCTATGCCGATAATGCCACCTTCAGCTTTACCGTAAACGACGGCAATGCCTGTGCCGGCGGCGAAGGGTTTGCCTTCTCCAACAACACGGGCGGCAACAATGTGCTGGATATTGACAGCTATGCAGTGGGCGCCGACAACGGCTTTGGCACCGGCAGCATTAACGTAGCGGCTACCGGCGGTGTACCTTGTCCGGGCTACAACTACCAATGGGAAGGACCGTCGAGCTATCCCGGCATATTCCCCAACAGCCCCAACCTGAGCGGCTTGCCCTACGGCTGGTATATTTGCACCGTTACCGACTGCGACGCTCCGCCGCAAACCACTATTGGTTGGTTCTGGGTTCCCAAAGAAACCCGCGGACGCGGCAAACTTGCCCAGGGCGAAGCCATTACCGCTTACCCCAACCCGGTTAAAGAGCAAACCACCATTGAGTTTAGCCTTGACCAAACCACAGAGGTAACGGTAGCCGTTTATGCTTTAGACGGTAAATTAGTAGCTACGCTGTACAAAGGTGTGGCACAGGGCGGCGAGTTGTACACCATTCCGTTTAATGCGGCTCATTTGCCGGGCGGCGTTTACCTGGCAACCCTTACTGCCCAAAACGGTGTGGTGCAACAGCACAAACTGTCGGTAGTGCGCTAAGCGCCCGCGTAGGTTGCAGGTAACAACTTACCTGTAAAAGCAAAACGGCAACTTTTCCAAATGCGGAAAGGTTGCCGTTTTTGTTTAATCCCTAACTCTAAGTCAGTTTTACGGAATATACAATTAGTTTCGATAGCATTTTTAGTACTTGTTTGGGCAGGGCTTCTCCAAAGACAGTCAATTCTGCAACAATTGTTAGGTATTAGTTGGTCTTCTTTGTTGCCCTTCTGAAAAATCGGCGTTGAGAAAATCGGAACGGAGGGCGAAAAGCAGGCGGCGCAGCAAACGCCACTACACATCTTGTTTATGAAACACCACTGCTGCCGGCGTTTGCCTTGGCGCATGCCGCCCGAAGTGCAGATTTTTAGACGATTTTCAGGCAGGCT
>NBMY01000146.1 GCA_002212985.1 Sphingobacteriales bacterium TSM_CSS
TTACCCCTTCCTTTTTCAGGGCAGAGATGGTTAATTCACGTTTTACCAAACATAAATACACTTTTTTCTAAACCAAAACCAGCGCCAAAAGCCCTTAAAACCCTTATAAAACCAAGCAATTTAAGCTTCCAACCTCTTTGAGGGAGGGCTGGGAGGAGAAAAAAGCAGGCATAACCATAATGCGTACAAAGAACCGACCATATCTGCCCTGAAAAAGGAAGGGGTACGGCGCATTCACTATATCTGCTGACCTTTATCTGTCATTACTATATCATTTCACTGCCGTTGCTGCTATTGTTTTCATTATGCTCAAACAAACTGCCCTGTTGCAGTTCGGGGTTTGCACTGCCGGCCGAGGCTATATTGGCAATGGCAGTATCTATTTTTTGTAATTCTTTTTGGGCGCTTCGGTAGGCTTCAGAGGCGGTTTGCAGACTCTTTCCCATTTTTTCCATATAGCTTTGGTAATGCTGAAAATGGCGGGTTAAATCGTTTACCTTTTGCATTACCTCTTTTATTGATTCTTCAATTTGAAGCGCTTTTAGTCCTTGTAAAATAGTTTGCAGGTAGGCATAAAAAGACACGGGCGAAACCAAAATTACACGTTTTGAAAAAGCATATTCCACTACATCGGGGGTATTGCTGCCCGAAGGGGTTGCGGCGTTGAGCAGGTGGTAGTAAATGCCCTCGGCGGGTATAAACATGAGGGCAAAATCGGTGGTATTTTCATCGGGTTTAATATACTTTGCCGTTTCATCTATGCGTTTTTTCAGGTCAGACCTAAATTGGCGATCTGCCTGCTGTTGTTCGGCGGGGTTATCGGTTTGCAACAGCCGGTTGTAGTTTTCCAAAGAAAATTTGGCATCAACGGGCACAATTTTATCTTTGAAAAACAGGGCAGCATCTACTTTTTCGCCGTTTGAAAAGACGTATTGCATTTTAAAACTGCCTGCCGGCAATACATTTTGCAACAGGGTTTCAAGAAAATACTCACCCAAAACACCGCGTTGTTTGGGGTTTTGCAATATTTTTTCGAGGCTTTTCATTTGCCCGGCAAAATCCAGAATTTGGCGGTTGGTGCTGTCTATGGCGCTCAGTTTACCGCTAATGTCGTTAATAAGAGCGGCGCTGTTTTGATGCTGCTGCAACAGGTGTTGTGCGGTGTTTTGCTGATAGGCTACCATTTGCCGCAACAGGGAATCGAGGCGTTCCTGAATTTCGGTACGGCTTTGCACCCCCGATTGACTTACGTCGTTGCGCAAATCGGTAAGCAGGGTGAGCATCATTTGAAATGCGCCCGTATCGGCCGGTTGCCGGGTTTTGTTTATAAGCAGGTAAATAATAAACAACAACGCCAGCAGGATAACGGCGGCCAGCAGGGCAAGGGCTTGTGTGGCAGTAAGCATAGCGGTTTTAATGCCGGTTGGACTATAGTTCTTCTGCAAAGCTAAGATATTTAGCAGAAAGTAAAAAATTTTTGCAGTATTTTTTTATTTTTACCTTCCGGCAGAAGATGCTTTTCACACAAACGCTTACTTTCTAAAACGGGAAAAGGGATACACTTTAGCACTTTTTGCTGCGCTTCGGCATATCCCAGTTCTCCTGTCTCGGGAAAAAATTGTGATGCTGGATCCTAAACGGGCTGTTCAGACGACAAGGCGGCCGAAAGGAACTCGCGGTTCAGGCGGGCAATGTTGGTAATGGAAATACCTTTGGGGCAATAGGCTTCACAAGCTTCGGTATTGGTGCAACTGCCAAAGCCTGCTTCGTCATGTGCCTTCATCATGCTGATAACCCGTTTTTTCCGTTCGGGTTGGCCTTGTGGCAGTAGCGCCATGTGCGATACTTTGGCGCTTAAAAACAACATAGCCGATGAGTTTTTGCAGGCTGCCACACAGGCGCCACAGCCAATACATTCGGCGGCATCCATGGCTTTTTCGGCCATATCTTGGGGTACGGGTACCGAGTTGGCTTCGGGCGCGCTGCCGGTATTAACAGATACAAAACCGCCGGCCTGTATAATTTTGTCAAATGCCGAACGGTCAACGGCCAAATCTTTAATAACCGGAAATGCCTTAGCCCGCCAGGGTTCTACCACTATGGTGTCGCCATCTTTAAAGCTGCGCATATGCAACTGGCAGGTAGTAGTGGCTTTTATGTGCCCGTGCGGGTGGCCGTTAATTACCATGCTGCACATGCCGCAAATGCCCTCTCGGCAGTCGTGGTCAAAGGCTACGGGGTCTTTTTTATCTTTAATGAGTTGCTGGTTCAGCACGTCCATCATTTCAAGAAAAGACATATCGGGTTCTACCTCAGAAACGGTGTATGTTTCAAGACGGCCGCTGTCTTGTGCGTTTTTTTGCCGCCAAACTTTAAGGGTTATTTTCATAAATAAAACAGTTTAAAAACGATTGGTTAACAATACTGTTTCGAAATTAGGTGGTGTGTATGGAAATATGGGCTATTTATAGCTTCGGGTGCTGGGTTTTACGTTTTCAAAAACTAATTCTTCTTTGTGTAAAACGGGGTCGTAGCCGGTTCCGGTAAATTCCCACGCTGCCACGTACTGGAAGTTGTCATCGTCGCGTTTAGCTTCGCCGTCTTCGGTAAATTCTTCGCGGAAATGGCCGCCGCAAGATTCTTCGCGGTTAAGGGCATCAATCACCATTAATTCACCCAGTTCCAGAAAATCGGCTACGCGGCCGGCCTTTTCCAATTCGGGGTTAAACTCGTTGGCGGCGCCGGGCACCAATACATTTTGCCAAAATTCTTCGCGCAGGGCCTGTATTTCTTTTCGGGCTTGTTTTAAACCTTCGGCGTTGCGCGCCATGCCGCATTTGTCCCACATAATTTTACCCAACGCCATATGGAAATCATCAACCGATTTATTGCCTTTTATACCAAGCAAGCGGTCAATTTGACCCTGCACATCTTTTTGGGCTTCGGCAAAAGCGGGGTGTTCGGTGTTAATGTGCGGAGTACGTATTTCATCGGCCAAAAACTGGGCAATGGTAACGGGTATTACAAAATAACCATCGGCCAAACCCTGCATGAGCGCCGAGGCACCGAGGCGGTTAGCGCCGTGGTCGGAGAAGTTGGCTTCGCCCAGGGCATAGAGTCCGGGTATGGTGGTGCTAAGGTCGTAGTCCACCCAAAGTCCGCCCATGGTGTAGTGCACTGCGGGAAATATTTTCATCGGGGTTTCGTAGGGGTTGTCGTCGGCAATTCGTTGATACATTTCAAAGAGGTTGCCATAGCGGGCGGCAATAACATCTTTACCGAGGCGTTTAATGGCATCGGAGAAATCGAGGTAAACCGCATAACCCGATTTTACCACTCCCCTGCCCTCGTCGCATACTACCTTGGCGGCACGCGAGGCAATATCGCGCGGTACCAGATTGCCAAAAGCGGGGTACATGCGCTCTAAGTAGTAATCGCGGTCTTCTTCGGGTATTTGCTGGGGTGGTTTCAGTCGGTCTTCTTTCTTTTTGGGTACCCACACGCGGCCGTCGTTTCGCAAACTTTCGCTCATAAGGGTAAGTTTAGATTGGTAGCCGCTGGTTACAGGTATGCAGGTAGGGTGAATTTGGGTAAAGCAGGGGTTGGCAAACAAAGCACCTTTTCGGTGAGCTTTCCATGCAGCGGTAACGTTGCTGCCCATGGCGTTGGTAGAAAGGTAAAATACGTTGCCATAGCCGCCGGTGCAAAGCAGTACGGCATGTGCGCCATGGCGTTCCAATTCTCCGGTAATGAGGTTTCGGGCAATGATGCCGCGGGCTTTACCGTCTATTACCACCACATCTAACATTTCGTGACGGTTATACATTTTTACCGAACCTGCCGCAATTTGGCGGCTAAGTGCGCTGTATGCCCCCAACAGCAACTGTTGGCCGGTTTGTCCGCGGGCGTAAAACGTGCGCGATACCTGCACACCGCCAAAAGAACGGTTGGCCAGCAAGCCGCCATATTCGCGGGCAAAAGGTACGCCTTGTGCCACGCATTGGTCTATTATATGTACGCTGGCTTCGGCAAGGCGGTAAACGTTGGCCTCGCGCGAGCGGTAATCGCCGCCTTTAACGGTATCGTAAAAAAGGCGGTAAACGCTGTCGCCGTCGTTTTGGTAATTTTTGGCAGCATTTATGCCCCCTTGTGCGGCAATACTGTGCGCACGGCGGGGCGAGTCCTGAAAACAAAAACATTTAACATTGTAACCCAACTCTCCCAGGGTTGCTGCCGCCGAAGCGCCGGCCAAGCCCGAACCCACCACAATCACATCTAAACGGCGTTTGTTGGCAGGCGATACAAGTTTACATTTGGAGCGGTAGGTTGTCCATTTATCTTCCAGATTTCCGGCCGGAATTTTGGCATCGAGTTTCATATAAAGATGTGGTTGTTTAAATAAATTGCAGTTGTTGCTTTGGTTAAAAAAATCTGATACTCCTGTTGTGTGCCGGCAGCAGGCCGGTGTTGGAGGCGTTTTTTAAGATTGCTGTATAAAAAACAAATATAATGGCTGAATGGCAAAACCCAGATTTACTCCAATAGAAAAAAACCACCCGAAGGCTTTAATAATGGGGGTGTACTTTTTGTGGTTCAGCCCCAGCGTTTGAAATGCGCTTTGAAAGCCATGTATTAAATGGTAGGCCAGCGCCACCAAAGAAATCAGGTATAACAATACATACCACCATTGCGAGAAAGCTTCTTTTACTATACTGTACAGGTCTTTAAATTCTTTACCATCATAGGTAACGGTGGGCATGGCGCCAAATTTGTACTCAAACCAAAAACCTTTAAGGTGAACCACCAGAAAAAAGAAAATAATAACGCCCAGCAAAGTCATATTGCGGCTTGCCCAGGTGCTGCCTACAGGTGTTGCGGCATATTTTACGGGCCTGGCCTGCCTGTTTTTAAGCGCAAGAGCTACCCCGTCAAAGGCGTGCAGCAAAATAAAAAAATAGGTAATGTAAGAAACAACTTTAATGGGGGCAAAGTGAGTCATAGTATAGGCGTACTCATTAAAGGCCCTGCCGCCGTCTGATTTAAGCAATTGCAGATTGCCACTCATGTGTACTGCCAGAAACAGGCATAAAAACAAACCGGTAAGGCTCATAATTAGTTTTCGCCCTACCGATGAACTGAAAAAATGACCCAGCCAGCTTAACGAATAGGGTTTAGTTGCAATTTCACTTGACATATAGCTTTTAATATTTTGTGTTTGCAAAATTAGTGCTTAAACCTTTAGCTTGTATGTGTGCGGGCATTTTTTGCGGCTTGCGTTGGGCAGATACCGATTGGTTTACCAAACCAACCCACAAACAACACTATTAACAACAAGGAAACGGCAAGATGGTTTGGTGTTTTTTGCGGTAAAACAAAAGCCGGCAGTTGCGCCGGCTGTATGTAAAGGACAAAAAATCAATAGTAAACAGCATTAATGTCTGTAGCGATAACCTTCGTGGTAGTAATCAGACTCATAAGTTTCGTTGCCGGTGAATTTCAATTTACCGTTTGCGGCGTATTGGTCTTTCAGTGGGCGTTGTTTTTCAAGGTCGTCAATTATTTGTTTGTTGGCCGGCGAGGTTTCAAACAGGTTGTAGGTTTGCCAGTATTCGGGGTCGTAGGTTCGGTATCGGGGGTGGTAAAAAATGCTGCTTTGTTTTGCCCTTGTGTTTTCGGGCAAAGGGGTAACATCTTTAGTGTTAATATTGTTTATTGTTAGTTCGGCATAAAAGTTAAGGTCGTAGCGTTGCTGGGTTTCGTAATCGTAGTAAAAAACATCGTGGCTGGCATTCACATAATTCAGGTACAGTTTTCCGTTGTACTCTTTATACGTCATTACCGCCTTTGATCGGTAGGGAGCGCCATTGCCTTCGCGGCCATCGGGCAGGTTATCGGCGGTAATTTCTACACGCAGCACCGCGTAATCTGCTTTGCGAATGAACAGCCGCCCGCGGTAAGTACCCGATTTTTTACTTTCCAGCACATACCCTATACAATAAACCGGCTGTTTTCCGTCATATACTATGCTGTCTGTGTTTAGCCGTTCAACATCGGTTTTGGTTTGCCGGGCAAACAGTTGCCAAAACTCACTGTTTCTGAGCAAATTCCCTCTAAGGGCAAAATTAACATCTATATACAATACATATTTCCCCTTGTTGCAAATATCGCTCACCCGCAACTGGTTTACCTTTACCGTTTCGGCGGGCTTGTTCATATTTGGCAGGTAGCCTAACGGATCGTAAATGCTCACGGCTGCTTCGGCAAATGCAGCATAAGTGCCGTTTTCCTTAAAATATTCGCGGTAAAAACCATCCATCAGGTATGGGTTTACTATGTAATTATCGGGTATGTGCTGCATAGCCCGTTGCACAATTTCGCCGGCGCTCAGGTCATTGGGAGTAATGGTTACGGTCTCCAAAGAATATGCCCTCGAAACCAGCGCAATTTGCACAGGTTTCATTGCCAATAAATCGGCAATGGGAGCGGTGTAAGCATAGTAGCCAATACACGAAACCTGCAATGAATCTCCGGCAAACTTTTCGGGAAAATGCAGTTCAAACTCTCCGCGCTCGTTGCTTACCGTGCCAATTGCATAGCCGTTAATACCAATATTGGCAAAGGCAACAGGCTGACCGCCGCCCACACTCAGAACTTTACCGCTTAGCACTAATTCCTGTGCCTGCACCGGTACGGCATACAAAAAAGCCATGACGGGCAATAAATGTATGAACAACAAGGCAAACAGCCGTACAAAAGCAACATTTTTTTTAACAAACATATATACTGTGGCAATACTTTTTAGGTGCTACTTTTTCACCTTGCCTATTATTGCCCTAAACTTATTCGGTCGGGTAAAAAAGGCAGGCGGTTAGTGTATGTCCAAAAATCGAACCAAAAATGCAAACTCTGCCTTTAAAAACGGCAACTTCAAAAAAAAACAGCAAAAAAACGTAACGTATAAACAGGTAAAACGTAATTTTGCCTTGATTTAAAAACCCGTTTTTCACATGCAAAGGTTGAGCGCTGTTGCACTGCTTGTACTGCTATGCTGGCAAATGTCGGGGTGGTATGTATTGCACCCGCTTAACCAAAGGGCGGTTTCGCATCTGCTAAAACAACATGCGCCGCAACACAGGCTTACCTTACTTACCTTTACCAATAGCAATTTGCACTTGGTGCAGTGGATAGAAGCAGGTAAAGAGTTTGTGCTGAACGGAAAATGGTATGATGTGGAACATACCGAAATTTGCGATAACCTTACCCATTTCTACTGTTTTGCCGATGAACCCGATACTCAACTGTGGGCACACCATTACGGCAAAAACAACCCCGAAAACCTGCCTCAAAATCAGTCAGCAAACCGGCTTAAATTTGCAGGTGTGGTATATTATGCAGCTGTTAACCGGCTATTGCTCTGCCCGCCCCCGGCGCTTGCCGCACTTGCCCGCAGCGCTATCACCACCCCGCTTGTTTCAAAACCGGTAATTGACGTGCCTACCCCGCCGCCGCAAACCTGCGCCGCGGTTTAATTTGCGTTTTCTTTCTTAACTTTTACGACTTACTCCTGCAAGCAGCCGGCAGTTGCGCCGTTGCGGGAGTTGAACCGTTGGGTAACATGCAGGCATACAACAACTATTGTTGCTGCATACCCGGCATTTTTACCATACCGGCCGGCATATGACCGGCGGGCAACCTTTTTTTATCTTAAACTCAATTTTACCAATGAAAAATAGTTTAAAATTTATCATACTGCTTCTTTTTTCTGTCAGCATGGCAGCACAAACCGATACGCTTACCAAAACCATTAACTTAGATGAAGTGGTTATTTCTACAGGTAAATTTACCGAAAAAAAACGCGAAGTGCCTTATCAGGTACAACTCATTACCCCGTCAAAACTGCGTTTCGACAACAACCAAACCACCGCCGATGCCTTGCTGAATACCGGCAACATCTTTGTACAAAAAAGCCAAATGGGAGGCGGAAGCCCCGTTTTGCGCGGGTTTGAAGCCAACCGCGTGCTGATTGTTGTTGACGGCGTGCGCCTGAACAACGCCATTTACCGCGCCGGACACCTGCAAAATGTCATCAGAATTGACAACAACATGCTCGACCGCGCCGAAGTGGTATTCGGACCCAATTCGGTGCTCTACGGCAGCGATGCGCTGGGCGGTGTAATGCACTTTTACACCCGAACTCCGCAACTATCAGCAAACAAAACCAAGGTAAATGCCGGCGCCTTCTTCCGCTATGCATCGGCCAATAACGAAAAAACCGGACATGTCAATTTCAACATCGGAACTAAAAAATGGGGATTCCTTACCTCCTTTACCTATTCCGATTTTGACGACCTGCGCCAGGGCAGCAACCGCCGTTCCGATTATCCCGATTTCGGGAAAAGACCTTTTTATGTGGAGCGTATTAACAACACCGACAGCGCCGTGGTAAACAAAAACCCCGATAAACAAGTTGGAACGGCCTACAGCCAGTACGACCTGCTGCAAAAAATCAGATTCCGGCAAAACGATAAGGTAAACCATACTTTCAATTTTCAGTTCTCAAACACCACCGATGTGCCGCGCTACGACCGCCTTACCGAAACATCGGGCGGGTTGCCCCGTTTTGCCCAATGGTACTACGGCCCCGAAAAACGCCTGCTTGCCGGCTACCAACTGCAGTTAGACAAAGGGGTGAGTTGGTTTACCAACGCCCGGCTTACCCTGGCATATCAAAACATTGAAGAAAGTAGAAACAGCCGCCGCTTTAACAACCCGGGGCTGCGCCGGCAGGTAGAAAAAGTGCAGGTATGGAGCGCCAACCTCGATGTAGCTAAAAACCTTTCAACCAATAATACCCTGCGCTACGGTGCAGAAATTACGTATAACAATGTAAACTCCTCTGCCACCTCGCTCGATATTACCACCAACTTGGTAACCCCGTGGAATACCCGCTACCCCGACGGCGGCAGCACCTACCTCACATCGGGCTTGTACCTCACCAACCAACACCGCATGGCCGATGGTAAATTAATTGCTTCGGCCGGATTGCGTTACAGCTTGGTTCAATTAAAAGCCAAATTTGAAAGCAAGGAATTTTTCCCCTTCCCTTACTCCGAAGCAAACCAAACCAACAACGCCCTCAACGGCAACCTGGGGTTGGTATGGCTGCCTGCGCCTACCTGGAAAATCAGCCTGCTGGGTTCTACCGGTTTCAGAGCGCCCAATGTTGATGATTTGGGTAAACTGTTCGACTCGCAACCCGGAACCGTGTTTGTGCCCAACCCCAACCTCAAACCCGAATATGCCTGGAATGCCGAGCTGGGCATTACCAAAAACCTCTTCGGCAAGTTGCAACTGGAAACTACTGCTTTCTACACCTTGCTCAACAATGCCATTGGTGCCGCTCCCTTTACCTTCAACAACCAGGATACCATTGAATACGATGGTGTACAAAGCGCCGTTTTTGCACAGGTAAACAACAGTAGCGCCTATGTTACGGGGGTAAATGCTGCCATGTTGTTTGATGTTACGAACTTCCTGTCTTTGTTTGCATCGGTTAACTACACCTACGGACGTATTAATACCGATACAACCGATTATCCGCTCGACCATATTCCGCCCATTTTTGGCAGGGCCGGCGTCAAACTTCAATCCGGCAAGCTGAAAGGCGAAATCATTACCCTTTTCAACGGTTGGAAACATATTGAAGACTACAACCTTAATGGCGAAGACAACCAACAATACGCCACACCCGATGGTATGCCCGCATGGTTTACCCTTAACCTCCGCACTTCGTACCTGCTCAACAAAAACTTCGAAGTTCAGGCAGGTATAGAAAACTTGCTCGATGCCAATTACCGTCTTTTTGCATCGGGCGTAAGTGCGCCGGGGCGAAACTTTACAGTTACACTCAGGGGCAACCTCTGATAACCTTGTAGCCGAAATAAACATTTCCTGAAATAAAGACCGAAAAGGAATAAACAAAACCGCCCGATTGTACGGCACAGTCGGGCGGTTTTATTTTCATGCTACTCACAAATGCTGCCTTACCGTATAAGCGTTACATTGCCTTTAAAGTCTTTTTCCGTGCCATTGGTAAATGTAACGGTTGCATAATATACATACACACCCAACTCCTGGGCAACGCCTTTAAAGGTTCCGTCCCAGCCAATGGCGGGCGTGCCGCTGTCGGCATAAACTTCACCCCCCCAACGGTTGTACACAAATAGCTCTACCAATTCTACGTTGCTGCCATTTATCCTGAACACATCATTCACCCCATCGCCGTTTGGCGAAAAAGCGTTGGGTATAATTACCAGATTATCGGGCAACAGCAACGTTACCTGCACATTATCCGAATCAGAACAACCCCATTCATCAATAGCGGTAACGGTATAAGAAGCCGTTCCTGTTACAGCTACTGTCGGGTCTGTACAGTTGTTGCACGACAAAACATCATTGCCCGATGTTGTCCAGTTGTAGGTGAGCAAAACGCCTTGCGTTGCACTGCCCGAAGCGCCCAACTGCACTTCGCCGCCCGATAAGGCAGCTGCCGGGTTCGCCACTGCCGAAACGGTTACCGCATCGGTTACAAGGGCAAGCTCAATGCGCCCGCTAACGCAGGTGGGGTCGTCAATAGCGGCCGCTTCGGCGTAATAAATGCCGGGTGCATCGGGTACAAATGTGTTGCCGCTGCCCAGCAGGTTGCCTCCCGCAGGTGCATCGTACCAGTTTACCACCGTACCGGGTTCGGCGCTTACCTCAAATGCCGCAGTGTTTATCTCGCCCGCACAAACCACCAGCGTATCTGCCGTTGCAACCGGCGCCAACGGCGGAATGCAGGTGGGACAATCGGTTACGGTAAGGGTAAAATCATCGGTGCCGGTGCAGCCGTTGTCATCGGTTACGGTTACACTGTAAGTGCCCGATGTAGTTGCATCAAGCGTTTGGGCAATACCTCCATCATTCCAGCTATAAGCGGCAAAACCTGTACCTGCATCTAAAACCGATGTTTCCCCAAGGCAAATATCGCTGTCGCCGTCAATGAACACCACCGGCAAGGGATTCACCACCACCGTAGCGCTGGCGCTGCCCGTGCAGCCCGTGGCATCGGTTACCGTTACTATGTAAATGCCCGATGCGGTAATGGTAGTGGTTTGCGTGGCATCGCCGTTGCTCCAGTCGTAGGTGGCGTAGCCGCCGCCCGCATCCAACACCGTGCTGCCGCCTGTGCAAAAACTCAACACCCCGCTAATTGCCGGACTGAGGTTGCTGTTGACCGTTACCGTAGCGCTCGCGCTGCCTGTGCAGCCGTTCATATCGCTCACCGTTACGCTGTAAGTGCCCGATGTGGTAATGGTAGTGGTTTGCGTGGCATCGCCGTTGCTCCAGTCGTAAGTGGCGTAGCCGCCGCCCGCATCCAACACCGTGCTGCCGCCTGTGCAAAAGCTCAACGCCCCGCTAATTGCCGGGCTGAGGTTGCTGTTGACCGTTACCGTAACGCTCGCGCTGCCTGTGCAGCCGTTGACATCGGTTACCGTAACTATGTAAATGCCCGATGCGGTAATGGTAGTGGTTTGCGTGGCATCGCCGTTGCTCCAGTCGTAAGTGGTGTAGCCGCCGCCCGCATCCAACACCGTGCTGCCGCCTGTGCAAAAACTAAGGGTTCCGGCAATATTAACCGTTGGGTTAGAATTTACCACTACAGCCGTGCTTGCCGTACCGGTACACCCACCGCTGTCGCTTACGGTTACGCTGTACGCACCGGCTGTACCCGAAGTAAGCGTTTGTGCAGTACTGCCATCGGACCACAAATACGAAGCATAGCCCGTACCGGCATCTAAAACCGTATTTTCGCCCGGACAAAGTGTTACATCGCCCACAATATTCGGGTTTAATGAAGTGCTGACCGTTACGGTGGTTTGCGCCGAACCGGTACAACCATTGCCATTGGTAACGGTAACGCCATACGTGCCCGGCGCGGTTACGGTTATTGTTGCCGTATTTGCACCGTTACTCCAGTTATAGGTGGTAAATGACGCACCTGCATTGAGGGTTGTATTGCCACCGGCGCAAAAAGTAGTTGAACCCGAAATATTGACCACCGGCAGTGGGTTAACTGCCACAGCAAAACTATCGGACCCTGTGCAACCCGATGCATTGGTAACCGTTACGGTATAAGTGCCGGCGGTTGTAACGCTTATGGCTGGCGATGCAGCGCCGTTGCTCCACAAATAGACTGCAAAACCGGTTCCGGCATCTAAAACGCTGGTATTTCCGGCACAAATTGTTGCAGTTCCGGTAATATCGGGTATTGGTGTAGCCAGAATGTTAACAGTAACACTGTTGGTTGCGGTACAGCCTGCAGCATTGGTAACCGTTACCGTATAAGTAGTGTTTGCAGCCGGCGAAACGCTGATGGAAGCCGTGGTTGCCCCCGTTGACCAGTTATACGCCGAAAAACCCGATGTACTCAAAATGGTACTGCTGCCCGGGCAAATTGTGGTGTTGCCACCAATGGCAGGTGTTCCCACAACAGTAACCGAAACGGTAGCAGCAGCGCTGCCCTGACATCCGTTGGTATCGGTTACGGTTACGCTATACACACCTGCCGCGCCGGCATTTGCTGTTTGCCCGTTGCTGCCATTGCTCCAGTTGTAGGCTATGTAACCGGTTCCGGCATCTAAAACAGTATTGCTGCCGGGACAAATAGTCAGGTTGCCGGTAATGGCAGGTGTTGGAGGTGGGTTAACGGTTAAGGTAAAATTATCGGAAGCGGTGCAACCGTTGGCATCGGTAGCAGTAACCGAATAGGTTCCTGCAATAGTGGCATTAATTGTTTGCCCGAATGCTCCGGTTGACCACACATATTGCGCTAAACCCGGCGTAGCGTTGAGCGGTGTTGCGGTTCCCGCACAAACATTATTATTGCCCGATATAGATACTGTTGGCGGTGCGTTAACTGTTACTGTTTCAGAGTCTGTACCCGTACAGCCTCCGGCATCGGAAACCGTTACACTGTAAATGCCGGGAGTAGATGTAACCAAGGTTTGCCCTGTACTTCCATTACTCCACAAATAGGTATTAAAACCCAAACCGGCATCTAAAGTAGCGGCATCTCCCGGGCAAAGGTTTGTATTGCCGCCTATTGCCGGATTGAGTGAAGTACTTTGTGTAACCGTTGTTTGCTGTGTGGCGGTGCAGGTATTTGCATCGGTTACCGTTACACTGTAGGCACCGGCCGCAGATACGGTAATAGTTGGCGTTGTAGCACCGGTTGACCAGTTGTATTGGCTGAAACTACCCGACACCCCTAAGCTGGTAATGCTTCCTGCGCAAAAAGTGTTGGAACCGGTTATGGTAAAGGTTGGAACTGGGTTTACCATAACCGTAGCTGTTGCCGTAGCTGTGCAGCCGCCCGCACCGGTAACCGTAACCGTGTAAGTGGTTCCGGTAATGGGGTTTACATTGATGGAAGCAGATGTTGCACCGGTTGACCACAAATAACCCGTATAGCCCGTACCGGCATTTAGCGTTGTGGCATTGCCCGAACAAATGGTTGCATCGGGTATAACCGGCGGGGTTATACTGTTTACCGTTACCGTAACGGCCGAAGTAGCCGTACAACCGCCTGCATCGGTAACCGTTACTGTATAACCGGTAGTAGCTGACGGCGTTACACTGATGGTTTGTGTTGCTGCACCGGTTGACCACAAATAGCCCGTATAACCCGTACCGGCATCTAACACCACCGCGCTGCCTCCCGAACAAGTGTTGACCGGGGTAAATACCGGCGGTGTTGCATTGTTTACTGTTACCAAAGCAGTTGCCGAAGCTGTACAGCCACCCGCGCCTGTAACCGTAACGGTGTAATTGGCGCTTGCCGCCGGTGAAACACTGACAGTTTGCGTTGTAGCCCCGGTTGACCACAAATAGCCCGTATAACCCGTACCGGCATCTAACACTACCGGGCTACCACCTGAACAGGTGCTGACAGGGGTAAATACCGGCGGATTTATATTGTTAACCGTTACTGTAACATTTGATGAAGCCGTGCAGCCGCCCACACCAGTAACCGTAACCGTGTAGGTTGTTCCGGCAGTAGGGTTTACATTGATGGAAGCAGATGTTTCCCCGGTTGACCACAAATAACCCTCATAGCCTGAACCGGCATTTAGCGTTGTGATATTGCCCGAACATATGGTTGCATCGGGAATAACCGGCGGGGTTATACTGTTTACCGTTATTGTAACGTCCGAAGTGGCCGTACAACCGCCTGCATCGGTAACCGTTACAGTATAACCGGTAGTAGCTGCCGGCGTTACACTGATGGTTTGTGTTGCTGCACCGGTTGACCACAAATAGCCCGTATAACCCGTACCGGCATCTAGCACCACCGCGCTGCCTCCCGAACAAGTGTTGACCGGGGTAAATACCGGCGGTGTTGCATTGTTTACTGTTACCAAAGCAGATGCCGAGGCCGTACAGCCACCTGTGCCCGTAACCGTAACGGTGTAATTGGCACTTGCCACCGGCGAAACACTGACAGTTTGCGTTGTAGCCCCGGTTGACCACAAATAGCCCGTATAACCCGCACCGGCATCTAACACTACCGGTGCACCACCCGAACAGATGCTGACCGGGGTAAATACGGGAGGACTAATGTTGTTAACCGTTACCGTAACATTTGACGAAGTTGTGCAGCCGCCTGTGCCCGTAACCGTTATCGTATAGGTAGTGGTGGCGGCAGGATTTACCGAAATACTCTGCGCCGTTGCACCGGTTGACCATGCATAACCGGCATAACCCGGCCCGGCATTTAAAATGGCGCTGCTCCCCGGCGAACATACAGCAGCAGGCGGTATTACCGGCGGCATTACCGTAAATACCGTTACTGTTGCACTGGTGGTGGCCGTACACCCGCCCGCACCCGAAACCGTTACGGTGTATGCCGTGGTAGCTGCCGGACTTACATTAATTGCCGGTGTAGTTGCACCATTTGACCATGTATAAGAGGTAAAACCCGTACCAACGGCTGTAAGGGTAGCTGTTTGCCCGGGACAAATGCTGGCAGAAGCTACAACAGGCTGGTTTACACTGTTTACCGTAACCGTAGTGCCGGCAGTGGCCGTACAACCGGCAGCATTGGTTACGGTTACGTTGTATGCAGTAGTAACAGCAGGGTTAATGGTAATGGTTTGCGAAGTTGCCCCCGTTGACCATGTATAAGCGGTATAAGGCCCGGGGCTGCCTGCATCTAAAGTTACCGGGTTTCCACCCAAACATAAGGAAGGCAATGACATAACAGGCGGCGCAATATTGCTTACCGTTACCGAAACAGCAGCCGAAGCCGTGCAGCCGCCCGAAGCGGTAACCGTTACCGTATAATTGGTAGTGGCAGCCGGTGTAACGGTAATGCTTTGCCCCGTTGCCCCGGTTGACCATGTATAGCCGGTGTAACCGCCGCCGGCATTGAGGGTTATGGCTCCGCCCGGTGTACAGCTTGTTGCCGGCGGAATAACAGGCGGCGGAAGCGCCCCAACAGTTACGGTAGCGCTTGCCGATGCCGTACAGCTGCCTGCACCCGTAACCGTTACGGTGTACGTGGTGGTGGCAACCGGGCTTACATTAATAGTTTGTGTATTGGCGCCGGTTGACCATGCATAGTTGGTATAACCGCCACCGGCATTGAGCGCTACCGGGCTGCCCGGTGTACAACTGGAAGCTCCTGGAATAGACGGCGGCGTTAAGTTATTTACCGTTACCGCCACACTTGCACTGGCCGTACAACCCGATGTGTTGGTAACCGTAACCGTGTAGGTAGTGGTGGCGGCAGGATTTACCGTAATACTTTGCCCTGTTGCCCCGGTTGACCATGCATAACTGCTGTAACTGTTTCCGGCATTTAAAGTAACGCCGGCGCCGCCTTGGCAAACAGAAGCCGGGGGTATGGAAGGCGGCGTAACAGCGCCGGGCGAAAGTGTTACAGTTGCCACATCGCAACAGCCCGATGCATTGCAAACCTGATAGGTGAACGTTGTGCTGCCCGTAAAGCCGGGCAGGGAGGTAAAAGTGACCGTTCCGGCGGAAAGGTTAATGTTGGTAATATCGCCATCGGTAAAAGGAGGGGCAGCAATGATGTTGAGGGCAGTAATAGGTCCGCCGGCACCGGCCACATCATTGGACAATACGTTAAGAACTTGTGATGTTTGCCCCGGGCAAAGCGTAAGATTGTCGTTTACCGCATCGGGGGGGGTGCCGTTGGTAACAGGGCGCACCGATATATCGTCAATGGCGAGGTCGTACCCTACTGCACCAAAGTTTTGATTGGTAATACAAAGGGTGGTATTGCCGCCGGCGCCGCTGTTAAACTGCATTCCCAAAAACTGCCACTGTTCGCTTTCGGGTAGCGAAGCGCTGCTGCCCAACAAGGTATTGTTTTGGGTAAACCCAAAAACAGGCTGGGGTTGCCCGCTTCCGGCCGGAAGAATATTAATGAAAAAAGCACCAAAGCAATAATCGGTGGCCGGCGCCAGGTTTATGGTCTGGCACCAGATTTTATTATTTGCCCCTACGTTTCCGGCAGGAAAATCTACAATCATCATGTTGCCGGAACCGGTGGTATGGTCTCCAATAGCATTTGACCAATCGGCATTGCAAGGGTTGGGCGAAGTTTGCACTGAAAAATCATACTGGCATAAAATAGGCGCTCCGGTAGCGCTGTTGGTACAAATGGTTCCCGGGCAAGGGCTGTAATCGTAATTGCTGGTAAAGGTGGCAAACGGTGAAGCGGGGTTAAAACTCTCAAAGTTGCCATTGGTTACCAAGTTGTTGCCAAAGCAGCCGGTTGTGGCAGTGCAAGGAGTTGGCACTCCACCACAGGCACCAACGGTAACAGTAACCTGGTCGGTGGCAGCTACACAGCCTGCGGCATCGGCGGCAGAAAGGGTGTAGGTAGTGGTAGTAGTAGGGCAAACATTGGGCGTAAGGGTATTAGCGCCGGTCATGCCGGTTGTGGGCGACCATGAAATAATGGCCGGCTCACTGATTTCGGGGTCATTAAAGCTGATAGACCAACCATAAAAAGCGCCTGCACCAAATAAGGAATTGCTGCTGATGACTAAATTCCAAACGCCATTTGCTGTACAGCCAACTAAGTTGTTAAAGGGTTGATTGCTTTGGTAGGTGCCGGAATAAGGTGCTGTACCGGTAGAAATTGCCGGACCCACTGGCACAAAACAAGTATTGGTATAACCTAATAAGGAACTGCCGGTTGTTTGGCCTGTTGGAACTAAGGTAATGCGGGTGCCATTGGGGCACTCAAGAAATAAATTAAGGTTACCAATTGTGCTGGTGCCTGGTGGAAATATATTGAACCCAAAGAATGTAATACCCTCTATACAAACCTGGGTAATGGAGTTTGGCAAAATAGTGGTCATATTCAGTTCAGTAATATTAATACTAATTTCCGACTCAGACCCTAAACCTGAAGAAACAGATGTTACTTCTCCATTAAAGTAAGTAGGCGTTTTGGCAGGCGATACAATAATTCGCGTGTTGGAGGCATCGAGTGTAGCACATTGTCCGGGGCAAATTTGGGCGGGGTCGGGTCCGGCGTTTACCACAATATCGGGGTCGCGCACAATAACCGTTACCGATGAAGTGCAGGTGGTGGTTCCGTTAGTCATGGTGGCGGTATAGGTGGTGGTATTTTGGGGGCAAACGGCGTTGGGGTTCATGCCGCCGCTGTTGCCGGCGCCGTAGGAGTAGCCGTCGTGGTTCCAGGTAATGTTATAGGTGGGGTCGTTAAAGTAAATTTCAACGTTGTCAATGCCCCAGTGGTCGTAATCCTGCCCCGAGTCGTTATCCTGAAACCAGCGTATCTGGCAATTGGCGGTAAGTGCGGCGGGTGGCAGTTCAAAACACCAGTTGTTCCAGTTAATGAGTTGGGGGTCGCCTCCACCGTTGGGGTCAAAGTAGTTAATGGTGTTCCAGGTAGTGCCGTTGTTGGTGGAATATTGTAGATAAACGCCTTCATCGGGTTCATCGGGTCCTTCGCAGGGTGCATCGGCGGGGTCGCCGGTTTGTTCGGCAAACAACATATCGAAACAAATGGTAACGCCGGCGGTGGCGGTGGTAAAATTGTAGGAAACGGTGCGGAGAATGCGCGGCACTCCCGATGTATTGCCCATCCAGAGGTGTGGCGTGCCATCTGCGCCGCCCGGGCTGCAGGGGTTGTTAAACTGCGCCTGATTGGTAAAAGCCCAACCCGTAGGAGAACCACTGTTAAAATTTTCGGAAAAAACAACTTGTCCCTGCCCCTGCCCGAAGGCATACAAATTTGCGCATTGTCCGCAAACCAGTGTATCAATATATACAGCAGTGGTAAGGGTACACTGTGCCTGCAGGTTGTGCAATGGGTTTATTAAAAATAGTAAAGCAAGGGCAAATAACTGGTAGTATTGCTTCATAAAATAGTTGGTGAAGGTATTTTTTTGGATTTGGAGGGTGTAAATATAGACTTTACCGATAAAAATGCCAAAATGCTGTTGTAAATTGATGCTAAACTGACAAAAATTATCAACATAGTTATTTAAAAAACATATAACTGTTTGATGCCTGAAAATACGTTCAAGTACCCTTGCTATTTTACCCCAAACAAAGTACATTTGTGCAACAAAACATTACACTTTATGAAAATTTTCAGAGAAGGAGCCACAGGTGCGCTGTTAGATGAATATGAAAAAGCGGTGGGCGAATACATGGAACTGTTGCAGCAAATACCCGATGCCCGGTTTACCGCCATAGCCGATGCGCAAACCGATGACATTGATTGCCGCTCCATACAAACCGTGTCGCAACATGTTGTTGCATCGGGGTATGGCTATGCCAACCACCTGCGGCGACATTTTAAGCATTTAGAGCCGGAGCAAGTGCAATTTCCATCTTTTCAAGATGCCGAAATGGCTTGCACCGGGCTGTCCAACATGCTGAAATATACCGAAAAGACCTTGCAGGGAATATGGAACCTTAGCTTTGAAGATGTTGTAAGCAACCGCGTTACGCTTTGGGGCGGACAGGTTTTTGACGTGGAGCAATTGCTTGAACATGCCATTGTACATGTTTTGCGGCACCGGCGGCAAACCGAAAGATTTTTGCAACTCTTACAGCAAGCATAAACAGCGCCTAAAACTTAACCCGAAGCATAGCTCTTACTTCAGATCTATGGTTAGCGTTTACCTGTTCGGGGCCGGTGCCGATGGTTTTTTGGTCGGCCCAATAGGTTTGGGCATAGCGCAGCCAAATATCCATGTTTTTAAAAGGCGTGTATCGTAGCACTGCATAAAACCGGCTTCCGCGGTTATAGTAAGGCGGCACGCTAAATACGTACAATACGTCGTTTTCATAAGCGTAAATGCGGGCGTTGTAGGAGTCGGTATCGAAAAGGGCAAAGCGCGTATTGAAAGAAACGGGCGAGGAAAGGGGTTTAAAGTTAATATCCTGATAAATCATTACACCTCTTTCCGTACTGCCGTTTTGGGTTTTAAACCAAGCACCTTCCACCCTGCTTTTAAGGGTTACGGTATTGCTGAGCTTGCATTGGAGGTGAAACCGAAGGCTGCTTCGGGTTTGGTTGCTGAGGTAGTCGGTTTGAGTAATGTTATTGGGTTGGTTTCTTCCCTTGGTTTCGGTTCTGAAGCGCATATACATTTCAACGGCCCGTAGCGGCTTGTAAGAAACCTGCAACAGGTAATCGGCGCCGTGTGAAGGGGCATCGGTTAAAAAGCGGAGCCACGGGTGTTTGTACACATCGGCATAAGCGCTTATTTCCACTTTGCGAATGGGTTTTATGAATGCGCCTATAAAAGTGCCGTTTTCGTTGTTGGGAAGCGTACTTTCTGCAAATGGCACTGCAAAAAGCGATTGGTAATTGCGCTGGTAATAGCGGTGTAAAAATGAGAACGATACTTTGGGATCAACGGCAAGCAGCAATCCGTTAAGGGTGGCCAAGCCGCCGTTGTCACTAACGGCTGTTTCGCCAAAGAAGTGGAAGTTGCGCCAAAGAAAACGGTAATCAATGCTTGAATTGAGGAGTTGCCTGCCGCTAAACCGGTATTGGTTGTAGGCGGCAACAGTAGGTTGCAGGCTGGCGCTGAAACGGGTGTAAATGGTATTAACCGCCACCGACAGTTTGCGGCTTTTGTACCCGAAACTGCCGCCCGAAACAAATTGTTTAAGGCTGTGGCGGTCGGCCAGTTCGGCATTGGTTCGGTGAAAGCCCGAAAGCAGCAGGCTGGATACCTCCTCCACATCGCCATCATCGGGCAGGGGCAGGTCGCCTTCTTCACCTTCCTGAATTAGGGTATCTACCGGAGTCAATGCGGTTACATTGGCATCAATGGGTTTGTAAGAGCCAAAAACGGTAAGTTCCCACTTATCAAAACCCACAGTAGCGGCTGCACCCCTGAAAAAAAGGCTTTCGTTTACCGAGGTATAAGCCTTTACGGGTTGATTGTTTCGGGCTATGTTCATAACAAAACTTCCTTTTCTGAAAGCAAGCCCGGTCCAGGCAATAAGACCTTGACCAAGTCTCAGTTCATAATCGCCCAAGGCAATGTGTTTAAAAGGCCCGATGTTGCGCAGGTACAGGTGTGCCGAGTAAAAATCGAACCCTCTTTTTTGCGAGCCCTTAAAAAACTCTTCGCCGGGGTCTTTTTCGGCGGTAACTCCGTAGCTTATTTTATTGCCGTAGTTATAGCGGTAGCGGGCATAGAGGCGGTATGGGCTGCCCTTGTACACCGGCGCCACGCTGCCGTCTGTCAGGGTATCGGAAACATAACCGGCCTGTTCTTCCAATACGCGTTGCCAGCGCATAAAAACCTGGTTTTGCCCTTCGTACATGAGTTTGTAAAAAGGTATGTTGTAGTCGTCTAATTCGCCGGCGGTAACAAACGGCGAAATACGGCGGCAGGTTTCGAGGTCAAGTTCGGGCACCGATTGCAGTTCGTATTCCGTAATAAATTTTCCTACCGTTTCTCTGTAGTTGAGGATGCCGTTTATTTGGGTTTCGGAAAGCAGTCCTAAATCTGCCAGATCTTCATAGCTGGCTTTGTTGAGGTTAACGGGGCTTTGCAGGTAATCGTACAGGCGCTCCTGATCAGTGTCGTAATCCACTTCGGCATCTTCGGTATCTTCGGTTAAATTTTCTATCAGTTCATCAACAGCAGGCAGGTTGTCGTCTTTTGAAGCGGGTTTATCTTGTGCCTGCGCTACCTTAACTTGTGCAAACAACAGTACGAACATAACAGTCCACAACGAGACATTATTCCTTAAAACGAGGTAGAATTGTTGCATGGTGCTTTGCAGATGAAATATAAATATAGGTTAGCACTATCAAACAAAGGTAGTGTATTTTTTTATTGATGGGGTAAAAATGCACCGCTGTAACTAAAAAATTGCTGCTGCCAACGGCCCTCAAAAGCAACCTTGAACCCACTCCCCATGGCAGGTTCATATTAGCCTGCTTTAATTACACTGTACCGCAAAGCAATTGGGTAGTTAAGTTAGGTCCCAATGGAGAGTACTGTGGCACAGCCCCCTGTTTAGATAGTTTATTGGTAAGCAGTATAACTCCCCCCATCTTTGAGGGGGGGCAAGGAGGAGCAACCCGCACCGCCCGCCACCGTCTATCCCAATCCAGTACCTGCTGGCAGCGGTACGGCACAAATTACCTACTCTCTGCCCCCGCAGTTGCCCTTTGGGGTGTGGGAGTTGTACAATGTGCAAGGGCAAAAAGTGCGGTATGAGGTGTTGCAGCCCTCTCTTAATCCCTCCCAGAGAGAGTGAAGTAACATCCATACCCTTAAGAGGGTATAACACCGGGCATGTACGTTTGGCGTATGGCATTACCCGGCTGACATGAGCAGTACGAGGCAAGCGATAAGTTGGCGGTGGAGTAAAAGGCAGAGCCGCACGGCTGTGCGTCTTTACAGGCAAGGAGAGATAGGGGGCAACATGATATCGGGATAATATTTTTTGGTATCCTGCATTGGTTTAAATCCTGTTCATCATTTAATCCCCAAAATCATGGTTCAGACAAAATACATAGACTACCTACAACTGCGAATCGGCACTACGTACACCCGAAAATTGGCTGTTACTTGCAAAATGTTGTTAAAGGACTTGTTGGAGTAGCGGCACTAAAGACAGGCAAGGTGCAGAAAAAGGTTAAAAGCCAAACAAAATACGTTTGGTGTTTTTATCAATGCGGTTTTCGCGATATACAATATCGAAATTATATTTTACCGTACCCAGCGTTTTCTGTATCCGTTTAAAAATGGCGCTGCTTTCGCCCGAAAACTCGCTGCAAACATCGGCGTTCATTTGCCGTTGTTTTTCTACAAATTTTTCGTAAGAACTAATAAAATCATTAATTTCAAGCAAGAGCAATTCGTATTCGTTCAGGTAAAATTTTACCTGTTCTATATGAAACTGTATGTTGTCGTCGCGGTTGGTTTCAAAGTTGGTAATGCCAATTGCACCAGCATCGGAGAGCAGGCTGTTAAAAAACAGGTTTCGTTGCTGTGCCATAAAATCATAGGCCAGTGTGTTTTTATCGTTTACATAGCGGTCGTACCCCCCGCCGTAGTTAATGGCTTCGAGGTATTCTGAAAAAAACTGTTTGGAGGCATCGCGAAAAGCGTCTAATCGGGCATTTAAGTTTTTAAGCCCGGCTGCCACAATCTGGTATTCCGATTTTATCTGATTGGTATAATCTAAAATGCAGGTGAGTTTTTTGAAATTCTCGGTTTTCAGTTTTTCTTTTTTGTAGTAGCTGGCTAAAAAGTAAGAAATGAGCGAAAAGCTGGTAGAAATTATCGGGTTGTTGATAACGGGGGCAATTTGTTTCAGGTCGTCCATATTAAAAACGTTGGCAAACATACCCACTTTTTTATCTCCCAAAATTTCGAGCGAGTAGTTTATAGATTTGTTAAATTCGGCATAGTTGGTAGGATCTGCCAAGGCAGAAAACTCGTTTTGCAGGAGCAGTTGACTAAAGGATAGGTTAAACTGGTTGGTTTCTTTAACAATATGGGTAATAACCTGCTCACCGGCCTGGTACCTGTTTGCCAGGTTATTAACCGATGAACGGTATTTTTCCTGATTGGCATTAATGAGGGTAGCGGTAATATCGTTTCGGTTGGCAAAATCTTTTTCGAGCGTGCTCAGTCGGTCGGCTAATTTTTTGTTTTCGGCCATAATTTCGGCCGATAGTTTTTCTATATTTTCCTTGTTAAACAACTCCACCCTAAAAGTATCGGGCTTGTCGGAAACAATGGTTTGCGCAATAGCCGGGCGGTAGATTGCCAGTAAAAGCGCAAGTGCAGCGGTAATGTTTTTCATATTTTATGGAGTTGAAATTTTTTGTTATGCAGTTTTGGGAGAACAACAAAGCCGGTTTGCCTGCAACTTTGCCGGATTACATAACGCAAAACCGCGTGTTTGAAGTACGGGTTGTGGTAAAAGTTGCAAAGCGCCACACAACAAACTGCCCGATGCTACCGGCGGCAGGCGGCGGCATCGGGCAATGATCTTATTCGGAATTGGTTAGCTACCGAGGCATGTAGTAGCGCGATTCTACGATAAGTTTATCGTTGGTAATGCTTAGTCTTTTGGCGGCGCTAAGAGTCATGCTCAGCAATACATTGTCGTTTTGGGGTGTATCGGGCAGTTTTTCAATAACCATTAAATAAACCGAACGGCTATTTATAGGGTTGGTTACCTTTACCACCGTTTTGGGCGGAGCGTTTTTATGCAGGCAATATAGGTTGCCGCTGCTCGATTTTTCGCCCGAATCGTCGAACCAGGTAGCGGCGCCGGTTTGAAACTTAAGGCGGTACTGTCCGGTGGTATCTGTTTCAAACTCCATGTATTTTTTCTGAAACGGTGGTATGCTGCTTGCTGCGGGGTCTGCCTTGGCTTCGGCCAGTTCAAGGGCCACCAAGGCTACGCCGGTGGGCATAATCCAGTCAATAATAATTTCCTGCCCGGTTTTAATGTTGCTGTCGGTCAGGTTGTTCCAGTTTTGCAGGGTAGCCATGGGCTGGCTGTAGAGTTTGGCAATGCTGTAAAGGGTTTCCTTTTCTTTTACCTTATGCTTTACCGGTTTTAGTTTGGTGTAGGTTGTGGTAGTGGTGGTTGCCGGCGGCGTTGCCGTTGCTGCGGGCGGTTGGTTGGTTATTTTGGGTGCCGGGTTGGTGGTATTGGCTGTTGCGTTGGTGGCAATGGTGGCATAGGCAACCGGTTCTGTTGCTGCTGCATTGCCGCGCACGCTTTTGGTGGCGGCGGGTATATTGGCAATTGGCTGTGCCAATATATCGGTTACTGCCCGCGCAATGGGTTCTTCGGCATTTTTGTTGGCCATGGGCATTTGGGTAGCGTTGGCATTGGCTATGGCATCGTTGTTTAAGAAAACAGTTGTTTGCCCGGTTGGCTTGGTAGGAACGCTGGCATATACCATGCCCGTTTGCCCCTGTTGGGCGCCTGCATTGCTGCCGGGCGGCAGGGTTATTACCTCACCAACGTTTAGCTTATTGCCCACAATGGCGGGGTTTTGCAGCTTAATATCATCTACGCTCACACCGTACACCGATGCAAGTTTATAAAGTGTATCGCCTGTTTTAACGGTGTAGCGCACACCTTGCTGTTGCTGCGCCCATACCGATATGGTAAAACTAACTAAAAGCGCCAGAACGACTTGTAAATTTTTCATGACTGAATTTTGTTTTAAAAAACGGAAAGGGTTTAATGAACGGCTTAATACTAACAAAAATACAAAAAACGGGCTAAATTACATTTTTGGTGTGCGATTTTAAGCAAATTATGTTATAATGTAACAAAAATATTGCCAATTTGAGCAAAATATAATTGCTAACCGTTACTTTGCAGGGGTTTTGACTGCAAAGGTAAAAGTAATTTTATTTTGTTATGGCTAAACAGTAAAAAAAGAACTGTTAATGCCTTGCGCGGGCAAAATAGGGCTGTTTTTGCCAAACTGCTTGCACAGCAAGGGTTGTTTGGCAACTTTCTGTTGCCTAAATTTGCGCATCAGCAAAATTACCCTGTGCCCAACAGCGTTATCTGAAACTGTGATTGCCTCTTTTTTGCCACCCGAAACCCTTTTTGCCTTTTTTTTTGTTTTTGTTTTTGACATCTTAAAACCCGGTTTGTAAAAGCAGTTCATACCTTTTGACCCGTTTCAGGCGCATAATTACCTCTGTATTTGTGCTGGCAGCAGCCCTGCTGCTGCTGGCAGGGTATTTATTGTATTGGCTCAAACAACCCATTGTACAAAGCATATTGGTAAAAAAAGCCCTGACTGAAATTGTGGGTAAACGCCTGCTGCATACCGAGGTGCGCGTCGGCAAGGTATATATTGATGTGTATAACCGCCTCGACATCAGAGATTTATATATTGAAGACTGGAATTGCGATACGTTGTTGTTTGCCAAACGCCTGCTGGCAGAAGTGGACAGCCTTTCGCTCAGAAACAGGGTATTGTTTCTGAAAGGTATTGAAATAACAAATCCGTATGTGCATTTTAACCGCCCCTTGCCCGATGAAAAATACAATTACCAGTACCTGTTGGGGCAATTTGGCGGCAGCAGTTCAAAAAAAACAACGCCGGCCGCACAACCCGATACACTGCCTGCTTCGGCGCCTTATAACCTGAAACTTAACCTGGGGTTTATTACCCTTAACTCGCCCCGCTTCTGCATGACCGATGAAGCCGGCGGATTTAACTTAGCCGTGCAGTTGCAGCAATTGCACGCCGGTTTTTCGGGGTTTAAGCCTTTTGAGCAGCAATTGAGTTTTAATACCGTGCAACTTGTTTCGCCAAACATAACCCTTACCGATACCATTAGTAACGCCAAAAAAGAGGAAGCGCAAGACTGCGACCGCCCCCTGCATATTTCGGTGCCGGGCTGGCTGTTTGCCGCACAACAACTTGCCCTTACCAACGGCAGTTTTAACCTGTACACCGGCAAAACCATTAAGCGCAAAGAGGTAATTAGTTTTAAAAACCTTAAAACCAGCAATATACAAATTGGTATCAGTAATTTAGTGTTTGGTGCCGATACCATTACCGGCCATATAGACCGCCTGCAACTTAAAGAACAATCGGGTTTTGAGGTAACCCGTGCATCGGCGTTTGTGCTGCTTTCGCCCCAAAAGTTAGAGTTGGCAAACCTTTTCCTGCAAACACCCAATACCCGGCTGCAAGATTATGTAGCTTTTAAATACCCCAGCCTGCGCTGTTTTTCAGATTTTGTGGAAAGGGTAAAATTAGATGTGCGCCTGAAACCGAAATCGTATTTTACCTTTAAAGACATTGCCGCTTTTGCCGGAGGCTTATATAAAGAACCAATTATTGCCAAAAACATCAATACCCGAATCAACATTTCGGGCAGGGCAAAAAACGAAATCAGCCGCATAAGCGCCGAAGGGCTGGCACTGCAAATTGGCAATACCACCTTTAAAGGCGATGTGCGCCTGCGCGGCCTGCCCGATTTTCAGTCAACCAATATAGATTTTAAGGTAACCGCTTTGCGCACCAATACCACCGAAATAAAACGGTTTCTGCCCGCCAAACTCAAACTGCCGCCCGAAATTGACAAATTGGGAAACCTGTATTTTACCGGCCGTTTTTCGGGGTTTCCCAAACATTTTGTGGCAGAAGGTACGCTTAATACCAACATTGGGCAGATACAGTCTGATGTTAAAATGGACATCGGGCGCATTCTCAGCTATTCGGGCAGGGTGGCTGTAAAAGAGTTCGACCTCGGCGCATGGCTCAACAAACCCGATAAATTCGGCAAAGCCACCTTTTCGGCAAACGTAACCGGCAAGGGGGTAAAATTAGACGAACTGCAGGCCAATATTGATGGTAATATTGCCAGCTTTACCTTTAATAACTACACTTATTCCAACGTGGCGGTAAACGGCAACATAGACCGCCGCCTCTTTGCCGGTGTTGTGCAGGTTACCGATAACAACATGCAACTGAGTTTTAAAGGCTCTGTTGACCTGAACTCCGAAACACCCAAATATAATTTTGTGGCCGATGTGTTTAAATTGCGACTCAAAAAACTCAACCTGTTTAAAGCCGAGAATTTGTCTGATGATTTTGAACTTTCGGGACGCACCAACCTTAACCTCATAGGCAAAGACATTGACGACCTGTTTGGCAATGCCGCTTTTTACGATGTAAAGGTAAACAATGGTAAACGCATTTTTGCCCTCGATACTGTAACCCTGGTTTCTACCCTTAACAACAACCGGCGTACCTTGCAGCTCAATTCCCATATTCTTACAGCCAATGTGAACGGAAGTTTTACCTTTAAAGAACTGCCCAACGCTTTTATTAACCTGCTGCACAACTACTTTCCTTACCGCTTTAAATACACCAAAACTACCTCGCCGCAAATTGCCGATTTTACCATCAACATCAACAATCCCGCCTTATTATCACAAATATTTATACCAGAACTCGAAAGCCTTGCCAATACCAGCATAAAAGGCAGCTTTAACTCGCAAACCAAAGCGCTGCAATTAAAAGGTAAAGCCGATGAAATAACCTTTGCCGGCAACCGCATCAGCGGCTTTAAAATAAATGTACAATCCGATGAAAAGCAACTCGGTTTCTCTGCCGGTGTCGACTCAGTTTACATTGCCGCAAACAAACTTACCATTCCCGATATAAAAACAACAGGCATAGTTTATAACGACAGTATTAACTTTACCCTTAAGGTAGCGCCCGATACCGCCGTCAATTATGCCCAAATTTCGGGGCTTATTTTTGCCAATTCCGACACGCTGAAAATGAAATTCGATACCACCGAAATTGTGGTAAACCGAAAAAAATGGGAAGCCAATACCGGTACTTTTACCTACAAAAATAAAGATTACTTTGAAATTGACGATGTAGTACTGCGGCAAGACGAGCGAAGCATTACCCTGCGTAGCCACCCCTCGCGAAACTACAACAACTATACACAGGTTTTTCTGCAAAATATTTATCTGTCAGATTTTAACTACATACCAACCATTGCCAAATTAGGCATAGATACCAAGGTAAGCGGCGAAATTGCTCTCAAGGATGTATTTAACCAGCAAATTATTATTGCCGAATTAAATGCTGATGACTTTGTGTTCAGAAAACAGTTTATTGGCAACCTGCGGCTGCGAGCCGATAAAAGAACAAAAACAGATGACCTGCACGTAGGCCTTGATGTAAGCAACGATAAATACGACATTAAAGCCGCCAACGGACTGGTGGTGCTGCCCAAACAAAAAGGCGAAAAACCCTATATAGACATTAGCGCCAACATAAGAAGGGGTAACTTGCAATTTATGGAAGCATTCCTCAGTACCCTTGTTTCAAGAACCGAGGGCAATATAAAAGGGCTGCTTCGGGTTTACGGAAACATTTCGGAACCCAATTTTAAGGGCAATATATTTGTTGAAAATGGCGCCACTACGGTTAACTACCTCAATACCCGCTATAAACTCAAAAACCAGACAGTCGTTTTCGACGATAAATATATAAGATTTAATAATACCGGATTGCAGGATACATTGGGCAACACCGCCCGCGCAAACGGCTTTGTTTTTTTGAACGACCTTAAAAATATGAGCATAAACCTTGACCTTACCACCGATAACCTGCTACTGCTCAACACCACTTTTCAGCAAAACAATACCTATTACGGCACAGCTTTTGGCGGAGGCGTGGTAAATTTCAGAGGGCCCTTTAACAAATTGGATATTTATATTAATGCCCGCTCAAATAAAGGAACCAAATTTTACCTGCCCATCAACTATGAAACCGATGTTTCGGAAAACAACATTTACACCTTTATTAACACCGAAGCAGGCGAAAAACCCGAACCACCCAAAATTGTTACTTCATCTGGTATGAACATTGAGTTTGATCTTGAAATGACACCCGATGCCGAAATCCAAATCATTTTCGACCTTCAGGCAGGTGATATTATTAAAGGTACCGGCTTTGGCGATATTCAAATGGACATTAGCACCATTGGCGATTTTAAATTTAACATGTACGGAAAATATACCATAGAGCAGGGCAGCTACCTCTTTACCCTGCAAAACATTATTAACAAATATTTTGCCGTAGAAAAAGGCGGAACGGTGAACTTTGCCGGCAACCCCTACGATGCCCTCCTAGATGTTAAAGCTATTTACAGCCTTAAAACCAACCGCGATAACCTGCTGAACGATGCCGAAATTGCCGCCCTTATTGACCAGCCCGACCTGAAACGCCGCGCGCCCATTGATGTGTTTTTGCAACTCACCGGCTCACTGCTGCAACCCAACATTAAATTTGAAATAGCTCAAACCGAACAACCGGTAACCCGCGTTGATGAAGCCATTGCCGCAAAGCTCAAAGAACTGGAACTCAACAACCAAAATGAACTGAACAAGCAAGTGTTCGGACTGCTGGTGCTCAACAGTTTTATGTCGCCCGAAAAGGTAAACCTCGACCTGCGCTCCGGCGTAAATACTACCGTTAGTGAACTGTTGTCCAACTACTTGTCAAGTTACCTCAATCAGGTAGTTTCGGGGCTGATACCCGACAGTGAATTTAATATTAACTGGCGAAATTATACCTCCGGAACCGAAAACCAAAATCCCGAAGACCCCAATATTTTCCGCAACGAAATTGAATTGGTGCTTACCAAACGCCTGTTTAACGACCGGCTTTCCATACAATTGGGCGGCAACGTAGATGTAGGCAACAACGCCAACACCCAATCGGGCGATGCACAGGTGTATTTCGCCGGAGACTTTGTACTGGAATACCGAATTACCCCAGACGGGCGCTACCTGCTTCGGGCTTTTAACAAAACCGATTATGATATTTTAAGTGGCAACTTTAACAAAACCGGCGCCAGTTTATCGGTAAATCAGGAGTTCGATTCGTTTAAAGACCTTTTTAAGAAGAGAAAAAAGAAAAAGAACAAATAAAATAACCTGTCTTTTACCAAACACTAAAACAAAACGTTGCGCCATGAACGCATTTTGGATTATACTTACCGGTTCGCTGGTGGGCGCATCTTGCGGTTTGCTGGGTTGCTACCTCATTTTACGCCGAATGGCCATGATAGGCGATGCCATTTCACACGCCGTACTGCCCGGTATTTTTTTGGCTTTCTGGATTGCCGGAACCCGCGCATCGGTGCCCGTATTGCTGGGTACTGCTGCCTTTGGCGTACTTGCCACCTTTCTTATTGAATGGTTTTCGCGCAAGGGTAATTTTCAGGCAGATGCCGCCATTGGGATGGTGTTTACCTTTCTTTTTGCCGTGGGTATTATATTAATTTCTGCATTTGCCGGGCAGGTAGAATTAGACCAGGAATGCGTTTTGTATGGCGAAATTGCCTATGTGCCCTTAGATATCTGGACTACCTCCGGCGGCATAAACCTTGGCCCGCGCACCGTATGGACAATGGGCGCTGCCCTGCTGCTGGTTCTGACGCTTATTGCCTGGGGCTACAAGGGGCTGTATATTACCACCTTCGACCCGGGTTATGCCCAAACGCTGGGCATTAAAACCGGCCGGTGGCACTATTTGCTCATGGGGGCTGTATCTTTTACAACCGTACTGGCTTTCGATTCGGTAGGCGCTATACTGGTTGTAGCTTTTTTAATTGCGCCGGCGGCCATTGCCAGTTTGCTTACCAACCGTTTTGGGGTTATGCTGCTGTTGTCGGTAATGGCAGCTGTGCTGGCAGCGGCGGGTGGTTATGGTTTGGCAGCGGCCATTAATGGCTCGGTTGCCGGGGCCATGGCCACTATGTTGGGCATACTCTTTGGGCTGGCTTTTCTATTTTCGCCATTGCAAGGCGTTGTGTTTAAGTGGTGGCGCAACAAAAACAGCCCGGCCGCCCAAAACCACCCTTCTGTATAAGCATTGCAGCATACTGCGAAACAGGAGTAAACAACCCTGCTTCCTGCACCGCTTTCGCAAGGCTGTACTACGTACAGTGAAACCCTGCGAGGTTTTGTCGTTCTGCGGGTATAGGCACAAAGGAGTTTTTTCCACCACCCGTTTTTGCGCCCGATGAGGCAGTTTTCAAACCTTTCTACCCCTGTATGAGCAATTGTTGGCGTTGGGTAGCGCTGCTTTTGTACTGTGCCTCGGCAATGTACAAGCCGGCGGGTAGTTTGGGCAAAGGCAATTTGAGCGCTGGTAACAGGGTTGTACCTGCGTACCACCATGCCCGATATGCTGTATAAATTCAAAACGGCTATGTTTTACCAATCTTGCAGGTACAGCAGATCTTGGGCGGGGTTGGGGTAAACTTGTACCTGTGCCGTTGTTTGCAGATGCGGATTTTGTATGCTCACCGTAGGCAGGCACTCTTGCAGCATTTGCACAAAATCAGTATAGGGCATTGAACTGATGCCTTCATCTATATAGCCCGTTACCATATTATTGGAGTAGTATAGATAATTGGTTGCACAGGCACTAATCCAATAATCTGTAAGCTGTTCTATTTCGTTTGGGGCTTGCACCCTTCTTACTACCAAAATAAGGGTGTCGGTCTCTTCAAACGCAGTTAAATTTGTTCTACATGTAAATCCGGTATTCCCCCATACCAATATGGTATCATTATTCACTGAATCGTAAATGGGATTCAATATTATAAGATAGGTTCCATATTCGTAATGTCCGGCAATTTCCCCCATTACTATTGCCCTATCTACCATACCTGCCGTAGAAGAATTAAACATAGTACAGGTGGCATAATGAAACGGCGGTATGGGTAATGGGCATTGACAGGCGTTTGCAGCAACAGTGCAAAACAATGATATTGTAAAGAATAACTTTTTCATTGTGTTTAATTTAATGTGTTAAGAATAAAGTTTTAACGCAACAGCACTATTTTACAAATTCCGGTAGCGTTGCCGGCGCTTATGCGGCAAAAGTAAATGCCTTGCGCCGGTAATTGTTGAAGTTGTATGGGCAGGTTGTGCACCCCTTTGTTGTAATATTGATGTTGCACAGGATTTAAAACCTGCCTGCCCTGCACATCGTAAACACTAACCTGTATTTCTGCTGCAAAGGGCAGGGTAAATTGCACTGTTACCATATTGCCTTGGGCGGGGTTGGGGTTGCAGGTTACTGCTATCTCTGCCGCCGTTTCTTCTTGTGGCGCTATACCCACTGTAGGCAGACACTCTTGCAGCATTTGCACAAAATCAGTATAGGGCATTGAACTGATGCCTTCATCTATATAGCCCGTTACCATATTATTTGAGTAGTACAGGTAATTAGTCAGGCATCCAACTATATTAAAACCGGATTTTTGAATACTTGGTAAATCTGATATATTTTTTCTGTATGCCACTAAAATGAGTGTATCCCCTTCAGAAAATTGATCCAGATATGTAAGACAAACAATACTAGTATTGCCATCATATTCAAATAGAGTTTCGTATTTCCAAAACAACAATGTATCTTCGTTTACTTCGCCATAAATAGCTTCCAACAATTTTACATGAAAAGCAAATTCTGTTTCTTCTACTTTAACCCCTTTAATAATAATTTTAGGGATGCTTCCACTGGCAGGAGAATTTAAATATATACAGGTGGCATAATGAAATGGCGGTATTGGTGACGGGCAATAACAGGAGGCGTTTGCAGCAACAGTGCAAAACAATGATATTGTAAAGAATAACTTTTTCATTGTGTTTAATTTAATGTGTTAAGAATAAAGTTTTAACGCAACAGCACTATTTTACAAATTCCGGTAGCGTTGCCGGCGCTTATGCGGCAAAAGTAAATGCCTTGCGCCGGTAATTGTTGAAGTTGTATGGGCAGGTTGTGCACCCCTTTGTTGTAATATTGCTGTTGCACAGGATTTAAAACCTGCCTGCCATGCACATCGTAAACACTAACCTGTATTTCTGCTGCAAAGGGCAGGGTAAATTGCACTGTTACCATATTGCCTTGGGCGGGGTTGGGGTTGCAGGTTACTGCTATCTCTGCCGCCGTTTCTTCTTGTGGCGCTATACCCACCGTAGGCAGACACTCTTGTAGCATTTGCACAAAATCAGTATAGGGCATTGAACTAACGCCCTCGTTTATATAGCCATATACTGTATTATTAGAATAGTATAGATAATTGGTTGCACAGGCATCAATCCAATAATCTGTAAAATGTTCCAATTCAGAATGCGCATTTTGCACCCTCCTTACTACCAAAATAAGGGTGTCTGTTTCCTCAAATGCCATTAAATCCGTTCTGCATGTAAATCCGGTATTCCCCCATACTAATATGGTATCGTTGTTCACTGAATCGTAAATGGGTTCCAATATTTTAAGATAAGTTCCATATTCATAATAACCGGTAATTACCCCCATTACTATTGCCCTATCTACCATACCTGCCGTAGAAGAATTAAACATAGTACAGGTGGCATAATGAAACGGCGGTATGGGTAATGGGCATTGACAGGCATTTGCAGCAATAGCGCAAAACAACGATATTGTAAAGAATAACTTTTTCATTGTGTTTAATTTAA
Source organism: Sphingobacteriales bacterium TSM_CSS (assembly GCA_002212985.1). Classification (GTDB taxonomy): domain Bacteria; phylum Bacteroidota; class Bacteroidia; order Chitinophagales; family UBA2359; genus UBA2359. The sequence goes on from NBMY01000146.1 coordinate 33,613, forward strand.
TGTGTTAAGAATAAAGTTTTAACGCAACAGCACGTAACTATTTAGGTGCTCTTAATTGATTGATAATCAACGCTTTGTAAAATTTTTTGTTGTCGAAATCATTAAAAACCAAGCACATTTTTGTTTTTCTGTTGCGAATTTTTCAACAAAAATACTGTTTTGTTAAACAGAAAGCATCGAAATGTTCATTTAAATGCAAAATTATCAAAAACGGCACCTAAATAGTTACAACAGCACTATTTTACAAATTCCGGTAGCGTTGCCGGCACTTATGCGGCAAAAGTAAACGCCTTGCGCCGGTAATTGTTGAAGTTGTATGGGCAGGTTGTGTACCCCTTTGTTGTAAAATTGATGTTGCACAGGATTTAAAACCAGCCTGCCATGCACATCGTAAACACTAACCTGTATTTCTGCTGCAAAGGGCAGGGCAAATTGCACTGTTACCATATTGCCTTGGGCGGGGTTGGGGTTGCAGGTAATATCAATGCTTTCTGTTGTATTGCTTTGAATTGGTTTGGGGTGAACGGCAACCTCAAAAATGCCGCCGCCCAGCAATCCGTCACTTTCAGGTTTGGTATTTGTGCTGTGCCATAAATAGAAAGAAAAATATTGCGTTTGAGGTATAACAGGTTGCAGCGTTTTTCCGTTTGGGGCTATTAGCTCAAATCTTACGGCAATTTCCCTTTTTTCTCTGCTTTCAAAAGGTATCTGCAATAATCTTGCTTCGGTAGCATTGG
>NBMY01000075.1 GCA_002212985.1 Sphingobacteriales bacterium TSM_CSS
ATTATTTTTGAAATATGGCTGAAGCCATTGGGATGCATAATTTCAATTGCCTCCAAATTCAATTGCCTCCAGATAAATCTGGAGAACAATTAAAATGCAAATTCATAATGGCTTTAGCCGAAATTTTAATTGGGTTGGATTTCCCCGACTGCCGGAATTATAACCATCGGAATGGGCTAAAGCCACATTCCAATTTATATCAATAGGATTATTTTTGAAATATGGCTGAAGCCATGGGATGCTAAAAATTTTTGAATTGCCCACAGATTTCAATTGCCTCCAGATAAATCTGGAGAACAATTAAAATGCAAATTCATAATGGCTTTAGCCGAAATTTTAATTGGGTTGGATTTCCCCGCCTGCCGGAATTATAACCATCGGAATGGGCTAAAGCCACATTCCTATTTAAATCAATATGATTATTTTTGAAATATGGCTGAAGCCATGGGAAGCTAAAAATTTTTGAATTGCCCACAGATTTGAATTGCCTCCAGATTTATCTGGAGAACAACTAAAATGCAAATTCATAATGGCTTTAGCCGAAATTTTAATTGGGTTGGATTTCCCCGCCTGCCCGAATACATAACCATCTAAAGCCACATTCCTATTCAAATCAATAGGATTATTTTTGAAATATGGCTGAAGCCATGAGGATGCATAATTTCAATTGCCTCCAGATTTATCTGGAGGAAAAATAAATGGCAAATCCATTATGGCTTTAGCCAAAATGCTAATCCTTGAAATGCTGAAACCCATATTTAATAATGAGCTCATCATATTCTTCCTGAAATGTTTTCTTTTTGTGGTGTTCTTCCTGGTTTTTGATATAATTACGAACCCTGTCAATCATGGACTCGGAAACTGAAACGGCAAAATATTCATCTTGCCATTCAAACTTCTCTGTTGTTAAACCATGTTTGTTTATCCAAAATGAGGACTCTCCTTTTATTAATTGCATCACTTTTTGAATGGTTTGGTCAACACCTAATGAAACCAAACAGTGGCAATGGTCTGCATAGCCATTGACAAAATCAACAAAAATGCCTTTTTTTTGGGCATTGTCTTGTATATGTTTCCAGACCTTTGTACGCAACTCCTTGTTATCTAAAAACGGATAACGGTTTTTGGTGCTCCACACAAAGTGAATATAAACTTTTACAAATGGCATAACTCCTTATTTTTTATTAAAAATAAATGACGCACATCAATTTGTTAGTTCTTTATCTCCCACCACCTGCTCTTTTTCAAAAAATTTGGCTCCGCCTTACGGCGGAGAAGAACTTGCCCAATACCGTTTGCCTTGCAAAAAAAGCACACTGCGCCGCTACCGCTTGGCGCTGTTTTGCTTTTTTTGAGGCAAACTCTACCTACCCTACCGGAAGCTTAAAGGAAATGCCGGAATAAGCTAACCGTTTACTGCGGGACGAAAGCGAGGCGGAAGCCGCAGTGGCTGCGGCTGTTGGGGGTGATGTTGAAGCGGTACGCCACCCGGCAGTACTGCGGATCGCTGTCCCAACCGCCACCGCGCAAAACACGGAGCGAACCAGTGTCGGGACCTTTGGGATTATTAGCAGGGCTGTTTGTATAATAACCAGCGTCATACCAATCGCTACACCATTCCCACACATTACCGCTCATATCATACAGTCCCAATTCATTGGCTTGCTTTTCTCCTACGGGGTGGGTTTTGCTGCCGCTGTTATCTCTGTACCAAGCTACGCTACCAATATCATTGCTTCCTGCATATTTATAGCCCTTACTCTTATTGCCCCCGCGAGCCGCGTATTCCCATTCCGCTTCGGTGGGTAATGTGTAATTTTTGCCCGTTTTGCTGCTCAACCATTTGCAAAATTCCATCGCATCGTTCCAAGATATATGAATAACCGGATGACGGTCGTCACTTTGCAATTTTCCATTAACATCGTGTCGCCAATTAATACCATCTTTTTTATTCCAATTGCCGTTTTCCCATATATAACTGCCATAACCATCGGTCCTTTTTTCGGCATCGGTTTTATACCCGCTGTCTTCAATAAATGCTTTAAATTGGGCAAGAGTTACTTCGTACTTGCCAATGTAGTAATTGTTTAGTGTTACTTGGTACACGGGTTTTTCATCAGCATTTACATCAATGCTGCCCATCATAAAAGTGCCTCCCTCTACCAAGACCATGTCATTTAGTAGTTGTTGTATGGGAGCAGGGAGTTTTTTTAAGCTTTCTGCTTGCTCTGAGGCTTGGCGTTTGGCTCTTGCCTTTTTTACCAAGTCTTGTAACTGTGTTTCGTAACTGTTTTGCAGTTCGGGTTTTAGCCCTATCGCCTTTTGTAGTTCGGCTATGGCTTCGGTGTATTTTTGTTGCGTTTCGTATTTTTGGGCGCGTTGCAGGTGGTCGGTAACCTGTAATTCTTCTGTACAGTCGTCTATACGTTGCTGTATTGCTTCTCGTGTTGGTTTAAAGCCGTTTTGGTGTTGTTTTAGGGCTTCGTTATAAAGGCGGCGGGCTTCTTTCCATCCTTTTTGTTCATAGGCTTCCTCGGCTTGGTGGCATGCTTCTATAAATAAAGTTAAGGGCGAAGGAGTTGAGTTGTGTATTTCTTCGGTTGTAACAATAGGTATCGGTGCAGGAGGAGATACCTTTTGCAAACTTTTCACCAATTCCACCAATCCCTCTAAAACACTATCCAATGCTTCCTCTTGGTTGCCCCAAGTAGTAATAGGTTTACCATCCTTGGGCAGGGCTTGCAGGGCGGCGAGTTCGGTGTATTTCCAGCCGCAAGGTTTTAAGATGATAGGCACCACAATGCAACTGCCTTTGTGGTGTCGCTCCAATGCATCGGCTTTTTCTTTTTCCCAAAAATAATCGGAAGCTATGGCATCGGCACTCATCAATAGCAATATGATGTCGGCGGCGTGCAGGTTGTCTTTAATGCTCTGTTCCCATTTTTCGCCGGGCATAATTATTCCATCATACCACATCTTGATGTCGTTGCGGCGTTCTAAGGGGCGCAAAAACACCCGTAGTAGCTTCAATAGTAGTTCATCTTCGCGGGCGTAGGCTATAAATATTTTAGTGGGGGTCATGCTTAGGTCAACTTATCCTAACTAAAAGGGCAAAAATACAGTTTTATGTTTAGTTAACTTGCATAAAAATTAATAAATTAACAGAATATTGGAATGGGCTAAAGCCACATTCCAATTTATATCAATAGGATTATTTTTCTAAATATGGCTAAAGCCATTGGAGGATGTCCATAATTTCAATTAAACTCATATTTCAATTGCCTCCAGATTTATCTGGGAGGACAAATAAAATTCTGCCATATAGCTTTAGCTTCATGCAAATCTACAATTCATCTTCTCCAAAATCCAGCTACCCCGCGCATAGTTTTAGCTTTGAATTATATACCCCACTCACAAGGCACAGCCTTGCGCAGGTAAGCGGCACAAAACCAAGGTACAAAAAGTGAAATTTACCCCATTCCATCGGGTCTTTTCTGGTTAAACACCCGGAGCATCATTTTAATATCTTCCAATTGTTCTTTCAACTCCTGTTGTTCTTTATACAGCCAGCCCACTGCAGCAATAAGCAGCACCAGTACAATGGTAGAAATAACAGATGCCAAACTGGCGCCTGTTCCCGGCTTGCTGCTGTCTGAAACTTCGGTTACCTGACCATCGTTGGCCTGGTTGGCGGTGCCGGTTTCGGCAGGTTCAACGGTGCGGGGTTGGGGTTTATCGGGGGCAGGGCGGGTTTTTGCTTTTTCGCCGCCATAGGTATTTTGACCAATTTCCAACAGGGCATTATTTACAATTACGGCTACTTCCTGCTCCAAACTTGCCGATGTTTGGTTGAAATCTTTGCATATACTGTTGCCCGATTTTGCATATTTATCGCATAAATCGCTGTAAGATTGCACCGCAAGGGTTGCCAGATTGTCTAAGGTGGTTTCAAACAATACATACTCGCTGGGGTTATCTACTTTTGTTTTGTAGTTGTTAACCTTGCTCAGTATGTCTAAAATATCTTGCTTGTACCCTTTGGTTTTGTTTTCCTGTACTTTGCGCACTTCCTTAACTACCGCCTCGTAGGTACAATCTTTTATTCCTCTTGCAAGAGAGGCCCGTTCAAAACTGATGAGCATTTTTTTGGCAAGTACGCAGTTAACATCATCAACGGCTTGCTTATAATCGGTTATCTGTTGCTGTGCCAAAACAGGTAGCCCGCTAAGCGTTAAAAGCAGGGCAAAATAAACAAAACAAAGCTTGTGCATAGTCATACCAAAATAATTGTATGGGCAGAGTATCCCGAATGTTGGTTTAAATTTTTATAAGTGGCGCTTTGTTTGGCAAAAATGCGCAATTTTTACATAAAAACAACACAGCAAAGCCAAAAAGTGTTTGGGATGCCGCACAAAACGGCCGCTGTTGCAACCTGTTGCTGTGTGCAAACCTGTAACTTCGGTATATTCTGCTTTTAACTTACCGTTTCATAGCGGTTCATTGCGCCCAAATCCATGATGGTATTGCCTGTTTCCGATGGGTAAAACGGCGTTACAAATCTGGCATTCCATACAATTTCGTCCCACTTGTAGGAGGTTGGACTATATACTTCCTGGGCAAATGAGTCGTCATAACCTTTTATAAGTACCAGAAACTCGGCATCTAAGTTTTTTAAATCTGCTGCCGTTTTGCCATATAAGGGGCTTTCGGGTGTTATGGGATGTACAATTGTCCAGTTAAGCGGAAAAAAGAATATACGGTTAGCGGTAAGGTCAATTTGGTAATAGCGGCGTTTAGGCGTTTGGTTTACCATTTCCAAAGTACTCAAAATAACATTGGCTTCGAGATTTACCAACTGGTTGCTGCGTTCATTGGCCAGTCTGAACTGAAAACTCCACCCATCTTCAAAAGGAGCTATCACGGCGTTTTGACTAAAAAGGATTTTTGCCGATGGTCTGGAAAACCGCCCGTACAGCAACCCTGTTGCAAGTGCAAAGCCCATAACGCCGGTTAATGCCTCGAAAGAGGAAATTGCCCCGGCTGCCACCGATTGAGGAGCCATGCCGCCATACCCGACAGTGGTAAACGTTTGTACGCTGAAAAAAAAGGCATGGTAAAAATGGGTGCTCCAAATGCCCGTATCGGTTCCGTTAATGTTTTCTATGCCTATGTAAAGGTAAAGCAGGGCAAAAAAACTGTTTACCCCCAAAAACACCAGCAACACCAAAAGGTAAAACTGCCACCACGGAGCCGCAAGTAAATGCTGGTACAAACTCAGCGCATTCCACTCCGAGCTTCCAATGCGCTGAATGTTAAAACTGCCGTTTTTGTTGAGCAGGCGTTTACCCTGTGTTTTGGAACTAAAACCCCAATCTTCAGATAAACGCTGCTGTTGCGAGGGTTCCTCTGCAAACGGGCTATTTCTGTAAATACCTTTTAAACTTCTTGCCATCTTGAATTTTGGATAACTACTACATGGCTGCCATTTCACTTAAAGGCATTAATTTGGCAACCGATTTCACCAACTCTGTGTCTTTTTGGTTGGTTGCCTGTATTTTCACCAAAAAACGCTCGCCTACTCCCAACAAAATACCGGCTTCCTTGTTTGCTTTGTCGTAGGTTTCCATAGCGCCCACATCAGGAATGCCCATATTGAGCGATTTCATGGATTGTTCGTTGTTTTCAAAAGTTACGTTGGCTTTAATCATGGCGGTTGCCATGGTAAACAAAGAAGGTACGCCATTGTAATCGTTAATAATAATGGTAAGCTCTTCATTGCCCGATTTATAGCGCTGCTGAGTCATAGAAAAACTCATGCCTTGTGCGCCTACGGTTTGTCCTTCGGGTTGGCCATCGGGAGTAAAGTTATTGACTTGTTTGGGTAAATAGTCTTTCAATTTGTCAAAATGAATAGGTATGGTATCGCCCTTTGCGCGGCGTGCCTCCATTTTTTTGCTACCTTCCTCAATGGCTTTTTGCATATTTTCGCCGGCTTTTTTCAGTTCCTGTCCTAATTCAATGTTTTCTTTTGTTTCCTTGGCCTGTTTACAACCGTACATCAAAAATACGGACACAATAAGTAGAAAAATAAGACTTTTCATGGTTTGAATGTTTAATTTTGTGGCAAAATAAACGGCAGTTGTTAAAAAAATGCAACAACCTTGTAACAAATGTACAACTATTTTGCCGTTTTTTTACCAAGGGCACGGCACTTAGTCTTTCATTTGTAACTGGCAACCTGTTCTTTTCAACCACAACTACATCTCAACTGTTTAGTAAATATCTCATGATAAAACCTACATGTATTCATCAATGGAACAACAACAAGCAGAAAAAGTAAAATGCCTCATTATTGGTTCGGGTCCGGCAGGTTATACGGCTGCCATTTATGCCGCACGTGCCAACCTTAAACCCGTATTATACACCGGTGTAGAAGTTGGCGGACAACTGATGCAGACAACCGAAGTAGAAAATTTTCCGGGTTACCCCGATGGTATTTTGGGTCCCGAAATGATGACTGACCTGCAAAAGCAAGCCGAAAGAATGGGAACCGACATTCGGTTTGGCTATGTAACTTCGGTAGATTTTTCGGGTAAGTTGCACAAAGTGGTGGTAGATGAAACCACCCAAATATATGCCGAAGCCGTGATTATTGCCACAGGCGCATCGGCAAAATGGCTGGGTTTACCCTCCGAACAACGACTGAACGGCAGCGGTGTTTCTGCCTGTGCAGTTTGCGATGGCTTTTTTTACCGCGGTATGGACGTGGCAGTAGTGGGCGCCGGCGATACTGCCTGCGAAGAAGCCCTGTACCTCAGCAACCTCTGCCCGAAGGTACACATGCTGGTACGGCGAGATGAAATGCGTGCCTCCAAAATAATGCAGGAACGGGTAAAGGCCAAATCAAATATTCTTGTTCACTGGAATACCGAAACCGAAGAAATTTTGGGCGAAAACACGGTTACCGGTGTACGCGTACTCAATAGCCGCACCAATCAGACAACCGAAATTCCTATTCAGGGATTTTTTGTAGCCATAGGCCACAAACCCAATACCGATATTTTTAAGGGCTGGTTAGATATGGATGCAGAAGGCTACCTCCTAACCAAAAGCGGAAGTTCGCATACCAATGTAGAGGGCGTTTTTGCATCGGGCGATGCGCAGGATAAAATTTACCGGCAGGCTGTTACCGCAGCAGGCAGCGGTTGTATGGCCGCCTTAGATGCCGAGCGCTACCTTTCGCACAAAGAATTTATGGAATCGCATAACTGGACAGCAGTTTCGCATTAATTAATGATACCTTGTTTTAGCCGGTTTACAACCCGCCAAATTTCGTAAGAATGAATAATTACCATTATATTGGAATTATAGGTGCCGGATTTGGCGGGCTGACGGCCGCCTTGCGCCTTCAAAAAGAAGGCATTAACGATTTTATTATTTTTGAACGCGCCATTGATTTGGGGGGAACATGGCGCGACAATATTTACCCCGGTTGCGCCTGCGATGTGCCTTCGCACCTGTATTCCTTTAAAGACGAACCAAACCCCGAATGGACAAACGTTTTTTCGGGGCAGGCAGAAATTTGGCAATACATGAAACAAGTGGCGCAAAAACACCAACTTCAGCAACACATTCAATACAATACCGATATTGTAAAAGCCGTTTTTGAGCAGGATAGCGGGCATTGGCAACTTACCGACCAAAACGACAGGAAGTTTGAGGTGAAAATGATCATTTCGGCCACCGGACCGCTTAACCGACCCAATATTCCGCCTATTAAAGGCATAGAGGATTATACGGGCGTAAAATTTCATTCCGCTCAATGGAACACCGGTTGTAAGATGGAAGGTAAAAAAGTAGCGGTAATTGGAACAGGTGCCAGTGCCATTCAAATTGTGCCGCAATTAGCGCCTATTGCATCAACATTAACCGTTTTTCAAAGATCGGCGGCATGGATTATGCCCCGCCGAAACCGCCCTTACACACAAGTTGAAAAAACTTTATTCCATTATTTTCCTTCACTGCAAACCTTTAACCGCGAGCGCATTTACTGGGTGGCCGAGTTGCTTGGAAACAACTTTACCGGCAACAAACTGCTCAACCGGCTTGCTACCTGGCAAGCCCTGCAAAAGTTGAAAAAAGAGGTAAAAGACCCCGAAACCCGAAAAAAACTTACCCCCCACTACACCATTGGCTGCAAGCGCATTTTACTATCCGATGATTATTTGCCTGCCTTTAACCGTCCCAACGTACAACTCATAACCAACCACATAGACCACTTTACCACCACAGGCATAGTAACTGCCAACGGTCAATTTTACGAAGCAGATGTGGTAATCTTCAGCACCGGTTTTCATGCTGCCGACACCAAAGATTTTGCCCTCTCCATTACAGGGTTAAACGGGCGCAATCTTATTGAAGAATGGCAGAAAAAGGGCGTTGAGGCCTATAAAGGCATTACCATTTCGGGGTTTCCCAATCTGGCGCTTATTTTAGGGCCCAATACCGGGCTTGGGCACAACTCAGTATTGCACATCATGGACTCGCAAATGAATTACATCATTGATTATGTAAAACTGCTTAAAAATCAGGCAACTACCGGCGCTTTAAACCTTAAACCCAATGTTCAGGCAAGTTATAATCAACTTATACAAAGCCGGTTTGCCGGCACTGTTTGGGCTACCGGCTGCAAAAGCTGGTATTTTGATGACATGGGCAGAAATACCACGCTTTACCCCCGTCTTACTGTTCACTACCGCAAAGAAACCCAACACATAAACCCGGCAGATTATCAGTCCATTTAATAACCGCAGGGGGCAAGCAACATGGTACCCATAGAGCAAATAACCATCACTTATCTGCCAAACCGGCATATCAGCGCAATATTATCCATATTTCACAAGAACCCTCCCAATTCAGCGCCGGTGTTACTTTGTCTTCCTGCAATGGGCATGGCAGCAAAACATTATGCCCTTTTTGCTCAGGAACTGGCTACACAGCTTAACTGCATTGCCATTACTACAGATTTGCGCGGATTGGGAACTTCATCGGTGCGCGTAAGAAAAGGGGTTGATTTCGGGTATAAAGAACTGCTGGAAGATTTGGAACAAACACTTCATCTCATCAAAAACAAATATCCCGATAGTGAAATTTACCTTGCCGGACATAGCCTGGGCGGTCAGTTATCATGTATGTACAGCGCGTGGGGTAAAGTGCCGGTTAAAGGGTTAATTTTGGTAGCCTGTTGCTCTGTTTATTACAAAGGCTGGACGGGTTTGGCAGCATTGCGCATTCTGGCATTTACCCAAACTGCACGATATCTTAGCCGGATCTTGGGTTATTTTCCGGGCAAAAAAATGGGTTTCGGCGGCACCGAAAGTAAAACCCTTATACAGGATTGGAGCCACTTAGCCCGAAGCGGACGCTTTGAACCACAAAACATGCAGTTTAATTTCGAAACGGGTATGGCAAAGGTTAATTTACCCATTTTAAACATTGCAATTGCACACGACAACTATGCGCCTCCCAAAGCTATTGATTACCTCTGCGCAAAGTTTTCGGCCTCCGTGTCTGTTACCCGCATAACAATTGGCGAAAAAGAACAAAACACGCCCGTGTTAACCCATATTAACTGGCTAAAATATCCGCAGGTTGTGGTGCCGGTGTTCAAACGGTGGTTGCATGAACAGGACAGGTAAACCCCGAAAACAGTTAGAAATATTTGCAAATATAGTTTAAACCAACCGCCCGTGGCAGTGTCATAAACCCATAAAACACCCCAAGCCATGAGAAGCCTGTTTATACTTGCCTTGTTGACCGTTTTTACTGCCATTCAAGCTCAGGACACACAACTGCTGCCTCCTCCTGCGCAGGCAGCAGCTAACTTTATGTCGGCAAGGCAGCAGCAAATTGCTTTTTACAAACAGTTTGCCTTTGCCTCCGAAGCGCAGTACGACAGCCTGAACCGCATTATGTATGGCGAGGGGGTTAAAGGAGGTAGTACATCGGGTAAAGGAGTGCAAAAATCGGGCTCTTGTACCCTTAACCGGCAAGTGTACGGCTGGCATCCGTATTGGAACGGCGCATCGGTTTATGAAAATTACGATTTTTCGCTGCTTTCTACTTTTTCCTATTTTGCTTATGAACTGAACCCCTCAACAGGCAGTTATTACGATATTCACTACTGGAAAACCACCAACTCCATTACCCTTGCACAGGAAGCAGGTGCAAGAGTAGATTTGTGCGTTACCAACTTTGGCACCACACCTAATATAACCTTCCTTGGCAACCAAACGGCCTGGCACCGCTTTGCCGATAGCCTGATTGTGCTGCTCAACTACCGAAATGCCGATGGGGTAAACATAGATTTTGAGGGAATGCCCGGCAGTCAGCGCAATAACTTTACCAACTTCATCTCCTACCTCCGAAATCGCCTGAATGCCGACCGGCCCAGCACCACCATCAGCATTGCACTATATGCCGTTGACTGGACAAATGTGTTTGATATTACCGCCCTTAACCCCTTGGTTGATGCCTTTATTGTGATGGGTTACGATTACCACTATTCTGCCGACAGCCAGGCCGGCCCGGTATCGCCGCTGTACCACGGTACCCGTTGGGGAACCTACACCTTAAGCAGAACTGCCGATACCTATCTTACGCAAGGCGTTACTCCCGCCAAACTGCTCATGGGCATACCTTACTACGGCTACGACTGGAAAACCGAAACAACAAACATACCGGCTGCTACCATTGACAACGCCGATACCCGTACTTACAGCTACCTTCGCAATAATTTTTTCGGCACCTACACCCGTCAGTGGGATTTGCACAGCTTTTCGCCCTATTTCAGCTACACTTCGGGCGGTAGTACGCGGCAGTGCTGGTTTGAAGATGAACAAAGTCTTGCTGCCCGCTATGATATGGTGCTGAACCGGCAAATGGGCGGCATTGGCATTTGGGCTTTGGGTTACGACAACGGTTACCCCGAATTGTGGAACCTCATAGAAGAAAAATTTACCGATTGCCATACCTATTGCAGCGGCAACTTTAATGATTCCGGTGGGCCGCAGGGCAATTACCGCAATAACGAAAACAGCGTTTTTACCCTTGCCTCACCCGACCCGGGCGGACAAATTACCCTGTCTTTTACCTCCTTTAATACCGAAGCCAACTACGATTTTTTGCGCATCTATGATGGGGCTACCACCTCTGCACCTCTGCTGGGAACGTTTTCGGGCAATATTAACCCGGGCACTTTTACCTCATCGGGAAATGCGCTTACCATTCGCTTCACTTCCGATAATGCTACTCTTGCCCCCGGCTGGGAAATTAACTGGTATTGCGGCTGCAACCACATTACCGCCATTGAACCGCTTGAAACACAATACAACAACGATTTTACCGCCTATTTTACCGAAACCGGCAACTGCAATGCAGGGGTAAAATATGGTTTTTACCAATCGCAGCAATCCTGGGGCGGCGCATGGCGCAGCAATAACAATATCGGCTTTTTTAACGATGATTTTACCGCCACCGCCCTGCACCCCGATTGGCAGTCTGCATCGGGTAATTGGCAAATAACCGATGGCAGTGTTTGGCAAACCGATGATTCAAACAGCAACACCAACCTGTTTACCCCCGTTCATCAGTTTGGAACCGAAGTGTGGCTGTTTCACTGGCGGGCAAAAGCCGCCGGTTCCGATGTTTACAGCCGCCGCGCAGGTATGCATTTCTTTGCCTCCGATGGTAATGCAACTAACCGCGGCAACTCGTACTTTGCTTTTGCCCGGTTTGACGACGATAAGGCACAAATTTATAAAGTTACCGGCAACACCTTTGAACTGATGGCCAATGCCGATTTTGATTTTGCTCCCAACCAATGGTACGATTTTAAAACCATATACAACCCTGTTTCGGGACTCATTGAGCTGTATGTAAACAACGCCATGGCCACCTCCTGGACCGACCCAGAACCCTACTTGACCGGCGAGTATATTTCCTTGCGAACCGGCAATAGCAAAGCCTATTTTGATTTTGTGCGGGTGTACCGCGCCCGAAGCAATCAGGAAAACATATCGGTAGGCAACAGCCCAACCGATGAGGTAAACCAAACAGCGCATGAATGCCGCATCTTGTCGTTATCCAATTATTCCGATAACAAATGGAGCAACTTAGCCCAAGCCGAAACCGGCATTGCCTTTACCGTAAACACTCAGGAAACGTTGCTGCCCGATGCGCAAAACAACCCCGCCCCTACCCTGTTGCTGTACCCAAACCCTGCCCATGATATGGTACAGGTTGTATTTACCGCCGCGGACTACGGTACCGCGCAACTTACCTTATACGACCTTGCCGGAAGGCAAGTGCAACAGCAGCCTCTTGGCATTATTGCCGGAAACAATACCTTTCAGGTGATGCTGAACCAAATACCCGCAGGTATGTACCTGCTTTCCATTGTTGATGAAAACGGAAATGCCACCCAACAAAAATTGGTGGTGAGGTAATTCATCAAAGGGCAAATAAAATTGCCGGTAATGAGCTTATATTAACGTCAGGCAGACTTTTTTGGCATGCTCAAACGCTTACACTATTGCAAAATGCCGGAGATAGATTTCGGTGCGCTGCATTTTTGCCAAACCAACACCATTAAAATTCATAGCGCTCTGAAATCCTGGCAACCGATATTCTGGTTTGCTGATTGATAAGAATGGCAATAAACGTTACGGCCAGCATCATCAACAACCCCGATAACCGCCTGAAACCGGGTATATGGCGCATATCGGCTTTGCGGTTTATGAGCAGCAGTGTGGCAATCATCACAATGATGGGTAAAAAATATACGGCGCATTTACCTTATTACTGTTAGATATCTGTTAGTCTTCTTTTACGCCCTTCTGAAAATCGGCGTTAAGAAAATCGGAACGTAGGGCGACCAAAAAGCGGCGCAACAAACGCCCTGATAAAGTTTATTTTGTAACCTTATGTTGGCGGCGTTTGTATTGGCGCTTTCCGCCCGTAGTGCAGATTATTAGCCAGATTTTCAGGAAGGCTTGATTTTTTGCTACTTTTTTATCAAGCCCACTTTCCGCACCTTGAAAATTTGAGGCTGATAATCAGTAATTTACACATAATGAATTCATTCTATGGATATTATATTATTATACAATAAAATGTTAGTCAGGTAATTACACATAATTTTCTGATTGGGTGCGAAAAGTGGGATCAAGAAAAAAGTAGATGTATTTACAATGGGTTTGGCATTAAACTTATGCTGAGCTTGTAATATACATTCTGCTCTAAATCGCAAACTGTTCAGTACCCATTAGTACCCTCTAACCATTAAAATTATTTACACTTGTCTATTCTGGATTAGATAGGGCTGCGCCCGTTGTCTTTATTAATTAAATAGCTTAAAATCTTTCTATAAAATGGTGTGAGCGTATATGCCGTTCCCACTTCGGGTTATTTGCATCAATCTACGCGGTAGGTAGTTCCCTTATCGGAATCGTCTTCATCTGAAGGGCTGAACAATTTGTTCCAACCAAGGTAAAACGCCACAAACAACACAATAAACAACCCGAAAAGATACACCACCGAACCATGAAACACCACCCATATTCGGGTTTGCTGAATGATAAGAATGGCAATAAACGTTACGGCCAGCATCATCAACAACCCCGATAACCGCCTGAAACCGGGTATATGGCGCATATCGGCTTTGCGGTTTATGAGCAGCAGTGTGGCAATCATCACAATGATGGGTAAAAAATATACCAGCGCATTTACCTCCAGCAAGCTGCGCTGCCGTTCAAAAAACAGGGTGTAAACGCACAACACCAAAGCCATAATGCCCGGCACACTCGACATATACACCAAAGCGGAATAAAAATACTTCCACGGATTTTGCCGGGCTTCCTCGCGGGTGGTCAGGCTGCCGGCAATGGCAGCGGCAACCGGCAACAGGATAAAATAAATAAGAACCGGAGCCGGGTTGGCTGCCAATATGTCAAAAAATTCCTGTAGAGTCATAGCCGTATAAAATTAAGCTGGTTGAACAATGGCATCAAAGGCAGTCAATCCTTTGCTGAGGCGGTTATTTACCTCATCTGTTCCCAAAAGTGCGGCCATATCAAAAACCGGCGGGCCGGATATGGTTCCGGCCAGCATAATGCGCAGCAGGGGAAGCACATCGCCCATACCCATCTGATGTTCCTGCATGGCGGTTTTAACCTCCTGCTCAATAACGACGGCGGTAAATTGCGGCAGTTGGCAAAGGCGGTCGGTAAGTTGGGTAAAATAGGCGGCTGTTTTTGCGTTCCATTTTTTTTGCACCGTTTTTTCGTCGTAAACAGCCGGCGCGGCAAAGAAAAAATGTCCTTGTGTCCAGAAATCGGGTAAAAAGGTAACGCGTTCTTTCATCAGCGCACAAACGCCGGTAAGATAGGGCGCAGGAGTATTTTTCAGGTCATCGGGAGCAAACGGGCGAATGAGTTCTGCCAACTGCTCATCGGGTGTATGTTTAATATACTGCTGATTGAACCATTTGGCCTTGTCAAAATCAAATTTAGCGCCCGATTTCCCTATTCGCTCTACCGAAAAAGCCTCCACCAATTCCTGCATGGAGAAGATTTCCTTTTCTCCTTCGGGGTGCCAGCCGAACAAGGCCAGCATATTTACAAAGGCATCGGGCAAAAAGCCCATTTCGCGGAAACCGGTAGCCTGTTCATCTTGCAGCGGGTGTTTGTAGGCCAGCGGAAAAACGGTAAATCCAAGGCGGTCGGCATCGCGTTTGCTTAGTTTACCCTTGCCGTCGGGTTTCAGCATCAGCGGTACGTGGGCAAAATTAGGCATGGTATCGGTCCAGCCAAAAGCGCGGTACAGCAGCACGTGCAAAGGCGTAGAAGGCAGCCATTCCTCGCCGCGTATTACGTGGGTTATTTCCATCAGGTGGTCGTCCACCACGTTGGCGAGGTGGTAGGTGGGCATTCCGTCTGATTTGAGCAGTACTTTGTCATCCATTTCATGGGTATGTACGCTCACCTCGCCCCTTATGAGGTCGTTTACCGTTACCGTTTCGTTATCGGGTATTTTAAACCGCACCACAAAAGGCTGCCCCGATTGCAGCAGTTCCTGCACCTCCTTGGGCGGCAGGGTAAGCGAGTTGTGCATGTGCATTCGGGTAACGGGGTTGTAGTTGTACTGCGCCGTAGGAAGGTCTTTCAATTTCAGGCTTTCGCGCATGGCTTCCAAATCTTCCTGAGTATCAAAGGCGTAATAGGCATGGCCGGTATCTAATAACTGCTGTACATAGCGGCGGTAAATTTCCTTGCGGTCAGATTGGCGGTAGGGTCCGTAAGCGCCGCCAACGTGTACGCCTTCATCGCAGGTAATGCCGCACCAGTTAAGGGCATCAATAATGTATTGCTCGGCACCGGGCACAAAGCGGGCAACGTCGGTATCTTCAATGCGCAGCACAAAAGAGCCGTTGTTTTTACGGGTAAACAAGTAGCAATACAAGGCGGTTCTAATGCCGCCTATATGTTGAAAACCGGTAGGACTTGGCGCATACCGGGTGCGTACAGGTCGTTGCATAGTATTGTTTCTTAAGTAAAGCCGCAAAAATACACAATTCGGGGGCATTTTTTTGTGTAAAGCAGCACAGATTTGGTAAATAATGAATGATGGTTAATTTTTACCCCGGTTTATGTATCGGGCTTTCCTTTTCGGGGTAATTTCTTTACCACTTTTAGCCAACAGCCCGGAAAATTCCCGTAAATTTGAGCAACTGAAAAATACATTCATCAACCCTGTATCTAACCCGCTAATTTGTACCTATATGAAATATATTGGCAAATTCCTTGCATTTTTACTGCTGTTACATGTTTCGCCCTTTCTTTTGGGGCAATCAACTCCCATGGACTCGCTGGGCAATGTGTTTTACCCTGCCGGATTAAGCAGTTTGTGGGGATATACCGACGCACAAGGCCGCGAATATGCCTTGGTTGGCGCTGTTGACGGACTTTCGATAGTGGATATTTCGCAACCCGATAACCCGCAGGAGTTGTTTTTCCTGCCACAACCATCGGGTTTCTGGCGCGAAATTAAAACATGGCAACACTATGCTTATGTTGCCAACGAAACCGATGGCGGCATTTTTATTGTTGACCTTGGCCAACTGCCCGATACGGTTTATACCGCAAACTATACTGCAGACGGACTGATTAAAACCTCGCACACCTTGTGGATAGATGAGTTTGGGTACGCCTATATTTCGGGCTATAACAACATGGACGGAACTATACCGGTAAACAACCGCGGTGTTGCCATTCTTGATTTGAATGTGAACCCCATGAGTCCGACTTTGGTGAACACCTATACCACACAATATGTGCATGATGTGTATGTACGCAACAACATCATGTATGCCTGCGAAATTTACGTTGGGCAGTTTACCGTTGTAGATGTTTCAGATAAAAACAACCTTACCGTGTTGGCCCATCAAAGTACGCCCAGCCTGTTTACGCATAACTGTTGGTTGAGCGATAACGGACAGTTTTTATTTACCACCGATGAAAAAAACAATGCCTCTGTAACTGCCTATGATATTACAGACCTAAGCGATATAAAGGAGGTTGGCCGCTACAAATCGCATCCGGGCAGCAATTCCATGCCGCATAATGTGCATGTACTCAATGATTTTCTGGTAATTTCTTACTACCGCGACGGTGTGCGAATAGTAGATGCTCATGAACCCGATATACTGGTTGAAACCGAATATTTTGACACAACACCCCTTGCCGGGCCGGGTTCGCAGGGTTGCTGGGGTGTTTACCAGCTTTTCCCTTCGGGCAATGTTATTGCAAGCGACCGGCAGTTAGGGCTGTTCATCATGCAACCGCAATACAAACGCGCCGCATACCTTAGGGGTTTTGCACTCGATGAAGTATCGGGGCTTCCCTTGCCCGATGTTTCGGTGCAAATAACCGGAACCGGCATTGCTGCAACTTCCGATTTTACCGGCAATTTTAAGGCCGGACTTCCTTCGGGTGGTTTATACACGCTTCAGTTTTCAAAGTACGGATACGAAACGATTACTTACTCCGATGTGTTTTTTACCGCCGGCGAAACCCTTGAATTAAACGTAACTTTAATTCCCGAAGCGCCCTACAATCTTACCGTACAGGTTGCCGATGCACAAACCGCTCAAGGCATTGAAAACGCCTTTGTAGAATTGAGCCATTCTATGGGCGTTTACCAAAACCAAACCGGCAGCGCCGGCAATGCCATTTTCAGCAACCTCTATACCGATATTTTTGCTATTTATACAGCCGCATGGGGGTACTTGCCTCAATACTTGGGCGGACTGCCGGTAAACAGCAGTAACAATACCCAAAACCTAAACCTTGAACGGGGTTATTACGACGATTGCTATGCAGACCTTGGCTGGACAGTGAGTAATTCGGGTGCTAATGCCGATGGCGCATGGGCAAGGGTTGTTCCTATAGGAACCAATTACGCCGACCAATCGAGCAATCCGGATGTTGATGTGTCAGGCGATACCGGCGGTGTCTGCTTTTTAACCGGCAACGGCAACGGCGGTCCGGAATCTTACGACCTCGATAGTGGCAGTTCTACCCTGCTTAGCCCACACATGGATTTAACCGGTTATGCCGACCCATACCTGAGTTTCTACCGTTGGTATTCTGCCTTTAACTCCACCACCGGCGCCGATACCCTGAGTTTTTACCTGAGCAACGGCACGCAAACTGTTCTGCTGCGCACCCTCTACCCCGATGATATTACCCAACATCAATGGCACTTAGAAACGTTTAGGGTGTCCGATTTTCTTGCTCCTGCAGCCAATATGCAGTTTGTTGCCTTAGCACATGCCGGATCACCCGAAAGCATCTTTGAATGCGGCATTGACCTGTTTAACATTACCGATGGGTATGCACCCGGAGTTGGATTGCCTGATATTGAGGCTACCGCCGGAAAAATGTTGCAAATAACGCCCAACCCTGCCGGAAATGTTGCGCTTTTAACCGCACCGACTGCCATAACTGCCGTTTCGGTATATAATTTGCAAGGGCAGCTGCTGCAAACTTATGCAGCCACGGGTACAAATACCCTTCAACTTTCGGTTCATGAACTTAAACCGGGGTTGTACCCTGTACAGTGCCAAACCCAGAACGGCATGTTTACAGGCAAAATAGTGGTACTAAGATAGCGAACCGCGGGTAAGAATGTGCCCGACAATATACGTCGGGGGAGTTGCGTTTAGCGCAGCAACAGTATATTGCCTTTCGCAATCCGATGAGGGTCCTCTGCATCTTCGGCAAACTGGTATTCTAACTTCCAAACATATAAGCCAAGCGGCAAGGAGCGGTCGTTTTGCAATCCGGCCCAGCTTTCATGGGGGTTGCTGCTTTCATAAACCTGCTGCCCCCAACGGTCAAAAACCAACAGCCTGAAATAACTTACCTCGCAATTAAATACTACGGTAAACAGGTCGTTTACCCCATCGGCATTGGGCGAAAAAGCATCGGGCAGCAACGGACGGCAGCGCGGCGCCGAACAATCTTCAAAAGTAACCACCACGGTATCGGCAGCCAACCCGCATTCGTTGCTCAGTTGTACCCAATAAGTACCGCTTACGGCAGTAGCGTAGGTGTTTTGCGTAGAGCCGTCTTGCCAAAGCAAATCGGTTTCGGGCAGGTTGGCGTTGAGGGTAATTACCTCACCTAAGCAAAGGGTAGTATCGGAGCCTAAATTAACAACCGGCACCGGTATGGCGCTTACCGAAGCGGTACCGGTAACACTGCCAAAACAGTGTGCATCTTCAACCGATACCAATGTATATTGTCCGCTTTGTGTAGCAGAAAGGGTAAAATCGGGTATTTCGGAACTAACCGGCAGTTGCGGTTCTCCGTCAATGGCGTAATACAATTCCCATGGAGCTTGCCCGGCAAATGATACCTGCAAATCAAGTGCACTCACATTACCGTCGAGGCAGGCGCTTCCGCCGCCGGTTAAAATGGCAGCCGGCTGGCAAAGCACACAGTTAAAAGAGCCGGTAACAAGCGTATCGCAATGATAGGAATCTCCTGCACTGAAAGTATAAGTAGTACCGGTAGGTATGGGGTCGCTGGTAAAAACATTGCCGTTAAATGTGCCGGTATTACCGCTAACCTGATAAGTAGCAGCATCGCCGCCGGTCATGGTAAAAGAAACGGTATAGGCAGTTTTATCGGTATTGCAATCAATATCCAAATTACTTACCTGCGGTTTATCCTGAATTACTGTAACTGTAACCGAAGCAAAAGCGTTGCAACTACCATTTACCGGCGTAACGGTGTAGGTAGTAGTAACCAGAGGATTGGCAATAGGGTTTGGGCAATCGGTACAGCTAAGCCCAAGTGCCGGTGTCCAGGAAACTTCTCCTACGGCAAAACCGCCCTCGGTACAGCCCAATTTTACACTTTCTCCGCGACAAATACAAATATCATTTCCGGCGCAGGCATAGTTAATAGCGGCAGGCACAAAGGCAGCATTTAAAACCATGCGTTGTGTTTGCAAAATTTCTGCTGCATTGGCAGGTGTTGGAGCAATGGCAGTAAGGGAAAACTCATTGGCGCCGCAATAATACAGGTTGCCACCGGCAATAGCGCCATTTACATCGGCTGCATAGCAAACAAATTGGTTGGCTCCTACCGGCAGGTTCAGCAAAAGGCACGGATAGGTTGCCGGCCTCCACGAGCTGCCGGCAGCTAAGCCGAAAGTTCCCATATCGCCGGTTAATCCTGCCGGAAAATTACCCTCAAACTGCAAAACCGGCATTGCCGAAGCCACATAGTTAAAAGGCGGGGTAATGGCAGTGTTGATACCCAAAATGCCGGCAGTGGTCATAAACAAACCCTGATTTTCCAACGCAAGCGCCATGCCCGATTGTGCCCAGAAATTACCGCCGCTGTTAATAAAATTGTTTACTGCAGCCACATAGGTTGTTGTTACAGTAGCAGCGCCTGTGGCATTGGGCTGTAAAATAAAGGTATAGCAATCGGTAGCAGTTTGCAAATCGGCGTTCCCAATTTCGGAATAGGGTATGTGGGCAGCGTTAAATATTTGGGTAAAAGCCGCGGTGTTTCCGCCATTATTCAAAACGGCAATTTCGGGGGCAAACCGCAGCGTATAGCGCACATCTATTGGCGTAGCGGTATTGAGCGTATAAACTGCCACATCGTTGCCAAAAGCCGTAATAAGGCTGTCAATATCAGGGAAAGCGGGGGTATTCACCGGGTTGCAAACCAATTGGTTAATATCGGCCATGTCAATAACAAAAACACTTCCCACAAAATCGGCAGTGGCAGGCGCCTGCGCCGAAGGGTATAATCGGGCAACTGTGGCGGTAAAATCAATTCCATCTTTAGGTTTAGATGCTTTAATAGCCCATTTTACCGGAATGCCGTTTTGAAGCAAAAGATGAACCAGCCCGTAAGCGGCGAGGTTAATGCCAGAAAAAGTAAGTCCGTTTACTGCATCGGTGATGGTTGCCTGCTGTTTGCTTTGGTCGAGTGGTATCAGGTAGGCTCCCGATTCTATATTTTGAACATTGGAAGCAGGCGGCGGCAATTCCTGCGCCTGTACTTTCACTGCCGATAGTATAGAAAACAAAAACAGGCACAAGGTTGCCGGCAGGCATAACATGCGAAGCAAAGTTTGATATAACATGGTTTTATGAGCGGTTTCTTGTAATAGCAGGGTGGCATACTTTTTTTATAACCGGCAAATTGGTTATGGCAACTATTGACGGTACGGTATTGCGGCTATACTGCATGCAGATGCCATTGTATGCTTGCCGCGTGCCGAAGCCGGGTTTTGAATGGGTTAAGGGGAGGGCGTAAAGTTACAACTCGTTTTTTACTTTTAGCAGTTTAACGGCGCTTATGCAAAAAAGCTTGCACGTTGTCTTATGACAGGTAAAAACTCCGATGGTTAAATGATTAAGGCAACTTTTTTAAGAGCAAAAATTGCAGCATCTTTGCAGCCGGTTCACCAGCAGTTGTTTGACGGCAGTTTTACCAATCCGGTCACACCCTGCCGGAGCGTTTTTTTACCCGAAACTGACTTAAAGGGGACTTAACCTACTTTTTTATTCACTTCATTAAAGTGCATTTTGCTATATGTTTGCAGTAATAACCGGCGCCACTAAAGGAATTGGCCGGGCATTAACCCGGCGTTTTGCCGCAGAAGGTTTTGACCTTGCCGTTTGTGCCCGCAATAAAATGGAGTTGCAACAACTTAAAAACGATTTGGAACAGCATTTCCCCACCATTCGGGTACTGTACATTGCCACTGATATGGGCAATAAAACTGAAGTGCTTACTTTTGCAGAAATGGTAAACAAAGAATGCCCTACCATTGACGTACTCATTAACAATGCCGGCTTGTTTTTAACCAACCCTATATTGCGCGAACCCGATGGGCTGCTGGAACAAATGATGGCTATTAACCTTTATGGACCCTATCACCTTACACGCGCACTACTGCCTAAGATGACCAACCAAAAATCGGGTCACATTTTTAATATTTGTTCGGTGGCAAGCCTTATCGGGTTTGAAGATTGCGTGTCTTATACAGCATCAAAACATGCCCTCTACGGTTTTTCAAAGGCTTTGCGCCAGGAATTAAAAACCTTTAGCATAAAGGTAACCAGCGTACTGCCCGGCGCAGTGTACACCGCTTCCTGGGAAAGCTCCGATGTCAATTCCGGGCGCATTATGGCGCCCGAAGACATTGCCGAGGCTGTGTACGGCTGTTACCGGCTTTCTGAAAGAACAGTTGTGGAAGATATTGTACTGCGCCCTATGCTGGGTGATTTGTAGGGCTGTGCAAACAACCCAATAGTTTGTTTATTTTACCCAACATTCGTATGAACGTAATTGTTACCGGCGCAAGTGCCGGCATTGGTTTTGAACTGGTGCGGCAGTTATGCCAAAACCCGATAAACAGGGTAATTGGAATTGCCCGGAATGAGAGCCGTTTGGCAGAATTGCAACATCTTTGCCCTTATAACAACATGATTGCCCTGCCTTTTGACCTTACCCAAGCAATTGAGGGCATTCTCCTGCCTGAAATTTATACCCATTTTACAAAAACCGATGTGCTGATAAACAATGCAGGGTATTTGCAAAACAAGCCTTTTACTGCCCTTAAGCCTGCCGATTGGGAACATACTTTTTCGGTTAACCTGTTTTCGGTAGTGCGGTTGTTGAAGGAACTTTACCCCGGTTTTGCCCGGCCAGGGGCGCATGTGGTAAATATTGGCAGCATGGGTGGGTACCAGGGAAGTCCCAAATTTACCGGGCTTAGCGCCTACAGCGCCTCAAAAGCGGCGCTTGCCTCCCTTACCGAATGCCTGGCAGAGGAATGGAAACATGAAGGTATTTCGGTAAATTGCCTTGCCTTGGGCGCCGTACAAACAGAAATGTTCGGCAAAGCTTTCCCGCAACAACAAGCACAGGTATCACCGCGTTCCATAGCAACGTTTATTGCCCAATTTGCCCAAACCGGTCACCACCTGTTTAACGGCAAGGTAATTCCGGTTTCTTTGTCAACTCCATAAAAGCAAAAAGACAGCCTTGGCAAAAGCTGTCTTTTTTATGGAAACCGCCAAATAAAGCAAACGGTTAAACATGTCCGAACAATTGCATTTTCCAGCGTGCTTCACGCTGTGCTTTTTCAATCTCCAACTGTTGGCGCTCTTTAAATGATAAGGTCAAATCTTCGGGTTGCGCGTTATGCAACTCTTTTCGGGTTTTGCTCGTTTCGTTTTTCATGACTTTAAACTTTAAGTGATGTGTAACTTGTACAATCATGTAACCGCACAACAACTGTAATTGTTTCCAAAATGAGGTTAATAAATGTTAAAACAAACGTAAAAGTGCTTTTGTAACGGCAGAAAGCGTTTTTTACCGGCAGCCGGTAAAAACATTTTTAACGGCACTTATAGGCAAATACAGCAAAATAACAAAAAAAAACGAACTTTGCACACCAGCTAAACAAGCCATTATTATGAGCGAAGATACCTACTCATTTGAAAACCGCATTGACCTGAGCGGCATAGAGCAAATGTGTGCAGCGGTAAAGCGGCAAATCGGCAAAATTATTATAGGGCAGCAAAATTTTATAGATCTGCTCATTGCCGCATTGCTTGCCGACGGGCACGTACTCATAGAAGGCGTACCCGGAATTGCCAAAACCCTTACTGCCAAACTGTTGGCAAAAACCGTATCGGCCGATTTTTCGCGCATACAGTTTACCCCCGATTTAATGCCCTCTGATGTGTTGGGAACTTCGGTGTATAATTTCAAAACATCGGAATTTGAGTTTAAAAAAGGCCCTGTTTTTTCAAACATTGTACTCATTGATGAAATAAACCGCGCACCGGCAAAAACCCAATCTGCTTTGTTTGAAGTAATGGAAGAGCGGCAAATTACCATAGACGGGCAACGCTACGAAATGCCGCCGCCGTTTTTTACCCTTGCAACCCAAAACCCTATTGAACACGAAGGCACTTACCGCCTGCCCGAAGCACAACTCGACCGGTTTTTATTTAAAATTGAGGTGCAATACCCTACTTTTGAAGAAGAAATTCAAATACTTTTGGGGTTTCACCAACGAAAAAACAACCACCAATTTACCGATATTGAGCCGGTACTTAACATTAACCAACTCATGCAATACCGACAACAGGTAAAACAAATATTGGTTGACGAAAAACTGCTGCACTATATTGCCCGCATTGTTCATGCTACCCGAAACAGCAAAGACCTGTATTTGGGCGGCTCGCCAAGGGCTTCGCTGGCAATTATGGCATCGGCAAAAGCAATGGCTGCCATGCAGGGACGTGATTTTGTTACGCCCGAAGATATTCAGTTTATGTGTAAACCTGTTATGCGCCACCGCCTCATTCTTAGCCCCGAAAAAGAAATGGAAGGTGTTAGCGCCGATCAGGTAATAGACATCATTGTACGCAGTATTGAGGTGCCCAGATAACAAGCATTACAGGCAAAAGTTTTTGAGCATTCATTAGGCATATTCGCCCAAAATTGGGTAAATTTGTGGCAATGAAATAATTTTTATGCCTCAATACATGAAAGCAAGTCGGTTTTTCAGCACAGAGGAAATTCAACTTCTCAGAAAAAAATCAAACTTTCGGGCAAGCCTCGAAATTTTGCATACATGGGGCTGGATAGCTTTTGCCTTGGCTTTGGCCGGTTTTTTTCCCAATTTCTTTACCATTATTATTGCCTTGTTTATTTTAGGCGGTAAACAGTTGGCCTGCTCAATTATTATGCACGACGCTTCGCACAATGCCCTGTTTACCTCCAAAAAAGCCAACGAATTTATTGGCAACTGGTTGGGTGCTTACCCTGTTTTTCACAGCGTAGAGCAATACCGGCCTTATCACCTGCAGCACCACCTGCACACCGGCAGCAACAACGATCCCGACCTTTTGCTTACCAAAGGCTATCCTGCTACGCCTGCCAGCATGGCCCGTAAATTTATGCGCGATTTGAGCGGTGCAACAGGCATTAAGGGTTATATAGGCGTATTTGCCATGCACCTTGGTTTTCTTAAATACAGCCTTGGCGGCGAGGTAATTACCCTACCCCAACAAGAACATACACCGCTAAAAGTAGTTCAAAATGCCCGGGCACACCTTTTAAACCCACTTCTGGCTCAATTAATTTTAGCAGGTATATTGTGGCTTTGCGGGGCACTCTGGCTCTACCTGCTTTGGATTAGCGCTTTGCTAACTACCTACAACTTTTGCATAAGAGTGCGCGCTATGGCAGAACACAGCATGGTTCCAGACCGCAACAATCCGCTTACCAATACCCGCACCACATATGCCAACTGGCTGGAACGTATGTTGTTTGCTCCGCACTATGTAAATTACCATGTAGAGCACCATTTGCTTATGAGTATTCCGCCTTATAACTACCCCAAAATGCATACGCTCCTAAAAGAACGGGGATATTATGCAAACGGCGGGCTACTGGCAAACGGCTACTGGCAAATTATTAAATTGGCAGTCGCCAAACCCAAAACTACTCATGCGCAAGGTTAAGAACATGGTGCCTCCCGAAAAAAATTTCTCACAATGGTATCATAAAAACACGGAAGAGGTTTTTACCCTTTTAAAATCGCGCATTTCGGGGCTTAACGCCGACGAAGTGGCAGACAGAAGCCGGGCATTTGGACCAAACGAAATAGAAAGCACGCAAACACTATCGGCACTTAAAATTCTGCTGCGGCAGTTTACCGATTTTATGATTGTGGTTTTGCTGATAGCTGCAGTTATATCGGGTTATGTGGGCGATATTTCCGATACTATGGTAATACTTGCCATTGTAGTGCTGAACGCGACCATTGGTTTTTATCAGGAGTATCGCGCCGGGCGCGCCATGGAAGCACTTCAACAAATGGCAGCTTCTATGGCTACTGTTTTAAGAAACGGGCTGCCGCACAGCATACCCGCATCGGAAATTGTGCCCGGCGATGTAGTCTTGCTGGAAGCCGGCAATATTGTTCCGGCAGATTTACGTCTGTTTGAAGCACGGTTGCTTAAAATTGAAGAAGCCTCGCTCACGGGCGAATCGGTGCCGGTAGAAAAACAACCCGAACGTATAACCGAACCAAACCTTATGTTGGCCGATTGTCTGAACATGGCCTTTAAAGGTACTTTTGTGGCAAGCGGCAATGGCATGGGCGTAGCCGTGGCTACCGGTATGCACACAGAGTTGGGAAAAATTGCCCAAATGCTGGAAAAGGAAGAAGTACAAACCCCATTGCAAAAACGTCTTGCAGCTTTCAGCCGTAAACTGGCGTTCATTTTTCTTTTTATTTGTGCAATTGTATTTGTTCTGGGCATTTTAAGGGGCGAAAAACCGGTACTGATGTTACTTACAGCCCTATCATTGGCAGTTGCCGCCATACCCGAAGCGCTGCCGGCTATGGTTACCATTTCTCTTTCATTGGGGGCTAAAAGAATGGTAAAAAATAATGCATTAGTGCGCAGACTTCCTGCCGTAGAAACCCTTGGCTCTGTTACCTATATCTGTTCCGATAAAACCGGCACACTAACACAAAATAAAATGTCGGCCGAAGGCATTATTTACAAAGCCCAACAATATGACAGCAGCCGGTTTGTCAAATTTATGCAGGAACCCGATGCTCAATGGCTGCTCACCGCCGCTGCGCTCAACAACGATATTCAGACCGGCGGTGATGGAAACCTTTTGGGCGACCCGACCGAAAAAGCCATGTATGAATTTGCCCTGCAATTTGGCTATCCCAAAGAATCGCTTCTGAAGCAATATCCTAAAATTGCCCATATACCGTTTGATGCTACCCGAAAATGCATGACCACCATTCATGCGCTTAACAACGGAACTTTTATTGCTTTTACCAAAGGCGCTATGGATACACTGCTGCCCAATGCCGCCAACCTGAGTCACCACGAAAAAACAAACTGGGAAAAAGCGGTAAATTCCATGTCGGCAAACGGATTCAGGGTTTTGGGATTTGCCATGCGCACCTGGCAGCAACTACCCAACCCTTTGCTACCCCACAACGTGGAACAAGATTTCACCCTCCTTGGCGCTTTGGGTATGATAGACCCGCCACGCCCCGAAGCAGCTCAATCGGTTCATTGGTGTAAAACTGCCGGCATTCATACCGTAATGATTACCGGCGACCATCCTCAAACCGCACGATACATAGCACAAAAACTGGGCATCATAACCCATAAAAACGATCTGGTAATAACCGGTTCGGAAATGTTGCAAATGACAACCCATGAACTGGAAAGCAAAGTATCCCATATAAAAGTTTATGCCCGAGTTACGCCCGAACAAAAATTTGCTATTGTGGAAGCGCTTCAGAGAAAAGGGCAGTTTGTAGCCATGACCGGAGACGGGGTTAACGATGCTCCCTCCTTAAAACATGCCGATATTGGCGTTGCTATGGCCATTACCGGCACCGATGTGGCAAAAGAAGCCGCCCACATGATTTTGCTCGATGATAACTTCGCCACTATTGTTAAAGCCGTGCGCGAAGGAAGGCGTATTTTTGACAATATCCGCAAGTTTGTCAAATTTATTATGACAGGCAACTCTGCCGAAATCTGGACAATTTTACTGGCGCCGTTTTTGGGATTGCCCATTCCGCTCCAGCCTATTCATATTTTATGGATTAACCTGGTTACCGATGGACTGCCAAGTCTTGCTTTAGCTGCCGAACCCGCGGAAAAAAACATTATGAGCCGACCGCCCCGACACCCAAAAGAAAGCATTTTTGCCAACGGACTTGGCTGGCATATTGTAATCATCGGGTTGCTTATGGGCGGCTTCACCCTGCTTACCCAATATATTTCCTACCATTCGGCTAATATTCACTGGCAAACCATGGTGTTTTGCACACTTTGTTTTTGCCAGTTAGCCTTAGCCCTCGCCATTCGGTCAGAAAGAGAATCGGTTTTCAAACTAAACTTCTTCTCCAATCCGTTCCTTCTAATTACCATAATTGTTACCATACTTATTCAATTATGCACCGTTTACATTCCGATGATGAACAACGTTTTTAAAACCCAACCGCTGTCTGCAGTTGAATTGATGTGCACCTTTGCACCGGCACTGCTAATTTTTATTGCCGTAGAAATTCAAAAATGGTACAGTAATTTCCGTTACTACAGGCAAACAAGCTTTATAAATGATTAAGTTTATTGAAACAGAAAGACTTGTTTTATACCCCTGCACCCAGCAAATGGCGGAAGCCGCAATTCAAGGCAATAAGGCCCTCGCAAAACTGTTGCAGGTAAATGTTCCGCAAGTATGGACAGAATTCGGAGCGCCTGCTTTTACCTTTACTCTTGAAAAAATGCGCCTGTTTCCTGATGAGTTTGGTTGGCTTACTTATTTGCCTGTTTACAAGCCCGATAATATGTTGGTAGGAAGTTGTGGCTATACCGGCAAACCCGATGCCGGCGGCATGGTAGAAATAGGATACGAAGTAGCACCGCACTACCGAAACAGAGGTATTGCTACCGAAATTGCCTCAGCACTTATTGCCCATGCCTTTGAATTTAATGAGGTACTCATAGTACAGGCACATACATTGGCCGAAAAAAATGCGTCGGGCAAAGTATTGCAAAACTGTGGCATGATATTAACCGATGAAATTATGCATCCCCAGGATGGTAAACTCTGGCTTTGGAAACTGCACCGGAACCAATATAACAAGTAACTGTCTGCAATATTAGAGAAGAGGATTTTATAAAACTTCGGGTAAATACAGGCACCCTTTCATATAGGTAGCCGCATGCCCGCTTATCAGCACCCTGTTGCCCGATAATTCGCAAAAAAGAGTGCCGCCGCGAGCCGATACCTGTTTGGCTTGAAGTTGATTTTTACCCAATTTTTCTGCCCAATATGGAATAAGCGTGCAATGCGCCGAACCGGTAACCGGGTCTTCACCAATAACCGAGTTGGGTACAAAAAACCGAGATACAAAATCGCAACCCATGTCATTTCCGGGAGCAGTTACAATAATACCCAATGCCTCGTTTCCTAATTGATTAAGATGCATAAAATTGGGTTGCAATTGTAGAATTTCGGCAGCGGTGTTATACACGAGCAGATAATCTCTCGATTTATGTACTGTTTCCGGCTGCAAGTTAAAACCTGCCCTAAGCGTTTCGATAAGCGGGGCTGCTTGTGCCTTTCGCACCGGAAAGTTGAGAGTCAATAAGTCCCGGTTTCGCAAAACATGCAAGTTGCCGCTCAAGTGCGAGTAAAAATGTATCTCATCGCCACTGTGCAATAAATGCTCAAACAATACGTGCCCTGCTGCCAGCGTAGCATGTCCGCACAAATCTACCTCCACTTCGGGAGTAAACCAGCGCAAATGGTAGCTTCCGTCAATTTGGGGCACAAAAAAAGCCGTTTCAGACAAATTGTTTTCCTCTGCTATGTGTTGAAGGAGTGTATCTGGCAGCCATTCCTGCAAAGGGCATACGGCAGCAGGGTTGCCTTTGAAAACAGCATCGGCAAAAGCATCAATCTGATATATATCAACAGTTTTCATTCAAAATAAAATTTAAATGCCCTCTAATTTTTCCCTGCTTTGCAAGATTTTGAGATGGTGGCCGGTATGGTATATGGTAAAAAACAATACTTCCCGAAGGGTCATTTTGCCCAGTAACGGATGCGGTACTATGCAATTATCCAACTGTTCATCGGTTATGCGCTGTAAACTTCCGGTAAGTTGCTTTAACTGGCTTAAAAAGATCTTCAACAGTTTTGCTCTTTGTGCAGCCATAACCGGCTTGGGCACATACCCGCCTGTAGCTACTGCACCGTTAGCCAAAACTGCCCGGTATTTTTCCACAACCTCGTTGTAGTTGCGCCCGGGGCGGTTGTTGCGTTTACCAAACAGCAGTATCAGCAACCAGCCCGGCAAGCGCAAAGCCAGATTTACGGGTTTTGTACTTAAAATCAGGTGTTCTAAATGCTGCCCGGCCGACCAACTTCCATTGGGCGTTTGGGTAAAGAGGTCGTCGGGCAATTGCTTAATTAAAGCAGCAAATTGGGTAAATTCCTGTTGTAAGGCACTTTCAACAGAAAGTTTGTTGTGAGGCATCATATAACTTAAATTGGTCTGTGTTAAGCTTCGGGTTTTCGGTAAATAAGGCTGTACAGGTCGCTACGGCGGTCTTTCAGGTTTTGTACGGTGCCGTATTCGTGCAACTCTTTCAGCAATTCCAGATTTACATCGGCAATCAATATCATTTCGGTATTAGGAGTAGCTTCTGCGCCAATGGCATCGGTAGGAAAAGCAAAATCAGACGGGGTAAAAATTGCCGATTGAGCATATTGTATATCCATATTGTTTACCTGCGGCAAATTACCCACACAGCCAGCAATGGCTACATAACATTCGTTTTCAATAGCCCGCGCCTGTGCGCAGCGCCGCACACGGTTATAGCCATTTTGCGTATCGGTTAAAAAAGGAACAAATAAAATTTGAACACCTTGCTTGGCATATAAGCGTCCAAGTTCCGGAAATTCTATATCATAACATATTAAAATGCCAATGCGTCCGCTGTCTGTGTCAAAAATTTTAATTCGGTTACCGCCCGTCATACCCCAGCTTTTTACCTCCGAAGGAGTTGGATGTATTTTCTGATAGTACTCCCAAGTTCCGTCTCGGCGACAGAGGAAAGATATATTAAGCAATTTTTCATCTTCAACATAAGGCATACTTCCGGTAATGATGTTAATATTGTAAGACATGGCAAACTCTATAAACTTTTGCTTTATAGCATCGGTAAATTTTGCCAGTTCGCGTATGGCCTTTGCCTCTCCAAGGTAATCAAAGTCTGCCATCAGAGGAGCATTAAAAAATTCAGGAAACAAAATGAAATCGGCTTGGTAGCCGCTTACGGCATCAATAAAGTATTCGGCTTGTTTCATAAGGGCGTCAAAATCATCAAACAGGCGCATTTGCCATTGCACCAAGCCAAGTCTTGCCGTAGTTTTGGGGGTATTTATGAGGCGCTCTTCTTTTTGGTAGTAAATGTTTATCCACTCCAGCAAGGTAGCATACTCCTTAGATTGTGTATCGCCGGGCAAGTAATTGCGTAATACCCTTCGCACGTGGAAATCGTTAGACAGTTGAAAGGCCAGTGTTGGGTCAAATATTTCCTTCATTTTAACCTTCTCAATGTATTGCCGTGGGGTTAACTGGTTGGCATACAGTTCATAGTTCGGAATACGTCCGCCGGCAATGATGGAGCGCAGATTTAGATTTTCGCATAGTTCTTTCCGGGCATCGTACAGCCTGCGCCCCAACCGCAACCCCCTGTATTGCGGGTGAACAAAAATTTCTATCCCATACAGCACATCGCCGTCGGGGTCGTGCGTATTAAAGGTGTAATTCCCAATAATCTGCTCATAGGTGTGGTTATCGCCAAATTTTTTGTAATCCACAATAATAGATAAAGCGCTGGCCACTACCTTGCCATCTACAGTTACGCAAAGTTGCCCTTCGGGAAAAATGGAAAGCAGCCTCGATAATTGCTGTTCGTCCCAAAAATCGCCTCCCATTCCCGAATAGGCCTCTATAGAGGCATTTTTCAGGTCTAAATAATCTTCCAGCAACAGGTTGCGCAATTCAATTTTCTGGTTCTGTTTCATGTTTAATGAGTGATAGCATAGGAATGTGAATGGCAGAATATTGTTTGCGGCAAATGTTTTTGCCCAATACTTTATTTGCGCCAATTGCAATGCCTCTTACTAAATTGCCCAAAAATAGGCAGAATTACATAAAATGCCCAAAATTGGGCAACGAAATATGGGATATGCCATCTCCTGCCACAAAGCGCCGTTAACAGGCAAAATGATGGCATAAGTGGTATTTCTCTCATCTTACAAGAGTTATATTTCCCTTTTTATACTGTTCAAAACCATCGGCAAAACTGTATTTTATGGCGTAAACATATACCCCAATTTCCTGTTCCTTGCCATTGTAGGTACCGTCCCAACCTTCGGCAGGGTTGTTGGTTTCAAAAACAAGATTGCCCCAACGGTTATAAATGTACAGGGTAAAACTGTTCAGCAGTTGACTGCTAAATACGTTAAACACGTCATTTTCGCCATCATTGTTAGGGCTGAAAGCATTGGGCACAAGGAGTTTCTCCCCCGCCGGCGTTACAATTACCGTAAACGAAACTGCTTCTGAACAGGCATCATCAGAACTTACCACATAGGTGGTTGTTTCATCAGGCGCTGCTATTGGATTGCTGCAATTGGTACAACTTAGCGTAGGGCTAGTCTGCCATGTGTAATTGCTTGCGCCCGTGGCGATTAGTTGGGTAGTTTGCCCCTGAGCAATGGTAGCATCGCCACTTACGCTAATAACCACCTGCGGCTGTACAGTTAACATCAGCGAGTCGATGGCAGTATTTCCACAGTCATCTGTAACTTCCAAATATAAATTAACACTGCCGGTTACCAATGGGGTAAAATTACCCGAAAGCGAAGTTGCATTGCTGAAATCGCCGCTTCCGGGCGTTGCAGCCCAGTTTACCGAAGCAGCTATGCCCGAAGTAATTAACCCCGAAAGTGCCGCCGCATTGCCCTCACAAATGTTGATATCCGGGCCGGCATCGGCATTAATGCCAGAGGCGGTTATTGTAACTGCTACTGTATCACTGCCTGCACATAAACCGCCGGTTGTATAAATCACCTCAAAACTGCCTCCTGCCGGAACAGAAGACAGGTCAATTTCGCCGGTAACAGCATTAACCGTTAACCCGTTTGTTGCGCTGAACGTACCGCCCGGGGTGCCGCTGACAATAGGTATAGGGTTTGTATTGCCGGCACAAAAGTTGGTTGCAGGATATGTAAATGCGGCACTTTCCTGTGGTAATATCTCAAAGGTGGCTGTAATTTGGGTGCTTACACATAAATCGTTGCCGGTTTCTACTGCCTGCGCAAAATAGTTGCCCGGCAGCGAAGGCACAAATGTATTTCCGGTGTCTAATGGGTTGTTATTGCTGTCAAACCATTGCACATAGGTGTTGGGTTGAGTGGTTACCACAAAAGCGGCATTGTTAATATTCCCGTCACAAATACTCAACAAACCGGTTATCAACACAGGTGGCGCCGGCGGTGTACATGTGGTACAGTCAATAACCGATATATTAAAAGTTTCAGTATCGGCACAAGTTCCGGGTGTGGTATAAGTTATGGTAAAAGTTCCGGCCAGATTAAACGTTATTTCGCCCGATGCCGGGTTTACCACAAGCCCGCCCGATGCAGAAAATGTACCGCCCGATGTTCCGGTGATGTCAGGAAGTGCAGAGGGGTCACTTAGGCAAAACTGGGTGCCGGAGTAGGTAAAATCGGCGTTTTCTGTTGGCAACTCGGTAAGGGTAAAGGGCACCTGAGTGCTGGTGCATAAATCGTTGTCATCAAGCACAGCCTGTGCAAAATAGGTGCCGGGTATTGTTGGCATAAACGTAGTTCCGTCTGCAATAGGTAAGCCGGTTGCCGCATCAATCCAAATGATATACGTACCTGCCACTGTAGTTGCTTCAAAAGCAGTGGTATTTGCCTCCCCAGCACATACTGCAACATCTGTAACAACTCCCAACGGCGGCGGAGGCGGTGTACAGGCACAAACAGCCATAACCGTTCCGGTTTGCATACAATCGGGTGCGCCGTCGCCGTTGGCATCGGGCGCGCCGGCAACATAGGCTCTCCATTGTGCTGTTTCGCCCATTGCTGGAGCCGGATTTGGCACATTCCCACTCCAGGTGCCGTCTGTTTGCTGGTATTCTATGGTAAGCAGATTGCCACAGTTGTCTTGCACCTGCAACGTGCAGCCGCCTGCCGGAGAAACTGTAGAGGGTTGTGGAAATACAGTAAGGGTAAGGGTTCCGGCAGGTACCGGGTTGCCTGCCGTACACAAAACGGCAACATACAGGGTAAAGGTCTCGGCCGCGCAAGCGCCCGAATGGGCATAGTCGGCAGCGGTAAGCGGGTTGGTAAGCGCTGCATCTGAAAACCATGCAAAGCCATTGGCAGTTCCGTCGGCATCGGTTATAACAATTTGTGCTTCCAAAGCAGCCCAATCGGGTACATCACCGTCGCAAACGGGCAGATTGGCAGCAAGGGGCACGTCAACCACCGGGCAACCGTTGCAGGTGTAGGTGTAGGAGACTGTTTCGTCAATACAGGTGCTGCCGTTGTAACTTACACTCCAGGTGGCGTTATTGCTGCCGGGCTGTGGCGCAGGCACAGATACCTGTGTAAGCACATACTCTGCGCACGCCGATGTAAGTGTTGGCAGGTTGATGCAATTGGGCGCAAAGGTAAGTAGAGTCGGGTCATAGGAAGGAAAAACGGTAATATCAAAAGTTTCCGAATCCCAAACCGCCGAAGGGTCATTGGAGCAGTAAATACTGGCTGTAACCTGTACGGTTTGAGGAGTGCAGCCGATTACGGTAGGGGCAGTAAGCACAATGCTTTGTCCGCCGCCTGCAAAAGCGCCGTTTACCGCCCATTCCACATCGGCAAGGGTAATAAAAT
>NBMY01000074.1 GCA_002212985.1 Sphingobacteriales bacterium TSM_CSS
CGTACGGTGGTGTGAGAGGGCTGGGGCGGTTAATGCCGCCCCACTCTACTCGATTATCTGCTGCCCTTTTTTGTCAAATATTTTTCGGGAAAGGGTCAGTAAAACTTTTTTTGCTTTCAAACTGTTTTTGTTCGCTGTCTTGTAACAAACATTTTTCAAGGTCTGCTATCATTTTTTCTTTGTCAATGTCCTGCCCAATGAAAACTATTTCATTCATTCTGTCACCCCATTGTTTATGCCATTTATTTTCTATGTATTCACGATTGTCAACAAATGACTGATATTTGATTCTTTCAGAAAATGGCATACTTACCCACCATACACCTGCTTTTTCGAGCCTTGATGAGCCGCCTGCTTGACTGAAATTGATTGCCTCATTTGGTCTTGATGCCAACCAAAACAAACCTTTGGCTCTAATAACTCCGTTTGGATACTCTTCGTTCAAATATTTCCAAAATCTTTTGGGGTGAAATGGTTTTTGGTTTCTAAAAACGAATGATGAAATGCCATATTCTTCTGTTTCGGGCGTGTGAACTCCGCCTTCTAATTCCTTCTGCCAACCTGCCGAATTTTGTGCTTCTTCAAAGTCAAACAGTTTTGTATTCAGAATTTCTTTGGGGTCAACTTTGCTAAAATCGGATGTCAGTATTTTTGCACTTGGATTTAGTTTTTGGATGGATGCTTTTAAAAGTCCAACCGTTTTTGCGTCAACTAAATCCGTTTTGTTTAAGATAATAACATTGGCAAATTCTATTTGGTCTGTCAGCAAATTTACAATGGTTCTGTAATCGCCTTCCATATCGGTTAGTTTTCGGTCAACCAATAACTCATTTGTGCCAAAATCGTTAAAAAAATTGAAGCAGTCCACAACAGTAACCATTGTGTCAATATAGCTGAATTTTGAAAGGTCAATGCCTTTTTCTTCGTCCACAAAACTAAAAGTTTGGGCAATTGGAACTGGCTCGCTTATACCTGTGCTTTCTATGAGTAAGTAATCAAACTTGCCTTCGTTGGCTAATTTTTCTACTTCTATCATCAAATCTTCACGAAGTGTGCAACATATACAACCGTTGCTCATTTCTACTAATTTTTCTTCGGTTCGTGAAAGCACATTTTGTTCGTTTACCAAGCGTGCATCTACATTTACTTCGCTCATATCATTCACAATTACGGCTACTTTTAAGCCGTCTTTGTTATGTAATACGTGGTTAAGCAAGGTTGTTTTTCCTGCTCCAAGAAAACCGCTTAAAACGGTTACGGGTAATTTTTTAGTTGCTGTTGATGTCATTGAAACTATTTATTTTTATGATTTGAATTTTATTGGAACGAGAGATAAGTCCTGGGTTTATTCCTGGTTTTCCTTCGGGAATTTCTGTGTTGAGTTCTTTGTAATACTTTATCCAAGCAGGAAAAAAGTTTTGTGTTTTCGGGTCTTTAAATGTCATTGGCTCTAATTCAAAAAAGTCATTTTGATTGTTAACTTTTTTAAATGTTTCATAAATCAACTCACTGCAATACCACTTGCCATTGCCTAATAAAAATTCATCGTCATAAGGATGTCCTATAAGTTGCTTTACGTTTGATATTGCATTGGGGATTAAATTTTCAAACTGATGTTTAACTCTGCCAACGGTGATATTTTGAATTACGGTTGTGTCGCCACTTCTTGCGAAGAATTTCTTTAAAGAATTTACCTGCACTTTGTCGCCAATAGCTTCTATAACTCTTAATGTGTCGTTTACATTTACCACCATTGCACAATGAGAAAAATCTTTACCATTAACACCTTCGGTTACTGCTTCAATAGCATTGCACAAGTCGCCACAGTTTAAGTTTTGAAACAGTATATCTCCTTCCTGTAATTGTTCGGAATGGTGAGAATGATTGCAACTTGGTGCTAATGTGCAGCAATAACAAAACAATATTATGTTGAATAATCTAATTTTCATTTTCGTTTAGTTTTGAGCATTCTCTGCAATGTTTGATGTTTAGAATGTGTCCAATAATAATTAGGATTGCAAATGAATATCCTGAATAATGAAACCATTCATACTCTTCTTGAAATAATGTAGAAAATAAAAAGCCCCAAAACGAAATCCAAAGTAGAAGTGATATTTTCTTGCTGGTTATATTTTCGGTTGCTTTGAAAATTGATACAAAAGAGATAATTAGGAATAGATATTTGAAAAATGGATTTGTTATAAAACCCGCTCCAAATGCTATCAATAAAGGCGTAGCTACGCAATGCACCAAACATATTGATGAACTTAAAATACCTATTAGGTCTGCTTTATTGATTTTAGTATTGTTCATTATTTTTGATTTTTTCTAGCCAATTAATAATATTTGAAAGATGTTGTTCGCCATAAAGAGAGATGAATTTTTGTGTTTCTTTATTTTGATTGTCTTTATAAACGGTCAAGCGTTGGTGTGCAAAATCCGTTGTTAGATTTATTTTGCAGTCGTTAACAATGCAGTTTGTCCAGTCGTTGAATGTTTGTGGTATCATTTTAAAATAAGTTTAGTTAATGCAACAATGTTGCAAAAGTAATCATTATCTTTGTGATTGCAACAATGTTGCATTAAAAATGTCAAAAAAAATGAAGTCGTCAAGAAACATAACTGCAAAAACCGAAATTCAAGAATTGATTGTTTCTTCGTCTGTGGCTTTGTCACACAGCGAGTTGAGCCGTCTTATAAGTTGCCTAAAAATTATAAGGTCAGCGAAATGAATTTTACTTTGTCAGGACTTTGTCCGCAATGTTCGTAGTCGTTTCGGTAGGGTTGCAGATAACATCATCTTTGTGTACCAAATGCACTTCCATTGGGTAGCTTTGCCCGCCTACATGGTGTTCGCTTGCTGTATGGAAATGAAATTGTAACAATTTAAAAGTAGCTCCGTTAAGATTGATAGAACTGCCCGAATCATAGGTAAATTGAATAGTATGCCCATTGTTTAAAATGTGTGTGGCAGAACTGGTGTAAGTGTGGTTAATAGCCGCTAAGGTGTTGTCTGGAACAGCGCCGGTAATGTCAATAGGAGATTGCGAACTACCATCGCAGGTAGCATAGCCTTCGCATAATTCTGCCCAATGGCTGGGTCCGTGCTCACCATCGTACTCAAAATGAATGCCCTCACAAGATACCGGAATGTTCTCATCATCCTTACAACCGGCAGCAAAAAATAGAGAAAACAAAAACAGGGTGAAAGTAAAACGTTTCATTTAATTAAAATTTAGGAGGTTAAAAAAAGAAAAAGCAATTATTTATTTAATGTGTGTGTTAGTATTACATAAGTCTTTTATAATTAGTGTGAAGGTAATCAAAATATTGAATGTCCAAATTTATTTAGGCTTTTTTCAAAAAAAAAATACGCGAAGCGTAATTACCTGACTTTAGTAATGCCTATTACCGAACTGAAACTTTGTATCTTTGCAGTTGCTACTATTGCTGGTTTTTTAGCAAAATTTAGGGAATGTCATTAATAAAAAAAATAAAAACATTGGCGCTAAGTGCCCACCCCGAGGTGGTTGCTATAAGAAGACATTTACACGCCCACCCCGAACTGTCTTTTGAAGAATACCAAACCTCGGCATTTGTACAGGAAAAACTTACCCAGTACGGATTGCCTTTTACCAACGGCATAGCCAATACCGGCGTGGTGGCATATGTGGAAGGGAAAAAACCGGGTAAAAAAACCATAGCCCTGCGCGCCGATATGGATGCCTTGCCCATAACCGAAGCCAATGAGGTGCCTTATAAATCTACCGTTCCGGGGGTAATGCACGCCTGCGGGCACGATGCCCATACCGCCAGTTTGCTGGGAGCTGCCAAAATACTCAGCCAACTGAAAAACGAATTTGAAGGAACGGTGAAACTCATTTTCCAGCCCGCCGAAGAACGGTCGCCGGGCGGCGCTTCTATTATGATTAAAGAAGGGGTGCTGGAAACACCCAAACCGGCAGGCATCATAGGGCAACATGTATATTCCATGTTGCCCGCCGGGGCAGTAGGTTTCAGAAGCGGTATGATGATGGCCTCGTGCGATGAGATAGATTTGTATATTTATGGCAAGGGCGGGCATGGCGCCGTGCCCCAACTAACCATTGACCCTATTGTGCTGGCTGCACATATTGTTACTGCACTGCAACAGGTGGTAAGCCGGCTAAACGACCCCACCGTGCCCTGTGTGCTTACACTGGGAAAAATTGAATCGGTTGGCGGCGCCTATAACATTATTCCAGAAGAGGTGAGAATACAGGGAACCCTGCGCACCATGAACGAGCAATGGCGCAAAGAAGCCAAACAAAAAATTGAGCAAATTGCCACCGGCGTAGCAACTGCCATGGGCGGTGTCTGCCGTGTACAGATAACAGACGGTTATCCGTTTTTAATTAACGATGAGGAATTAACCGCCCGCTGCAAACAGGCAGCCATAGAACTGTTGGGAAAAGAAAACGTACACGACCTGCCCATGCGCATGACCGCCGAAGATTTTGCCTACTATACCCAACAAATAAAAGGGTGTTTCTACCGACTTGGAACCGGCAACGCCGCACGCGGTATTACCGCCAATGTGCATACCCCCATTTTTGACATTGACGAAGAGGCACTAATTACCGGCATGGGGTTAATGGCGTGGCTTGCCCTTAACGAATTGCAAGACTGACAAAATAAGACTTACCCAGAAACCGCGGGCATTGTACAAGCAGTAAAAATAACGATTACACCTATTTATTTGATGGCGGTAGCAGTTCTACTTGCCCAAAATTTTGAGTAAATTATGCAAATTTTTTTGGTTTACTTCGTTTGAAAAAGCAGTTCGTATATCTTGTTTTTCTTTTGTAGTGAGGTGCAGGCTCAGGGAGGCCTTTACATTTTTAACAGCGGGAACATATTCAAAATTAATTACCTCTAATTTGCCCTGCAATTCATCATCGGCAATTGTGGCCATATAATCTGCGTAGCAATCCTGCATTTCAAAGGTTATGAAAACGCTAATGGGTTTAACCACTTTTTCTATAAGGCTTTCGGTAACCCGTTTAACATCGCGGTCTTTTTCATCGGACCGAATAAATACCACTATTACCTTGCCCACGTTTTGATTAATCCAGTCTTTAAAAATGTGCAGAAACCGGTAAGTGGTTTCAAAACCGGTATTATCTCTGAACCCGGCATCCATTACCTCAGCCGGTGGCGAAGTGGGCAGGTAGGTAGAGGGTAAAATGTACGGAAAAGTAGCGCTCATGCGCACAGCCGAGCTAAGCAATACGTTTTGGGCGTTATATGGCTCAAAAAAGCGCATCAGTTCAACGCCGTCTGTTTCAAAAGAGGAATGGGTAAAGCCGTATTGGTTGTAAGGCCGTGTAAGGTAAGATATTGGTTGCGAAGAAATATACAATTTCCGGTGGTCTGTAACAATGGTGGGGGTAATAAGCAACATGGGAATATTGGCATTGCTTTCGGCCTGGTAGTAGTCGCTTACGCGGCGGCCATCTAAAGCTATGGCACCGCCGGTATTTTGGGTAAGTTGTTTTTCAAAAGCATAAGCCCGGTTTTTTCGGTAGGTGTAACCGGCAGTTTTAAAGGTTTGAAACGGGTAAAACAGGTCATTTACGGCAATAGAAAAAATAACGGCATTCAGGTAATCGCGCGTTAACTCATCGGCGTAGGAGGGGTTGTGCATAACAATACCGGTATTGCCCGCCTGCTTTTGGTAGTACAGTTCGTGCAGATAGGCTGCTGCCATCATGCCGCCCGAAGAGCCGCACATGAGCATGGTTCGGTCAAACAGGGTGTTGTTCAGCAGGCTGTCAAGAGTTTGTGTAACGGTCATTCCCCAAAGAGCTGCCCTTGCTCCGCCACCGCTGTAGTTCAGAATTAT
Organism: Sphingobacteriales bacterium TSM_CSS; assembly: GCA_002212985.1. Classification (GTDB taxonomy): domain Bacteria; phylum Bacteroidota; class Bacteroidia; order Chitinophagales; family UBA2359; genus UBA2359. The sequence continues at coordinate 5,885 of NBMY01000074.1, forward strand.
CATATCGGGTTTAATGCCGGGTGGTGTAAGCGGGGCGTTCTTGGCTTTCCATCTATCTAAGGTAAACAGGGACTGTTCTATATCGCAGGTTATAAGTCCTGTATCGGCGCGGGCGCTTATGATGGCGGGGTTGTATGGGGCAGGCGGAAGTTGGTAATTTAACCCGTAAACTTTAGTGTCGTAATTAAGCCAATCATATCGGGTAAAAAAGTTAATGATGATGAAAAAAATTAACAACCCTAAAGCTCTCCAACCGCGCAGCCAAAAGTTAAATGCACCGGTTAACCCCATTAATACCGATAAAATGAGCAATACACTGGCGGCAGCCGGAAGTTGAAAAGCCGGTTTGTCCATTAAAAAACCCAACAGTACCAATATGGCAAGTGCCACACCCAAAATAATAAGCGCATTGGCGTGGTTTTGCTGAAACACGGCTTCTAAGGTTTGATGTGCATAGTGTTTTGTGCTTCTTACGCGGCGAATATTTAACCGGTGGTTTAAAAAATAGGTAACCTGCCATTCTTTATCGCTAAACCCCGAGGCGCCCGCTGTGCCAATTCCTTGTCTGCGCAAACGGCGGCGGCGGCGTGTTATGACTACAGGCAGGTTTACCTTTTCGAGGCGTTTAAGGGTTTCGAGCAGGGTGTTTAGGTTGGTGTTGGTAAGCCTGAAATAAAGGGCAAATAGCAATACCATAAGTGTACTGCCAGCTAAAAAAGCGCCGTGATATGTTATTACAGACAAAAGCGGGGTAAACTCAAACGACTCCTGAAACCGTGTTAAGGAAAGGAGGTATGTAATTATAAAAGCTAAGGGTATAAGGCTGTTGTTAATGCAAAAGTGAAAAAAGGGGCTGTGCAGCGTACCTAAAAACGGGAAACGGTAGCTGTGCATCATATACGATACAATATTCCATGTAATAAAAAAGAACCCGAAAGCCAAGCCAACCCAAAAAAAGCCCCAAAAGTTAACCCGCCCCAAGTACTCGGGGTCTAAAAAAAGATAGGCGGCCCCCATTTTTTTTAGCAGCAGGTTGGTAACAAAGCCAAACAAAAGCACCCAGAAAAAAAGCAGCAACAAGTTTTTCTTTAAGTGCATGACCACCAACTGGATGGGAAATGAATGCCAAATGCCGTTTAGTAGTTGCTGCATGGTGTTTGGGGTTTTGCAGCCGCAGTTAACGTTGCTGCATAAGGATAAAACGGTGGCGCGGTGGCGGCATTTTGAGTGTAAGAAAAAAGGCGCTCCGAACAGTTTCGGGGCGCCTTATGCGGGGAGCCAGCAGAGGGACTCGAACCCCCGACCAGCTGATTACAAATCAGCTGCTCTACCAACTGAGCTATGCTGGCAACAGTTGTATCAGGAACGGCGCAAAGGTATAACGAAAAACCATTTTTGCAAAAAAAAAGTTCTGTAATTTACATTTTACTTGCTGGTTTTAGGAATAACGCATAATGGGCATAATGAGCATGAGCAGGTTTTCGTTTTCGGCTTGTTCGGCTGGTAAAATAAGGGCGGCACGGTGGGGTACCGAGAGTTCTATCAACACATCGGCAACATCCATAGAAGAGAGCAATTCTACCAGAAACCGGGCATTAAAGGCAATATCCATAGCGGTACCTTGGTAGTCGCAGGAGATAGATTCGTGAGCTTCGGTATAAAAATCTAAATCCTGGGTATTTATTTTCAGTTCGTTTTCGGAAACGGATAGTACTACTTCAAAGGTAGATTTGTTAGAGAAAATGAGAGATCTTTTAAGTGAGGCCAGCAAATCGGTGCGGTTAATGGTAACAATATTGGAGTTGTCTTTAGGAATTACCACGGTATAATCGGGGTAGCGGCCTTCTATGAGCAGGCAACTGAGTTGTATGTTTTCAAACCGGAAAAGGGCGTTGGTTTTGTTGTAGGTAAGGTGTACAATGGTTTGTTTGGCCGGCAGTGCATTTTTAAGCAGGGTGAGGGCTTTTTTAGGTAAAATAAATTGAATGGCTGTGGTAAACTGCTGCCCGTAGTGTTCGTATTTTACTAGTTTATGGGCATCGGTGGCTACAAAGGTAGCGCCAGTATCGTCAAAATTGCAAAAAACGCCGGTCATTGCCGGTCGCAGTTGGTCTGTGCCAACGGCAAAAAGGGTTTTTTCGGTGGCATTTGCCAGCACATCGGAGTTAAGGGTAAGGGTATTTGATTTTTCGGGGGCGGTCATTTCTGGGAAGGAGCCGGGGTTTTCGCCGGCTATTTTGTACATGCCGTTTTGGGTACGCAATTCAATGGCATAAGAGTAGGCGTCTATAGAAAAGGTAATGGGTTGTTCGGGGAGCGATTTTAGTACATCGTTTAACAATTTGGCGGGTATGGCTACGGTGCCGTCCTCAGTTCCCATTACTTCTACTTCGGTTATCATGGTGGTTTCCTGGTCGCTGGCGCTTATGGTAAGTTGGGCGCCGTTGAGTTCAAACAAGAAGTCGTTTAAAATAGGAAGCACGGCATTGGCGCCTACTGCGCCGTTTAGCAGTTGCAGTTGTTTTTGCAGGGAGCCGGTTGAAATGGTAAAGAGCATGGCTGTTGGTTGTTTAAGGTGGTTTGCTTACTTGTGGTGGTGTTGTTTGTTGGTGCAAATGTAGCTTTTTTAGGCGTTTTTTGCAAGGTATGGGGTTAATTTTACCATATCCTGTAAAACGGGTTTGTTGCCATAGATAACACGCCCCCCTTTTTGTGCCGATGTGTGTTTAGGTCATCGGGCGGGTAAAAGGGGGGTGTGCAAAACAGGGTTGGGTGTTGTGTTTATCAGGCGCTGCAGCTTTCGCAGTTGGGGTCGTTTAAGTTGCAAACTTTACCAATGTATTCAATGGCTTCTTCGTCGGTGAGGGTTTGGGGCATTTCGGGTTCGGTGGCTGCAACCGGGGCGGTTTCGGTACGGCGCAGTTTGCTCATGTCAACGGTAAACTTAATGGGGTCTGCTGCCGGCCGGGTTCTAAGGTAGTACATGCCGGTTTTGAGGCCGCGCTCCCAGGCATAAAAATGCAAAGAAGACAGTTTTTTGTAGTTGATGTCTTCCATAAACACATTAAGGCTTTGGCTTTGGCAAATAAAGGGTCCACGGTCGGCTGCCAGGTCTATGATGGAGCGTTGTTTAATTTCCCACGATGTTTTGTATAGTTCTTTTATTTCATGGGGTATTCCTTCTATATTTTGTATGGATCCATTGTTGGCAATGAGGGCATTTTTTAGGTCATCGTTCCACAGGCCAAGTTGAATAAGGTCTTTGAGCAGGTGTTTATTGAGCAGAATAAACTCGCCGCTCAATACGCGCCGGGTGTAAATATTGGAAGTATAGGGTTCAAAACACTCATTGTTGCCCAAAATTTGCGAGGTGCTGGCGGTTGGCATGGGGGCTATGAGCAGGCTGTTTCGCAGTCCGTGTTTCATAATATTGGCTTTTAGAGTGTACCAGTCCCAGCGGTCGGTGGGTTCGGCGCCCCACATATCGTATTGCAATACGCCGCCGCTGGCGGGCGAGCCTTTAAAGGTTTCGTAGTAGCCGTGTTGTTGTGCCAGTTCGCAGGATGCGGTAAGTGCGCCGTAGTAAATGGTTTCAAAAATTTCGCGGTTCAGTTTTCGGGCCTCTTCGCTTTCAAATGGGAAACGCATCAGAATAAAGGCATCGGCCAGCCCCTGCACACCAATGCCAACAGGCCGGTGGCGCATGTTAGAGCGTTTTGCTTCGGGTACGGGATAGTAGTTAACATCAATAACTTTGTTGAGGTTTCGGGTGACGGTTTTGGTAATTTCAAACAGTTTTTGGTGGTTAAACTGCCCTTTTTCCACAAATTTGCTCAGGTTTATGGAAGCCAGGTTGCACACGGCAACTTCGTCTTTGGAGGTGTATTCCATTATTTCTGTGCAGAGGTTGCTGGAATGTATGGTACCTAAGTTTTTCTGGTTCGACTTGCGGTTTGCGGCATCTTTGTACAGCATATAGGGGGTGCCGGTTTCAACTTGCGAGTCGAGAATGGCAAACCACAACTCCTGGGCTTTTACCGTTTTTCTGGCTCTTCCTTCGCGTTCATACTGTTCATACAGGCGCACAAACTCCTCGCCGTAGCAGTCGTACAGGCCGGGGGCTTCGTTTGGGCAAAACAAAGACCAGGTTCCATCGGTTTTTACGCGCTGCATAAACAGGTCGGGTATCCACAGGGCATAAAACAGGTCGCGGGCGCGCATTTCCTCTTTTCCGTGGTTTTTTTTCAGGTCTAAAAAATCAAAAATATCGGCGTGCCAGGGTTCAAGGTAAATGGCAAATGCACCTTTACGTTTTCCGCCGCCCTGGTCAACATAGCGGGCGGTGGCGTTAAATACCTGCAGCATAGGTACCAGTCCGTTCGATTCGCCGTTGGTACCTTTAATATAGCTGCCTTTTGCCCTGATGTTGTGAATGCTTAACCCGATGCCTCCGGCCGATTGCGAAATTTCGGCGCATTGTTTCAGGGTGTTGTAAATGCCCTGTATGCTGTCGTCTTGCATGCTCAGCAAAAAGCAGCTCGAAAGTTGCGGCTTGGGGGTGCCGGCATTAAAAAGGGTAGGGGTGGCGTGTATAAACCACTTTTGCGACATGAGGTGGTACGTTTCAATGGCAGCGTCAATATCTTCCATGTGTATGCCTATGGCAACGCGCATAAACATGTGTTGCGGTCGCTCGGCTACTTTACCGTTCATTTTAAGCAGGTAAGAGCGCTCCAGGGTTCTAAACCCGAAGTAGTCAAAATCAAAATCGCGGGTATAGTCTATAGCATTGTCGAGGCGTTCTTTATTGGCCTGCACTATATCATATAGTCGTTTTGATACCAGGGCTGCTTTACCCACTTTGGCATCAACATACCGAAACAGGTCGCGTATATTTTTTGAAAACGACTCACGGGTGTTTTTATGCAGGTTCGATACGGCAATTCGGGCGGCCAGTATGCCATAATCGGGGTGCAGGGTGCTCATGGCTGCGGCGGTTTGGGCGGCCAGGTTGTCTAATTCGGTAGTGGTAATGCCGTCTCGAAGGCCCTGCACCACTTTTTGTGAAATAACCACCGGTTCTACCAAACTGTTAAGTCCGGTGCAAAGGTTTTGTATGCGCCGAAGAATTTTATCAAAAGATACGGCTTCTTTTTTTCCGCTTCGTTTAATTACAAACATGGTATTGGGTTTTTACAGATTGTTATAGAAATGAAAGTGTTTTTTGCAATGTAAAAAACGGTAGAGTGCATAACCCCCCCCGAATATGGCAGCGCTTAAAAGGTTAGCAGGGGTAGGACGGGCGGCGTGTGTTTGGGGTTCCAAAAAATCGTGCCACGCCAAATTGCAGTGGCACGAAGTGGGAAAACATGCGCCAATCCTGTATAAACAGGAGATTTTTAAACTACATGGTCAGGTAAGTTTGAGTTATAGGTGTTGTTTGGGTGAACAAAGTTTCTTTCGGGATAAAAAGGGTTAGAAGTCTTCATCAAGGGCAAATACCTGCGATGATTTTTCGGACATTACGCCTGCTTTTTGGTATTCCGATACGCGGCTTTCAAAAAAGTTGGTTTTACCCTGCAGGCTAATCATTTCCATAAACGGAAACGGGTTGTTGGCGTTGTAAACTTTTGCATAACCCAGTGCTATGAGCAGGCGGTCGGCCACAAACTCAATATACTGTTGCATGAGTTTGGCGTTCATGCCTATTAAAGATACGGGCAGTGCATCGGTAACAAATTCTTTTTCATATTCTACTGCTTCGCAAATAATAGCTTTTACCTCATCATAAGACAGTTTGTTTTGCAACATGCCGTACAAAAGGCAGGCAAAATCGCAGTGCAGCCCTTCGTCGCGGCTTATCAACTGGTTGCTGAACGCCAAACCCGGCATTAACCCCCGGTTTTTTAGCCAGAAAATAGAGCAAAAACTGCCGCTGAAAAATATGCCTTCTACCGATGCAAAGGCAATAAGACGGTGGGCAAATGAAGGGGCATCTTGTATCCAGCGCAGCGCCCACTCGGCTTTTTTCTTTACGCAAGGCACCGTGTCTATGGCGTTAAAAAGGTAGTTGCGCTCGGCGGGGTCTTTAATATAGGTATCAATAAGCAGGCTGTACGTTTCGGAGTGTATGTTTTCTATGGCAATTTGGAAACCATAAAAACAGCGCGCTTCGGGTATTTGCACATCGTTCATAAAATTAATGGCCAGATTTTCGTTTACTATGCCATCGCTTGCGGCAAAAAACGCCAGAATGTGCTTTACAAAATGTTTTTCATCATCGGTTAGTTTGGTCCAATCGGTTAGGTCTTGGGCAAGGTCAATTTCTTCGGCAGTCCAAAAACTGGCTTCGGCTTGTTTGTACATTTTCCATACTTCGGGGTATTTGATGGGGAACAGCACAAATCGTTCTTTGTTCTCCATCAAGAGTGGTTCATTGATGTTCATTGCTTAATTTTATTTATTAAAAAACATGATATTTTCCATAAACAGGAACGCTAAAACCGTAAGGTTTGGCAGCATTGCCCGTATGGCTTATTGTGTTGAAGCAGAAGGCGACTCTAAGATACTGTTTAACCAACAGCCTTGCAAGTATATTTTTTCCACTAATTGTGGATAACTTGGGTTGTAGTTACTCAAATGCTTTAAAATAAAGGTGCCGGAAAAAAAGCAGTCAAAATATTTTTTTGAAGGCGAGTGCTACCTTACATACTTCCCGATGTGTTGCAGACCAACCACATATTTCCTCCTATGTATAGCGTTAAAGGCACAGGTTTGTGGTATCCAATTTGCTGTGTATTGTGCAGGTTGCAATAAAATAACCCGGTTGCCACAGCCGTTTAATGATGCGCAAAACAAAAAAGCGCATTTATTGTTTAATAAATCGTACAACAACACATATATGACTACAACCCCTACCGCCGTACCCGAAGAATACGTAGTACTGGTAAATAAAAAAGGAAAAATACTGGGCACCGAAGAAAAAATGGCTGCACACCAAAAAGGACTGCTGCATAAAGCCTTTAGCGTTTTTATATTTAACAGCAAAGGACAAATGCTGCTGCAACAGCGTGCCTTTACCAAATACCATTTTGGCGGGCTGTGGAGCAACAGTTGCTGCAGCCACCCCCGCCTTGATGAAGCTGACGACGATGCCGCGCACCGCCGCCTGCAGGAAGAACTGGGGTTCGACACGCCGCTTAAAGAAGTATTTCGGTTTATTTACCGCGCACAAGACGAAGCCACCCAACTCATAGAGCATGAATTAGACGCCGTTTTTGTGGGTATTTACGATGGGGATACCACCCAATTTAACCCCGATGAGGTAAACGCCGTGCGCTGGATTTCTATTCCCGAACTGTTTAAAGAACTCAACGACAACCCGCAGCAGTTTACCTACTGGTTTAAAACCGCCCTGCTCGAACTTACCGATAAAAGCCTGTTATCGGTAAGTGCAATAAAAAAGTTGTTTTGAAGGCTTACTTTAAATTCTAATTTGCTATCTTTGCTGTAAGGGGCATATCCCAAAAGTAGAAGATTATTATGCGGTACAAAGGCAAAAACTTGATAGATGTTTTGGATCTTGATCACCATGAAGATCCGATTAGCGATTGGTATGCCTTTTTCTTAGAACCGGAAGGCGAACATGGCTTGGGTAGCTTGTTCTTAAAATCACTAATTGAGGAAATATACAAAGCATCAAGTAATTACGGTTTCGATATTAAATATAGTGTGCTTATTGGTAGAAACGTGGGTAATAAGAGTATGGGCAGTAGGAAAAATGTAGATATAATAATTGAGGGGGTACATGAGATAAAAAAAAAGGCTATTATAATTGAGAGTAAAATTTATGCAGATAAAAGAAATGACTTCAACTACTATTACAATATTATTGACTTGCCAAAAGAGGATAAGATTTGCATCTTGATGACTTTAGTTCGAGAAACAACACTGCCTCAAAATTTTATAAGTATCACTCATGATGAATGGATGAGTCGAGTAATATTTAATCTTGAAGAATTTAAAAGCGATAAGAACAACTTTTATAGACAAAAGGCTTTGATGCTAGCAAAACACATAAGGGATTTATCTGAAAAACGGAGAGAATTCTCAAAAAGGCAGCAAGATTCAAATAACTTTTCAAATGATAGAATTAACAAGAAACGTAAATATCCCGATTGGCTTCTCTCTTTCCGACGTACGCTCGCTAATGAAATTTCATCGCTTGGAGTAGGGTTTGGACAGAAAGAACACAGTAGCAATTCAATTTTACTTCAATATAAAGAAACCCCTATTTATGTATTTGTTCAAATTTCAAATGTTTATAATGGTAAAATTGCTATTGGAATTGCAATCAAGACTGACAACGATGATACTTGGCATAAAACACTACAAAAATTAAACCCTTTTAGTGATCAGAAAGGGTTTAATGAGTTTCGGCCAAATTGGGATCCCAAGTATAAATCTGCTCGATATGAATCATATGGCATATCTAAAATTCTTGATAAAGAGTATTTTGAGTATAAAAGTAGTAATGTGTATGTCGATGCTGTAAAAGATGCTATAGTTTCTTTATTAATAGAGGATAGCTGGATAGAACATGTTGGAACAATCTCTATATTGCTTTCTAAATAGACATTAAGCTACTGAAGCCTCTGCTTTAGGCAGGTTTTTTTTAATATTTATCATTACTTTAACCCTATGCAAAATACCCCACCCGCCCACACCCACCTGCGAGCGCCCCGCGGCACACAACTCACCTGTAAAGGCTGGATACAGGAAGCCGCCCTGCGCATGTTGCACAACAACTTAGACCCAGAAGTGGCCGAAAAACCCGAAGACCTGGTGGTTTATGGCGGACGCGGTAAGGCCGCCCGCAACTGGGAAGCCTTTGACCTGATAGTAAAAGCCCTGAAAGACATAACCGAAAACGAAACCCTGCTCATACAATCTGGCAAGCCGGTGGGCATACTGCCCTCGCACCCCGATGCGCCCCGCGTACTCATAGCCAACTCTAACTTAGTGGGCAGGTGGGCAACCTGGGAGCATTTTAACGAACTGGAAAAAAAAGGCCTCATGATGTACGGTCAAATGACCGCCGGCTCGTGGATATATATAGGTACGCAAGGCATTGTGCAGGGAACCTACGAAACCTACCGCTCATTGGCCGATATACACTACAACGGCTCGCTCAAAGGCACCCTGAACATTACCGCCGGTTTGGGCGGCATGGGCGGCGCACAACCCCTGGCCATTACCATGAACGAAGGCGTAGCCCTTATTGCCGAAGTGGAAGAATGGCGCATTGACAAACGCCTAGAGACCCGATACCTCGATTGCAAAATTAACGGTATTGACCAAGCCATTGACCACGCCCTGCAGGCCAAAGCATCGGGGCAGGCCATATCTATTGGTGTAGCGTGCAATGCCGTAGAATTGCTGCAACGTCTTATTGACCGCAATATTACCCCCGATACACTTACCGACCAAACATCGGCACATGATGAGCTGAGCTATATTCCCGAAGGTTTGAGCGGACTGCAAATTGCCCTGCTGCGCCAAAACAACCCCGATGAATACCGCCAACGGGCATTGGATACCATGGCCAAACACGTGCAGCAAATGCTGCTGCTGCAACAACGCGGCGCCATTACCTTTGATTATGGCAACAACCTGCGCGGACAGGCAAAAGACAAGCGCAATGTGCAAAATGCCTTCGATTTTCCGGGGTTTGTGCCGGCATATATACGGCCGCTGTTTTGCAAAGGCTCGGGCCCATTCAGGTTTGTGGCTCTTTCGGGCGATGAACAGGATATTTACACCTGCGACCAAACCCTGCTCGAACTGTTTCCGCACGATACGGGGCTGGTACGCTGGATTAACATGGCACAGCAGAAAATTGCTTTTCAGGGGTTGCCCGCCCGCATTTGCTGGCTGCCTATGGGCGCAAGAGAACAGGCAGGGCTGGCTTTTAACGAACTGGTACGCACGGGCAAGGTAAAAGCGCCTATTGTTATAGGACGCGACCACTTAGATACCGGATCGGTGGCATCGCCCAACCGCGAAACCGAAGCCATGGCCGACGGCTCTGATGCCGTCGCCGACTGGCCCATACTCAATGCCCTTATCAACACCGCGGGCGGCGCCAGTTGGGTATCGTTTCACCACGGCGGCGGCGTGGGCATGGGCTACTCTCTGCACGCAGGTATGGTAATAGTGGCAGACGGAACCCCCGAAGCCGCCAAACGACTGGCGCGCGTATTACATAACGACCCAGCTATGGGGGTAATACGCCATGCCGATGCCGGTTACGACATAGCCAAAGATACTGCCCGCCGGTTTCGATTAAATATTGAACAACGGCTTGGCTAACTCAGCCCCAAACAGTCGTGCTTCGGGAAAGCAAAGGGCAAGCGGCACATTTTTTGTCTAAGTTGTTCTGTAAATCGGGGAAAATATATTATCTTCGCATTCTTTTTTTAAAAACGCGGTTTGAAAAAAAATTAACCATCAATTTTTAAAGAAAGATACAATTTAAGCAAAAGTTCCTAACTTGTAAGTCCCATTTAACAAAGCGGCAAAAACGGTTCCGGCTTTAGCAACAAAGCAGGAGGGTATAGCTGCGCACCACTTCAAAACAGTGTTTTCTTAAAACGGTAAAAATTATGAATACAGTTGCAGAAGACAGATTGCACAACGCTTTAAAAGAGTATTTCGGGTTTAGCGGTTTTAAAGGCAACCAAACAGCTATTATTAAAAGCATTTTGCAAGGCAAAGATACGCTGGTAATTATGCCCACAGGCGGCGGTAAATCTTTGTGTTACCAGTTACCTGCAATTTTGAGCGAAGGCACCGCCCTTATAATTTCCCCGCTTATTGCGCTCATGAAAAACCAGGTAGATTTAATGCGGGGTTACAGCAGTCAGGATAACATAGCCCACTTTTTAAACTCATCGCTCAGCCGCACCGAAGCAAAAAAGGTAAAGGAAGACCTTACAAATGGGCACACCAAAATGCTATACATTGCCCCCGAAACCCTTACCAAACAAGACAGTATTGATTTTTTCAGGCAACTCAAAGTGTCGTTTGTGGCCGTTGACGAAGCCCACTGTATATCGGAATGGGGGCACGATTTCAGGCCCGAATACCGACGCATACGCAAAATGGTAGATGCCATTGACATTGATGCCCCTATTATGGCACTTACGGCAACAGCCACGCCCAAAGTGCGCGACGACATTATTAAAAACCTTCAGCTTAAAACTCCCGAAATTTACAGCTCTTCCTTTAACCGCCCCAACCTGTATTACGAAATAAGGCCAAAAGGAAAAAAAGACGAGGTGATAAAACAAATTACCCGCTTTATAAAAGAAAACCCCAACAAATCGGGCATTATCTATTGCCTTAACCGCAAAACCACCGAAGAACTGGCCCAAATTCTGAATGCCAACAACATAAAAGCCGCGCCTTACCATGCCGGATTGGAAGCACCTGTGCGCTCCATGTATCAGGACCAGTTTTTAATGGAAGAAATACAGGTAATAGTAGCCACCATAGCCTTTGGCATGGGCATAGATAAACCTGATGTGCGGTTTGTAATACATTACAACATGCCCAAAAGCCTTGAAAACTATTACCAGGAAACCGGCCGCGCCGGCCGCGACGGTATGGAAGGCCGCTGTGTAGGTTTCTTTTCTTATGACGACATGACCAAGCTGGAAAAATTTATGCGCGATAAAACCGTAGCCGAGCGCGAAGTGGGCGGCCAGCATTTGGCAGAAGTAGTAAATTACAGCGAGCTGGCATCGTGCCGCCGCCGGTTTCTGCTTCACTATTTTGGCGAAATGTATGACGAACAACATTGCAACAAAGGCTGTGACAACTGCACCCAGCCCAAAGACCGCATAGAGGTAGGACCCGATATTGCTACCGTACTGAATGCGGTGATTGAATTGCAGGAAAACTTTGACAGCAAATACCTGCTCAAGTTTTTAATGGGTAAAAAAACGCAGGAAATTATTGATTTCAGGCACGACCAGCTTAAATATTTTGGTAAAGGCGAGCAACAAGACAAAATGTACTGGAAATCGGTATTAAACCATGCCCTGCTGCGTAATTTCCTGAAGAAAGATATTGAAAAATACGGATTGCTTAAACTGAGCGCCGAAGGCAAAGATTTCCTCAAAAACCCGCAATCTGTTAAAATAGCCATTAACCAATCTTACGATACCGATGCTGCTACAGCCGAAGAAGCCGATGTGCAACTGCAAAAAGGTGCCGTTTTAGACCCCGCCCTGCTAAACCTGCTCAAAAGCCTGCGCCGCGAAGTAGCCAAAAAGAAACAAGTACCAACTTATGTGGTGTTTCAAGACCGCTCATTGGAAGAAATGGCTACCTATTACCCCATTACCCCCGAAGAACTGGAACGCATAAACGGTGTTAGCAAAGGAAAATACCTGAAATACGGACGACCGTTTATAGAGGCCATTAAAAAATATGTAGAGGAAAATGACATTATGCGCGCCGAAGACTTTGTAATGAAATCGGTGGCCAGCAAATCAAAAGATAAAATCTACATAATCCAAAACATTGACAAACAAATACCTCTCGAAAATATTGCCAACTACCTGGGGTTAACCATGTTTGAACTGATTACCGAAATTGAAAAAATTGTTGACTCGGGAACCAAGCTCAATGTAGATTACCACCTCAACAACCTGCTTGACCAGGATGCGCAGGAAGAACTGTTTGATTACTTTATGCACACCAATGCCGATACCATTGACGGTGCACTTAAAGAACTGAACGAAGACAATGAGTACAGCGAGGAAGAAATAAGACTCATGCGCATTAAATTTATATCGGAAGTAGCCCATTAGTGCCATTTTTGCCTTCAAGCCCAAATAAATCTAAATATAGTGCCCACATACGGCAAATGTCGGTGCTTTGGTTGTCATGGCACAGCCCGCCGGCAGGTACGCTTTGTTTGGCTTGCAACAGCGAATAAGTCGGGCAGTATGCTGTATAAATACTTAACGGGGTAATGAGGGCAGCACCCCAACACTACCCGTTATACCGGACAAAACAGGCTACAAAAAACTCAACCACAATGTACCTGCAATGTGCCAATTCTTTACAGTACGGCGGTGGCACATTGAAAATATAAAAATTTAACGTTTTTACAAACGCCTACAAATCAATCAAAAACATTTTTACCTTTGTACAGCTATAACCCATAACCTAATTCTACCGGCACCCATAACCAAACCTTGCCGCAAAGCAGGTAAGCCGCAACAGAAAACTTAGTAAAAGAACAAACATTACATATCACTAACCCATCAAATTATGTAACTATGAGAAAAGCAGATTTAATCACAAAAATTGCAGAAAAAACCGGCATTTCAAAAGTAGATGTGCTGGTGTCATTAGAAACCTTTTTTAAGGAAGTGAAAGAATCGCTTTCGGTAGGAGAAAATGTTTACATACGTGGTTTTGGCAGTTTTGTCACCAAAAAACGGGCAAAAAAAATAGGCCGAAACATAACTAAAAACGAAGTAATAGAAATTCCCGAACAACATGTGCCGTTTTTTAAACCCGCCAAAGTTTTTGTAGAATCTATTAAAAAAAGCAAAAGCGGTAAAAAAAGAAAACCCGCCGCCCCCGACAACAAGTAATATAGCAACCCCATAAACTTGCAGAAAAGATTTTACAGTTAATTGGTCAAATCTCGCAAAACCGGCATTATAAAAACAGTTTACTACCGCCTACCCCATCTAAATTTTACTGCATGACCTTTCATAAAGGACAAACCGCCCTTGTTGTTTTTTGCATTGCCCTGGTACTTACATTGTATTTCTGGGGAAAACGAACCGGCAATGCTCCCGCTACAGACAACTCTATGCCGGCTGCAGGTATGCCCGCTGCCATGGCAGACTCTCTGCCCCAAGCGGCTAAAACACAGCTCAATATTGCACAACTGGCGCAAAACATGAAAGCCAAACTAAGTAAAACCGGCGCCGATAGTATTGCCTATTGGGAAAAACAAGTACAAACCAGCCCCGATGCAATTGCTAAAGCCCGTGCATTAAAAGAAATTGCCCGGCTTTGGGAAAAAGAAAGATATGTTGAATTGAGCGCATACTATTACCACCTCATGGCCCAAGCAGACTCTACCCGCAACAACTGGTTGGAAGCAGCAAACAGACAGGCCGACGCCTTTCAGATAGCTGCTGACTCAACCATGCGCATGTATTTGATTGAAAACGCCATTGATGCCTACGAGAAAACCCTCCGTTTCGACACGTCACAAACCGAGGTTAAAGTAAACTTGGCCAACTGCTACTTCGACGGCTACCCCAATATGCCACCAATGGTTATGAAAGGGGTAATGATGCTTAGAGAGGTTACCGCAAAAGACTCTACCAATGTTGGCGCTAACCTGTCATTGGGAAGAATGTCTATTATGTCGGGGCAGTTTGACAAAGCCGTTAACCGTTTCCAAACCGTTTTGCGCAAAGATGCCGCCAATGCCGAAGCCTACTACTACCTCGGCGAAGCCTATGCAGCCATGGGGCAAAAAGAAAAAGCAAGAGAGGCGTTTGAAAATTGTAAAAAATTGGTGAAAAACCCTACCTTTGCAACCCAATTAGACGAATACATCAAAAAATTGTAAACACATAAAACCCAAGTGTTATGCCTTGCGGAAAAAAACGAAAAAGACATAAAATTGCCACCCACAAACGCAAAAAACGCCTAAGAAAAAACAGGCATAAAAAGAAGAAATAACCTTCTTAGTCTGCGGCTTTTTGCCCATACCTGCCTGTAACCGCGATTATTAGCTGCCCCGATTTATTTTTCCGTTGCCACATATAATTTGTTGCAGCAGAAAAAAGGGGAGTGGTTTTTCCCAAAAAAACAGAATGCGCTGCAATGTTGTCCATACAAAGCAGGTGTTCTGTTTTTTTTGCAAAAAAATAACAAATTACAGGCAGACTTTTGTAAAACTTGCCAATATTGGCATAATTTTACGGCCAACCCCAAGGCAGTATTTTGCCCGCCACTTAAACTGCAAGTAAAAAAACAACCTTACCAACCGCTGCCATGTGCAAATGCACAAGGCTCGCCCCGCCTTTATGCCGGGTAGGGCAGGGTTGCCATGCAGCTGAAGTTGGTATGTATAAATAAAGGTGCTTTTGCAGATATTAGCAAAAAACAACAACTTGAATAAGGACCTTATTTTAGATGTTACTTCAGACGGCATTGAAATTGCCCTGCTGGAAGAAGACCAACTGGTAGAACTGCACCAGGAGAAAAACGACAATCAGTTTGGCGTTGGCGATATTTTTGTTGCCAAGGTAAAAAAAACCGTGGCCGGACTGAATGCTGCATTTGTAGATATTGGTTTTGGTAAAGACGCTTTTTTGCATTACTCCGATTTAAGCCCGCAAATGTTATCGGTAAAAAAATATACCGAACATACTGTTAACGGCAAACAAAACAGCCCCCATCTTAACCACTTTGAACTGGAGCCTGATATAGTAAAAACCGGTAAAATTTCTGATGTGCTGAACCGCCGCGATATTTTGCTGGTACAAGTGCTGAAAGAACCCATTTCAACAAAAGGTCCCCGCCTTAGTTGTGAAATATCGCTTGCCGGCCGCTTTGTGGTGCTAACGCCGTTCAACAATGTGGTTTCGGTTTCGCGAAAAATAAAATCGGCCGAAGAGCGCACACGGTTGCAACGCTTAGCCGAAAGCATTAAACCCAAAAATTTCGGGTTAATTGTGCGCACTGCCGCCGAAAATCATAAGGTTGCCGAACTACACGAAGACATAGAAGCGCAGTTTGCCAAATGGCAGCAAATTTTCAATGAACTCAAAAACGCCACCCCGCCTCAGAAAATTATGAGCGAAATGGGCAAGGCATCGGGTATTTTGCGCGATTTGCTTAGCCCCTCGTTTACCCGCGTTGTGGTAAATGACAAAAACGTAGCGCAGGAGGTTAGCAGCTATATTAGCGAAATAGAACCCGGCGCCGAAAAAATAGTGTCGTATTATACGGGCAAAGTGCCTGTTTTTGACTACTACAAGGTAACCAAGCAAATAAAATCGGCATTTGGTAAAACAGTTAACCTGGCAAGCGGTGCATACATTGTAATTGAACATACCGAAGCCCTGCATGTAATTGACGTTAACAGCGGCCATAAAATGACCACTTCGGGCAGCCAGGAAACCAATGCCCTTACCGTAAACCTCGAAGCCGTATCGGAAATTGCCCGGCAACTGCGGCTGCGCGACCTGGGCGGCATTATTATTATTGATTTTATTGACATGAAGTCGGTTGAGAACCGAAAAATGGTGATGCGCAGAATGGAAGAAAGCATGCAACCCGACCGGGCAAAGCATACCATTTTACCCCTCAGCCAGTTTGGCATCATGCAAATTACCCGCGAGCGCGTGCGTCCCGAAATACAAATTGCCACTGCCGAAGTTTGCCCCACCTGCCGCGGAACCGGAAGGATTAAAGCAACCATTTTGCTCATTGACGAAATTGAAAACAACCTCAGCTATCTGCTCAATGAACTGGATTATCAGCAACTTAAACTATCAGTGCACCCATTTGTTGATGCCTATATTAAAAAAGGCATCATCTCGCGCCAATGGAAATGGTTTTGGACACACAAAAAATGGGTTTCGGTAACTGCAAACAACAACTACTCCTTAACCGAGTACCGCTTTTTTAATGCACAAAGCGAAGAAATAAAACTGTAACCGTAAAAACAAGCGTCGGTTGTGCCGCTACGGGCCAAAAAAGCAATAAAAAAATTAGCAGTCCAACCCCTCTTTTTTGGGCATGGATTAACCGTTTTTGGGAAATGTTTTTATTTGAAAAGCTTTGTTTTACAGAAATTTACAAAAACTAAATGGATTTAATTTTATAATAAATTTCATAAATAAAGTCAGATGTCTAACGATATTTTTTTTCTTGAGCAGGTGCGAAAATGATTGTTTTTCGTACATTTGTTTTCATTTTTGAAGTATTACATCAGTGACTTTGCAAGCTAAACTGCCTCTAAATAGCAGAAGCAAACAGCAACAGCCAAAAAATACGCTCATGCCCAGAGTACTGCGAATAATTAACAGGTTGAACTTAGGCGGACCCACCTTTAATGCCGCCCTTCTCACCAAATACCTTTCACCCGAATATGAAACCCTGCTGGTGGCCGGTATGAAAGAAGAGGCCGAAGCCAGTTCGGAATTTATTTTGAACCATCTGGGCATAGAACCCCTGTATATTTCCGATATGTACCGGACGGTAAACCCCCTTCGGGATTTACCCGCCTATCGTCAAATGAAAAAAATTATTCAGCAATTTAAGCCCGATATTGTGCATACCCACGCCGCAAAAGCCGGCGCATTGGGAAGGTTAGCTGCCATAGATTGCCGCGTACCCGTGGTGGTACATACGTTTCACGGACATGTATTTCACTCTTATTTCGGGCCGCTCAAAACCCGCCTTTATCTTGAAATAGAACGTTGGTTGGCAAAAGGAAGCAGCAAAATCATTGCCATCAGCCAATCGCAGAAAAACGAACTGAGCCAGACCTATAAAGTTTGCCCCGAAGGTCATATAGAGGTTATACCGCTTGGTTTTGACCTTAGCCGGTTTCAAACCGGGCAAATTGACAAGCGCATTGACTTTAGGCAGCGCTACAAAATTGCCGATGACGAAATTGCCATTGGAATTATTGGCCGTCTGGTACCCGTTAAAAACCACCATCTTTTTCTGCGCGCGCTTAAAGAAGTGTGGAACACCACCACCCAAAAAGTGCGCGCCTTTGTTGTAGGCGATGGCGAAGAGCGGCAGTCGCTTATGCAGTTGGCCGGCGAACTTGGCATACCCTTTACCACCCCCGAAACCCAAGGGCAACAAACCGCCCCCCTTACCTTTACCTCGTGGATAAAGGAAGTGGACGAAGTATATGCCGGTATTGATATCGTAGCGCTCTCATCACTAAACGAAGGTACGCCTGTAAGCCTTATAGAAGCACAGGCAGCCAACAAACCCATTGTTACCACCAATGTAGGGGGGGTATGCGATGTGGTATTGCCCAACAAAACCGCCTTGCTGGCAGCAGCGGGCAATATGGAACAGTTTGCCCGGCAACTGCTTAAACTGACAGAAAACGAAGCGCTGCGGCATCGGCTGGGTAAAAGCGGCAGCAACTTTGTACTGCGCAAATACCACTACACGCGGCTGGTAAATGATATGGATAACCTCTACGGCAAACTGCTGTGGCAAGCCAAACATTTGGATATGCCCGCCAAAAGCAAACCCCTGCCCGCCAATCAACCTCTTGAACTTGCCGGCGCAATGGCTTCGGTAAGTGCTATGCAGGCAAGCAGTACAGCGGTAAACGGCTTTTCCCGAAAATGAGCAAATAAACACATACATCAACAAAGAATTTCCGATGTAGCCCCACAGGCCCGGGAGTGAACGCAACATGCAGTCAGATTTAACCCCGCTTCCTTTTCTTGTTTATGGCGCATATGGCATAATTGCAACTGCCTTTGCAGCAATAGTAAATTATCTGCTGCTGCGGTCAATTAAAAATATTGGCATAAAAAGCAACCTCTCTCACAACGGAAACGGGCACGCCAATCTGGTGCGCTGGGCCTCGCAAACCAAACCTACATTGGGTGGTTTTTCGTTTTTCATTCTTTTTTTGCTCTCGGTAAGTTCTTATTACCTGCTTCCGTTTAAAAACAATGCATTGCCTGTGCGCGAACTGTTTGCGTTGTTGGGAAGTGTTTCCATTGGTTTTGTAGTGGGGCTGGTTGACGACTCTTTTCACATGCCGCCAATGTTTAAATTTGCGGGGCAATTGCTTTGTTCGCTGCTTATGATAAGCATGGGCGTTTACATAAACGTATCGGGAGTATGGGGTATAGATGCTTTGTTTACTGCCTTCTGGGTGGTGGGCATTATGAATGCAATAAATATGCTGGATAATATGGACGGCATAGCTGCTACTGTTGCTGCGGGTATTCTTGCCTGTGCCATTGTTATTTTATACTTGCAAGGCAATTTTACCGGTTTTTACGCCATTGTTTTTGTTGGCGTGCTGGCTGCTTTGCTGGGCTTTTTATTTTTTAACTGGTATCCGTCAAAAATGTATATGGGCGATTCGGGCAGCCAGTTTTTAGGCGCTTTGCTGGCTTTTGCCGGCATTTTGCTGGTTTGGCCGCAATACCGCCCTGCCAATGTTGCCGGTTTTTACCTGCCCCAGTTTGTATTGCCTGCCGTTATTTTTGCACTGCCTATTATAGATACCACCACGGTTTTTGTGTATCGCCTTGCCCGCAAGCAATCGCCCTTTACCGGCGGACGCGACCATACCACACACCACCTGGTTTATTTCGGATTAACCGATAAAGCCGTAGCCGGACTTGCTGCAATTGTATCGGCATTATCGGCAGCCGTTACGGTGGCAATGGTAAAACGCTATGAAGAAAACCCGTACTCGTTTCCGTTGGTGGCGGCTTTGTATTGGTTGGTGCTGTTTGTAACCATACAGTATTTATACCGCATCGGGAAAAAAAAACACGGTTAACCGGTACTATCAAACCCATTTTATCCCTTCCAACATGAACGATTACCTGCTTGTGTTTGTGGGCGGCGGCTTGGGCAGCATGGCGCGCTTTGCTTTGTCGAGGTTTAATGCTTTGGGCGCTACCCCCTTGCCATTAGGAACTCTGGCTGCCAATATACTAAGCAGTTGTATTTTGGGGCTGGTAGTAGGATTGGTAAGCGCACGCAGCCATATTTCGCCATCGGTAAGGGTATTTTTTGCAGTGGGTTTTTGCGGCGGGTTCAGTACTTTTTCAACTTTCAGTTTCGAAACTTTTTACTTTCTTAAAACCGGGCAGCCGGGATATGCCCTGCTAAATGTGATTCTGAGCGTTTTGGGCTGCTTAGGCGGCGTATATGTGGGTTTTTACTTTCAAAAACATACCTGATAACCATGCGTATTTTACTTACCGGTTTCGGAAAATTTGGCTATTTTGAACAAAACCCGACAGAAATAATTGTAAACGGGTTTAAAAACCGCTTCCCGGAAGTTTCGGTTTCGGGGCATGTGCTGGAGGTAAATTTTAATACCGTGCCGCTTCTATATGCGCAAATATTGCAACAGATACAGCCGCAGTTTATTGTTAACCTTGGCTTGGCTGCCGAAACGCCGGTGCTGCAACTGGAAAAAGTAGCCCTAAATACCGGATTTGATGCCTACTCTGATAAAACCCATTTTGCCCTGCAGCCCAATGCACCCGATGCATACTTTAGCAGCCTGCCGGTTGAAGACATTGCCCGGTATTTATGCCAAAACGGTATTCCGGCGTTGCGCTCCAACCATGCCGGACATTACCTGTGCAATATGCTATATTACCTCTCTTTGCAATGGTGTGCACAACAAGGCAATTGCCAAGCCCTTTTTGTACACCTGCCTTTTACTACACAACTTGCGGCCCAAATTTGTATGCAACAACACAGGGCATACCCATCATTGCCGCAACCGGTAGCTGAGCAAGCCATTGCGCTTATCATTGACTGGTATTTGAAGTATGTGCAACAGCCGGCTTAAAAGGCAACATTGCCACGTGCGCATAGTTGCGTGGGTGCGGTAGGGCTACCCTGCGGCAGTTCTATGGAAAGCGCAAAAGCATCGGGTTTTTTGGTATTGATTAGCCGATACAATATTTCTTTATCGGGCTGGCGGTTAAACACTCCTAAACTTTCATATTTTCCGCCCGTTTCGGTCCATAACTGATATTGCTTGTCGGGTGGCGGGGCAGGTAGCTGCGTGGCATCAATATATACTGCGCCGGTACTGCTGTTCCAAAAAACGGTAGCCTTACCGGCGGTAAACCCGGGCAACATGTTAAGGAGTATTGTGCGGTTTTGGGGGTGTTTTAAGGCTTTAAGGTTGGCAATGGCCAGGTCTAAATCGAGTTTCAGCAAGTCGTAATCTCCGGCAACTGTCTGTTTATCGGTTTGGAGTCGGGCAAGGTCGTTTCGGGTTTGGTTGAGTTGGTGGTAAAAATACCAGTTTGCCAGCAGGCTTACCGTTAGCAGAGCCAAGGTTATTACAGTGCTAAATTTATGAATCATAAGCAACAGTATAAAAACAGCAGGGTTGATAAATACAAAAAATACCTGTGCAGTAAAGAATTGCATCAAGTTTTGAATGCTAAACCAAGTTGGCCTGCTTACTGCATGTAATACAGGCGCGGGTTTGGTTAGGAAACAAAAAAAATGCTCCGCAGGTTTGAATTGGAGTGCCGTACCCGAAAGGGTTTGTGCCATAGAACCCGGCTTTTTTCTCTTAATTAGGTTTTTTTTACGCACACAGGTAAGACAAAGTCAATTTATGCTATATTTGGTTTAGCTTTGCAGTATTATGTACGGGCGCGTTCCGCCTTTTAAACAACCACGCTAAACATGCTAAAACTCTTAAGCAAAAGCCGGTACTTGGTTATTATTGCCGTACTCGGTTGTTTTATTGCTGCCACGGCGTTATTAATTTACAATACCATTGAAGTAATATCGGTGGTGGGAAAATTGTTTTTTCCGGTGGGTGAAGAAGTGGGTAAAACAGGTAAGGCATTGGTGATATCGCTTATTGAAGCCATTGACGTGTACCTGCTGGCAACTGTTTTTTACATTATTGCCCTTGGCTTGTTTGAACTATTTGTTGATAACCGGCTTGACCTGCCCGACTGGTTGGAGATAAACCATTTAGATGACCTTAAAAAGAAACTCATTGGCGTTTTGGTGCTGGTGTTGGGGGTGTTGTTTCTTGGGCAGGTTGCCCAATGGGACGGCGAACGAAATCTTATGGGGTTGGGTATTGGCATTGCCGGGGTTATTACGGCGCTTACTTTCTTTTTGCAGTACAGCAAATCTAAAGATACCGGAGACTGATGGAACTTTATTGCCTGCATGCTTTATTGGGGGGAGGCAGGTGCGAAAAAGGGGCAAAAAGTAACGGATATACCTGTTGCAGTCCGGCGGCGGGAGGAAAAATAGCTGCCCGTGCCAATTGTTTACCCACCTGCAACCCCAAGGTTGGATAAAGTTGCACAACACGCCGCACATTTTTCAAAGAACATAATTTGCTCAACGTTTAAACGCCTGTGCAGGTTTATAGTCTATAAAGTTTGTATTGCTACGAAACAAGAACCGAAAAAGCTTATAATACCTATGCACAAGGCATTTATGCGCACCACACTACTACTGCTGCTTTTGTTTGTTCCCCGGTTTTTGTGGGCTCAAACTACTACTGTTTTTGGAACCATTACCGATACCGAAACCAAAGAGCCCGTTCCGTTTGCCACTATTGTTTTTACCGGTACAGGAACCGGAACCACCACCAATTTTGATGGCAAATATACCCTTTCTGCCACAAATATAGATTCCAAAAGCATTACCATTTCGCACCTGAGTTACAAATCAAAAACCATATCGGTAAAACAGGGCATTACGCAGGAAGTAAATGTTGCCCTAAAAAACAACGAAGCCGAACTGAAAGAGGTGGTCATTAAAGGCAACAAAAAGGTGAAAAAAGACACCGCTGCAGTTGCCCTGTATAAAAGGGTAATTGACGCGAAAGACCAAAACAGCCCCTCAAAATACGACTATTTCAGTTACGAGGAATACAATAAAACCGAATTTGACATATACAATCTGAAAGAGAAGTTTGTAAAAAGAAAAATTTTCAAACCATTCAGGTTTGTGTTTGACAACATGGATACCACCGAACAGAAAGTGCCCTACCTGCCTGCTGTAATCAAGGAACGCTTGAGCGAAGTATATTACCGCAAAGACCCCGGTAAACGCAAGGAAGTGCTGAAAGCCGACCAGTTTTCGGGGTTTGAAAACGCCAACGCATCGGGGCTGGTAGATGGATTGATAGAGGAAATGGATATTTACGGCGGTGCCATTCGCATTGGCGATAAGGCTTTTATTAGTCCGTTTGCCAAACTGGCCCCTGTTAGCTACAAATATTTTCTTACCGACAGCGCTTTTATTGATAACCAATGGTGCAAAAAACTGGAATTTACCCCCCGCCGTAAACAAGACTTGTGTTTTACCGGCTATGCATGGATACATGATACCACCGCAGCCGTTAAATCGGTAAAATTGTACCTGCTGGAACAAACAAACCTTAACTACATTACCGATTTTATTATTGAACAGGGCTTTGAGCAGGTTGACGGCAAATACTGGTTTAAAAACACCGAAGATATGAAGGTGAACCTGAACGTTACCCAAAGCCGGCGCAAGATAAGTATGCGTATGCACCGAACAGTAAGCCGGCGCAATATTACCGTAAACCAACCTATTGACGATCGAATTTTATCGGGCGACCCCCTGCAAATACAGCCCGAAGCCTATAAACGTCCACCCGAATATTGGGATACCTCGCGTCATACCGAGCTTACCCGCTCGCAAAGCAGGGTGTACGAAATGGTTGACCGCATAAAGCAAACCAAAACCTACAAAGCACTAATGTGGACAGCCAACGCAGGTTCTACCGGCTTTATGCGCTTTGGCGAAGTGGAAATGGGTAAAATTATGCAAATGTACAGCTACAACGGGCTGGAAGGCAACCGTTTCAGGCTGGCCCTGAGAAATAACCAGAAAAAATACCGCGATAAATTTTACCTCGAAGGTTATATGGCCTATGGCGATAAAGACAAACTGCTTAAATATGGTGGCAGTTTCAGGCTGCATTTGCCCCGAACCAATAATAAATGGCACATGATGGGCTTGTCTTACGGCTACGACTGGTCTGACTTTAATTTCAGCGGCTCGCATCTTACCCACGATAACCTGGTAATTTCCCTGCTGCGCAAAACCCCGCAAACCAACCTGTTTCTGGTAAGACAAGCCAACGCCTTTTACGAAAAAGAATGGTTTCAGGGCTTTACCAACAAATTTTCCATTAACCACAAAACCATATACTCCTGGCCCGGTTCTAACTACGATATATCGCAGCAGCAACCTGTTGAAGGAACCGATGACCACTTTGAAACCCTTGAGCTTAGCTTAAACACCCAATGGGGTATTGGACAGCGCTTTTTTGTGAGCAACTTTGAAAGAACTGCTATAGCTTTTGCCACCCCGGTGTTGGATGTTAGCTACACCTTTGCTCCCAAAGGCGTACTGGGCAGCGATTACCAATACCATACCGTTGGAGTAAACCTTTCACAAAGAATTACCACCGGACTTGGCCGAACCGAATACCGAATAAACGCCGGTAAAATATTTGGTAAAGTGCCTCACCCCCTGCTAAGGGTACACAGCGGCAACTCTACTTTCCTCTACCGCAAATATGCCTACAACCTCATGAACGACCTGGAGTTTGTTAACGACGAATGGGTTTCGGTATGGCTGAACCACAATTTTGAAGGACTTTTCTTTAATGCCGTGCCACTGCTGCGAAAAATGAAATTGCGCAACATGGTATTTGCCAAGGCAGTTGCCGGCCGTCTGAGCAACGCTAACCAAGGGTATCTTGAAACTGCCGGCGGATTAAAAGACCTGAACGGTATTTATGCCGAAGTAGGAACAGGCGTTGAAAATATTTTTAAAATGTTTAGGGTGTATTTTATGTGGCGCCTCACCCAAAGAGACCAAACCGATATAACCAAATTTGCCGTAAAATTCTATGTTTCTCCTTCTTTCTAAGAAAAGGGGAAACAATAATACAGCAACTCCGGCCGTGTAACTGCACATCGGAATTGCTGTATATACAACCTTTTGTGTATGTCTTCCGAAATGCCGTTACCACCGCCCGGACAACAGAACAATGCTGACGAAGGGTATATTAAGTACCATTGTATGTTTACCCCCTCGGTTGCACCCGATGCCGCATTTTGTGCCGCCATTAACCCCCTGCGCACACAATTGCACCACCTTGGACTTATTGGCGCGTATGCCAACGGCATTGGTTACGGCAACATCAGCGCTCGTTTAGAAATAAGCGGGCGGTTTATCATTAGCGGCACTCAAACCGGACACCTTGCTCAATTAGCGCCACAGCATTATGCCATAGTAACCCGTTACAGCATAGCCCAAAACACGGTACATTGCACCGGCTGCATAAAAGCCTCTTCCGAAGCGCTTACCCATGCCGCCGTGTATGAACTGAACCCCGCTTTGGCTGTGGTTATACATGTACACCATACCGCCATGTGGCAACGGTGGTTAAATATATTGCCCACCACCCAAGCCGATATATTGTATGGAACACCGCAAATGGCCAACGAAATAAAACGCCTCTATACCGAAACAAATTTATCCGAAATACAGGTTTTAACCATGGCCGGCCATACCGACGGGCTGTTGGCCTTCGGGCAAACCGCCAACCATGCTTTTTCCGCGCTCATGCAGTATTTTGTGGCGGGGTGATTGGCAGTGGGGAGGATGGTATAAGGTATAAGGTAGTAGGTAGTGGGTGTGTACTTGCCCGGAATAAGTTTACACGAAACGAGTTGATAGCAACTCAATTCTGTAAACTTATCTTAGTCTGGGAAATACATATCGGGAAACAGTTGCAGCAGCCCCTGTTCCGATGCAGGGCAAATGCCCCTTTCGGTAATAAGGCCGGTTATGAGTCTGGCGGGTGTTACATCAAACCCGTAGTTCACGGCCTGGCTGTTTGGCGGGGTAATCAACACGCGGTGATATTGGCCGTTACTAATGCCGCCCACATATTTAACCTCATCGGGGTGGCGTTGTTCTATGGTAATTTCCTTTAGTCCGTTGCTTATTTGCCAGTCAATGGTGCTGGAGGGCAGCGCCACATAAAACGGTATGCCGTTGTCATGGGCGGCGAGAGCTTTGAGGTAGGTGCCTGTTTTGTTGGCAACGTCGCCGGTTCGGGTGGTGCGGTCGGTTCCAACAATGCAAATATCAACCATGCCATGTTGCAGCAGGTGTCCGCAGCAGTTGTCCACCACAACAGTATGGGCAATGCCGTTTTGCTCCAGTTCCCAGGCGGTAAGGTTGGCGCCCTGGTTTCGGGGACGTGTTTCGCTAACCCACACATGCACGGGTATGCCTGCCCGGACAGCCAGATAAATGGGCGAGGTAGCCGTTCCCCAATCTACGCAGGCCAGCCAGCCGGCATTGCAATGGGTAAGAATATTGAGCGGCCCGGCGGTTGTTTTTCGGGCATATATATCTTTTAAAAGCTGCAATCCGTGTACGCCAATCATGCGGCAGGTTTCCACATCTTCATTGGCAATAGTATTGGCTGTGTTAAGCAATGTTTGGGCAATATTCGGGCTGTTTGGGGGCAAGCCGGCCAGGGTGTGCAGTTGCCGTTCAACGGCCCAGCGCAGGTTTACCGCCGTTGGCCGGGTGGCAAGCAGGTTCTGGGCTACCTGTTGCAGGTATGCTTCGGGTTGTTGTGCAGGCAGTTGCAGGGCGGCAAGGTACATGCCAAAAGCAGCTGTGGCCCCAATAAGCGGCGCACCGCGTATCCACATTTCCTCTATGGCCGTGGCACAATCTTGCCAGCAGGTAAGGGTTTTTATTTCCAGTTGGTGAGGTAAAAACCGTTGGTCAATAATTTGTACCTGTTGGTGGTTGTTCGGGTTAAGCCAAATGCTGCGGTAGTGTTGGTTTTGTATTTTCATGTTGCTGTTTTACCTGTTGGTAAACAAACAAGCCGGGTAAAAAGGTGAACGTGCCGTTTTTTTTATTATTGACAGGCGTTAAAGACTATGCAGCGTTAAAATGCAGATTGTGTATAAATTTTCGGGGTAAATCAGTATTTTTGTAGCGCTAAATTAAATATGGTTCAATATTTAAACTTTACAGGGCAGGCAAGGTCAATAATTATATACGCTTGCCTGAAAAGCAGCATTGTTTATTAATTTAGCACAACATTTCCGAACATTTATATGAAACCCATTTTTGCGTTTATTGCCGCATGTTTTTTGTTTACCGCCGCCGCCCCCGATGCCGGTCAGCCCGAGAGTGACCAAAACGGAACGCTGGAGGTTTGCGATTTAACCAACGCCACCTTTCAGGCAGGCGAAAAGGCCACTTACAAAGTTTATTACAACTGGACTGCCGTGTGGATGAGCGCCGGTAAAGCCACTTTTAACGTACAATCGGAAACGCTGAACAATAAACCCGTTTACCACATAGTGAGCGAAGGAAAAACCCAGCGCACTTTTGACTGGTTTTACAAAGTGCGCGACCGCTACGAAACTTATTTAGACCCCGCCACTATGAAACCGCTTAAATTTGTGCGCGATGTAAATGAGGGTGGCTTTACCATTAACCATTTATATGGTTTTGACCACGCCAAAAAAGAAGCCTTAATTTATTACCATAAGAAAA
This sequence comes from Sphingobacteriales bacterium TSM_CSS, assembly GCA_002212985.1. Lineage (GTDB taxonomy): Bacteria > Bacteroidota > Bacteroidia > Chitinophagales > UBA2359 > UBA2359. Next base: position 33,302 of record NBMY01000074.1, read on the forward strand.
AAGGCAAACTGCAAATACAAAACAAAACCGTTCCTATTTCAAACTGTACCCAAGACCTGCTATCGGCTGTGTATGCTGCCCGATGTATTGATTACAGCAAAATGAAAGTGGGCGATGTATTTAACGTAGAACTTTTTTTAGACGGCGCAATTTACCCCGTTTATGCCCGGTATTTGGGCAAAGAAGTAATTAAAACCGATTTCGGTAAATTCCGGTGCGTAAAGTTTGCCCCCTCTTTACTGGAAGGCGATGTTTTTAAAGGCGGCGAACACATGACCGTATGGGTTACCGATGATGCCAACCGTTTGCCGCTTTACATTGAATCGCCTTTAACGGTAGGATATGTAAAAGTCTATTTGTCTGATTACAGCGGGCTTCGCAACCCCATGAGTGCTAAGGTAAACTAACCTCGCCACCGCCAAACAACACCTTATACCACCACCTGCAAAACACGCCACGCCACGCCGCGCCATGCAACAATACCATCAACTGCTGCAAACCGTTTTAGACACAGGTACGGTTAAAACCGACCGCACCGGAACCGGAACCATGAGCATTTTTGGCTATCAAATGCGTTTTGACCTAGATGAAGGGTTTCCGTTGGTAACCACCAAAAAATTACACCTAAAATCTATTATTTACGAGTTGCTGTGGTTTTTGCGCGGCGATACCAATATTGAATACCTGAATAAACATGGTGTGCGCATTTGGGACCCATGGGCCGATGAAAACGGCAACCTGGGGCATGTATATGGCTACCAATGGCGCTCATGGACCGGTGCAAACGGCCAAACTATTGATCAAATAACCGACCTCATACAACAACTGCAACATAACCCCCACAGCCGCCGCCTTATTGTTAGCGCCTGGAATGTGGCCGATATTCCCAACATGGCGCTGCCGCCCTGCCATTGCCTGTTTCAGTTTTATGTGGCAGAAGGTAAACTCTCCTGCCAACTGTACCAGCGCAGCGCCGATATCTTTATTGGCGTACCTTTTAACATTGCCTCCTATGCCCTGCTAACGCTTATGGTGGCACAGGTGTGCGGGTTGCAACCCGGCGAGTTTGTACACACGTTTGGCGATGCCCATATTTACCTCAACCACCTGGAGCAGGTAAAACTGCAATTAAGTCGAACCCCGTACCCATTGCCGCAAATGCATCTTAACCCGAAGGTAAAAGATATTTTCGGGTTTCATTACCACGATTTTGAATTGGTAAACTACCAATCGCATCCGCATATTAAAGCGCCGGTGGCTGTATAAAACCCTTGTTTCTGCTATCTTTGCGCCCGGGCAAGGCGTAGCCCAATCACCTAACCTTTTTGTGCCTTGATAATTTCTCTCATAGCTGCAGCAACCCAAAACCGCGTAATAGGTAAAAACGGCGGACTCCCCTGGCATTTACCCAACGATATGCGGTATTTTAAACAAACCACCCTGCATCACCATGTTATTATGGGGCGCAAAACATACAGCGAAGTAGCGGTGAACAAACCACTGCCCCAACGCACCAATATTGTCATAACCCGAAGCGCCAATACCCGCTTTGCGGGTTGCCTTACCGCAAATACCCTTGCCGAAGCCCTGCAAATTGCCCAAAACAATGGCGAAACCGAGGCTTTTGTAATTGGCGGCGAACAAATTTACCGCCTTGCCCTGCCTTTTGCCCACCGCATTTACCTTACCCAAATACATACCACGCTGGATGGCGATGCATTTTTTCCCGAATTTAGTGCCGAAGAATGGCAGCTTGTAAGCAGTCAAACCCATGAACCCGATGAAAAACATACCTACGCCTACACCTTTACCCTTTGGCAAAGGAAGAATGAACCGCAAAAATTACAACAATTATCGGAATAAATACACTTTAGCACGAGTCTGATAAGTATATTTGCAAAGAAGTTAAAACTTTCTTACTTTTATGCACTCTTTTCAGCATTAAATTTACAACACAACGCTATGAAACATTGTATATGCTTTTTTGTTGCTGCATTTGTTTTAATTTCTGCCATGCAGCAAAGCGTCTTTGCGCAGGAAAAACAACAAAAAGAAAAAATGAAGCAAATAGCCGCCAATGAAACGGCGCAAATGCAGGAAAAACTCTTTTTAACCGAAGCGCAAACCAAACAGGTAATGTCCATTAACCTGCAGTATAATCTTGCAGTTGAAAAACTGGTTCAGGGCGGTATTACCCCCGATTTGCCCGCTCAAAAACAAGCTCTTGATACTCAAAAACAAGCCGAGCTGAATAAAGTGCTGGATCCGCAACAGGCACAATTAAACCAACGAATGACCAAAAGCGAAGAACAAGCCGCCAAAGAATTTTACGCCGGTTTTGTAAAGGAACAACTAAACGGCAACAACGGGTTTACCACAGCCGTAACCGCTTATGCCCAACAAAACATACTGCCCACCCTTACCACCCTGCGCACCGATTTCGACTCACAGTTAGAAGAAGCCGACCGCCAAAACTTAGTGAAATACCGCGCCGAAACAGCCAAAGTGGTTGAAGAAATACTGAATACACAGCAGCAAATGAACGCTGAGGGCGAAAATTCAACCCTTAAAATGAAAATGGTAATGATGCGTCTTGCCCGAAGCAACAAAGAAACGGCTGCCGCCTTGCGCCAAATGGAGCAAAAATACGCCGCGCAAATTGATGACTATATGATTAAAATGATGCCCGAACAACAACGCTGGGAGGCCGATTTGAAAAATATTGCCGATGCTTTCCTTACCAAATCAGAAGGGCAGCAGTTGCAAAAATTGCGTTTGCAGGCAGATGCCTACGGAGTGGAGTATCTGGGCTCGCGCATCGGGTTTTTACTGTTCGACCCCGCCAATACCGATACCTATCTGAAAGTGCTCAACCGTCAGGATGTGTCGTATGTATATCCCAATCCCAGCAATGGCAGAAACAGCGTAAATATGAAAATACAGAAAGAAACGCAGGTGCGCATTAACCTCATTTCCGATTCGGGAGCCTTTTTGAAAATGGTGTACAAACAAACCCATACCCCCGGCTCTTACGATGTGGCTTTAGATGTTTCTGATTTGCAAAACGGACAATATTACTATGCTGTTTATTACGGCACACAGGTGCAAACCATCAGGTTTGTGGTAGAAAAATAACCCCATGCAAGCCCGCTTACTTTTTGAAGACGGACTTACTTTTTACGGAACCGCTTTTACCCAACCCCCCCGCACCGTTTTTGCCGAACTGGTGTTTAATACCGCTATGATCGGCTACGAAGAGATTATTACCGACCCCTCTTACCGCGGGCAAATGGTGGTAATGACCTACCCCATGGCCGGCAATTATGGTTTTGATGACACCCACGCCGAAAGCGGCAGCGCCTGTATTGAGGCATTGGTAGTTAAAACTTATATAGATATGCCCGCCGTTGCTACGGGGCAAACCCTTAAAGGCTACTTAGACCGCCAAGGTATTTTGGGCGTTGAAAACATGGACACCCGCGCCATAGTGCGATATTTGCGCAATTTTGGCGCCAAAAGGGCCGTGCTTACCACCCAAAACATGCCCGATGCGCTGCTTATTGAGCAACTTAAACAGTGGAACATGCCTACCCGCCTGGCAGAAACTGCAGGTAATGCCCGGCCACAGCTGTTTAGGGCAAGCACACAACCCGCATGCTACAGCGTGGCCGTAATTGATACCGGCGTAAAATTGAACATGATACACATGCTGCAACAACTGGGCTGCAACTGCACACTTTTACCGCCCAATAGTTCTGCCGATGCCATTTTATGCGGCAATTTTAGCGGCGTATTGCTTGCCAACGGACCCGGCGACCCGCGCCAACTGCACCAACCGGTGCAAACCATACAGCAACTGTTGGGTAAAATACCTGTTTTTGGCATTTGCCTGGGGCATCAGTTGTTGGGGCTGGCATTGGGGCTGGAGGTGGTAAAACTCAAATTCGGGCATCATGGCACAAACCACCCGGTAAAAAACCTGCTTACCGGTAAGGTAGAAATTACCTCCCACAACCACAACTACGCCCTTACCCTGCAAAGTGTGCAGCAGTGCCCGCAGGTACAACTTACCCACCTGAACTTATTAGACCAAACAGTGGCCGGCATTAAACACCTTACCATGCCGGCTTTTTCGGTACAGTACCACCCCGAAGCTGCACCCGGCCCCACCGACTCGCATTACCTCTTTACCGAGTTTATAAATTTAATGGAAATTTGGAGCAAAACCTGTTCACACTTATAGTGGAGAAGATGCTTTTAAGCATTTGCACCCTTACAGTAGTGAGAATTGGTATTATTGGTAAACTTTGCTATGGCCGGGGCATTAATCAATTCCCGAAAACAAATCGGGCATGGTGCGGGCAGGCGGCACCTTGTTTAGGTGGCGGTAGGCTTTTTCGGTGGCTTCGCGCCCGCGGGCTGTTCTTTTCAAAAAGCCTTCCTGCACCAAAAACGGTTCATATACTTCTTCCAGAGTGCCGGGTTCTTCGGCTACGGCCATGGCAATGGTGTTAATGCCTACGGGTCCGCCGTTAAATTTATCGATGATGGCCAGCAAAATGCGGTTATCCATTTCATCGAGGCCGAGCGAGTCCACGTTCAGTGCATTAAGTGCGTGTTGGGTAATAGACAGGTCAACCATGCCATTGCTGAGAATTTGGGCAAAATCTCTTACGCGGCGCAGCAGGGCGTTGGCTATGCGGGGGGTGCCGCGGCTGCGCGAGGCTATTTCGCGTGCGGCATCGGGGTTAATTTTTGTTTTTAAGATACCTGCCGACCGTTGTACAATGTTGGTAAGGGTTTCTACATCGTAATAATCCATTCGGAAAGTAATGCCAAAGCGCGAGCGCATGGGCGATGACAACAACCCCGAACGGGTGGTAGCCCCCACTAAGGTAAAGGGGTTAAGGGCAATTTGTATGCTGCGGGCACTGGGGCCGCTGTCTATCATAATGTCAATGGTAAAATCTTCCATTGCGGCGTAGAGGTATTCTTCTACGGTTATGCTAAGGCGGTGAATTTCGTCAATAAACAATACATCACGCGGTTCAAGGTTGGTGAGCAGCCCGGCAAGGTCGGCGGGTTTTTCCAGCACGGGGCCGGAGGTAATTTTTACATTTACCCCCAGTTCGTTGGCTATAATGTGCGACAGGGTGGTTTTACCCAACCCCGGGGGGCCATGCAGCAGCACATGGTCTAATGGTTCCTGCCGCAATTTGGTGGCCTCAATAAATATTTTAAGGTTATCAATAATATGAGGTTGCCCCGTAAAATCGGATAATACCCTGGGGCGAAGCACTTTTTCGGCTTCTTTCTCTTTATTGCTCAGGTTATCGGGGCCTGCCTGCAGGTTGGGGTTTCGTTTCGACATAAATTACCTGTTTACCCTCAAATGTACGCCTTTTTTGCAGTATTTTGGTATTTAGCTATTTTTTTTAGGAGTGCATTTTTGGTTGTTGCTAATCTTTATTGGCCAGTTGCCCGCAGGCGGCATCAATATCTTTACCTCTGCTGCGGCGCAGGGTAGTGGTGATGCCCTTGTTTTCGAGGTATTGCTGAAAAATGGCAAGGCGGTCTTCGGTAGTTTTCAGGAAACTTACCCCTTGCACGGGGTTATATTCTATAAGGTTTACCTTGCAGGGCACTACCTTGCAAAACTCGGCCAGTTGGCGGGCATCTTCTGGCGTATCGTTAAACAGGTGAAAAACAATATACTCATACGTTACCGGGCGTTTGGTATGGGCATAGTAGTAGCGCAGCGCATCGGCCAGCACCTGCAGCGAGTTGGTTTCGTTAATGGCCATAATTTGGTTGCGCTTTTCATCGTTGGCGGCATGGAGGGAAAGGGCAAGGTTAAAGCGCGTTTGGTCATCGGCCAATTGTTTTATCATTTTGGCTATGCCAGCGGTAGAAACGGTAATTCGCTGTGCCGACATACCCAGCCCGTCGGGTTGGGTTATGCGGTCTATGCTAAACAACACATTTTTGTAGTTGAGCAGCGGCTCGCCCATGCCCATATACACAATGTTGGTAAGCGCTTGGCCATAGTGCTGCCTTGAAAGCCGGTCAATCATGGCCACCTGGTCGTAAATTTCGCCGCCGCTAAGGTTGCGTTTTCGGGGCAAAAAACCGGTGGCACAAAACCGGCAGGAGAGGCTGCACCCCACCTGGCTCGATACACAGGCGGTCATGCGCCCTTCGGCCGGTATCAGCACGCCTTCAATAATATGTCCGTCGTGCAGCCCGAATCCCAGTTTTATCGTTCCATCGGCGCTGTGTTGTTCTTTGGCAATGTGTATGGCATCAATGGTAAAAATTTCGGACAAGAGTTGCCGAAGGTCTTTAGACAAGCTGGTCATTTCCTCAAAAGAGTGTGCCGATTTTTGCCAAAGCCATTCATATACCTGCTTGGCCCGAAACGGTTTTTGCCCCAATAGCGCCATTTCCTGCTGCAATTGCGCAAGCCCAAGCGACCTGATGTCTTTTTTGGCAGTTGTTACAGAACTTGTTTCCATTTGCTACAAAGTTACGGTAATTGGCGTTATCTTGCAGCACAAGATAACATGGTACGATGCTTAAATTTCAGGCCGATTATGTTTTTCCGGTAAGCCGCCCGCCTGTTCAAAACGGTATTGTGGTGGTAAACCCTGATGGAACCATTGCCGAAATTGTTCCTCCAAACACTTTTGCCTCTCATGAAGTTACGCGTTTGGAGGGTATTTTATGCCCCGGGTTTGTAAATTCCCATTGCCATATTGAACTCTCTCACCTCAAAGGCGCCATACCGCAGGGCGGCGGGTTAACAGAATTTCTGAAACCTATAGGCCAACTTCGCAACCAATACAGTTTACCGGTTATTACCCATGCAATAACAGCCGCCGAGCAGGAAATGTTGCAAAACGGCATTGTAGCAGTAGGCGATATTAGTAATACGCAGCATTCTTTTACCCAAAAAGCCCGGGGCAACCTGTATTACCACACCTTGGCCGAGGTTTTTTCCTTAAACCCTGCGCGGGCGCAAACTGTCATGGAGCAGGGCATTGAACTTTTTGAGCAGGCACCGGCATCGCCTAAGCACCTTTGCAGCATTGCCCCCCACGCGCCTTATACCGTTTCGGAAAATTTGTTGCGGCAAATTGATGCTTTTAACGCCCGTCACAGTGGCATTATAAGTATTCACAATCAGGAAACCGCCGATGAAGATGTGTTTTTTCGCTATGGAACCGGCGGTTTTGCCATATTGTACCATGCCATTGGAGCGACCGATGTACTTAATTATTTCACTCCGCCCGGCACCTCCTCCCTGCAATATATTTTGCAACACTTATCGGGTAAATGCTCCTTGTTGCTGGTGCACAATACGTTTACCTCCGCCGCCGATATTGATTTGGCCCTCCGGCAATATTCCAATACGATTTATTGGTGCTTTTGCCCCAATGCCAATTTGTATATTGAAGGTTGCCTGCCGCATTTTGATAACTTTATTGCCCGAAATGCCCGAATTGTTGTAGGAACCGACAGCCTTGCATCTAACCACCGCCTGTGCATACTTTCTGAACTTAAAACTATTAGCAGCCATGCTCCCCATATTCCGCTTTCTATGCTGCTTACATGGGCTACCCTCAACGGCGCAGAGGCCCTGGGTTTCAGCCGCCGCCTCGGAAGCCTTGAACCGGGTAAACAGCCCGGCTTGGTACTTATAGAAAACGTTAATACCCAAACTCTGCAACTTACCCCTCAAAGCACTGCCCAAAGAGTGATGTAAGGGTATTTAACAGCCTGCTTCACAACAGGTATTGCTGCAAAAGCGGTAATTATTGTACAAACCAAACAAAATATTAGCCTGTTTTTGTTATAAAATACAATTTTTAGGAGGCATTTGTTATACTTACCTGCCCTGTAAACGTTATTACTTAATAAGGCAAGGTTTTTGCCCTGTATAATAAAACCCTATTTTACCAATAGTTAAATTTCTTTGCCATTTTTACCATTTCAGATATACTGCTGTTGCTGCTGTCGGGTATTTTGGGCGGATTTGTAGGTGGCTACCTGGGCATTGGCGGCTCACCTGTTTATATAGTGTTTTTTTCGTACTTTATACACCAGTTTTACGGTACACAGGTTAGCCCCGAAGAAGCCGTTCAACTAACCATAGCCAATACCGTTTTTGCCCGCACTTTTGCCAGTTTGGCCGGCTGCTGGAAACACTATGTCATGCACAATTTTTACACACGCACTGTTGTTACCATTGCCATACCGGCCACCATATTTTCATTGCTGTTTGCCTGGCTCATGGCAAAATTTCATTATTCTAAAACTGCTTTTTCGCTGGCTTTTATTGCCATGTTTATGCCCCTTATCTACAAAATGCTAACCGACGATGCCGAAAAAAAAGTATTTAACCACCCCTATCGCATTAAAGTTGTATTTCTTAACCTGGCCGGCGTGGTAAGCGGGGCGCTTACGGCATTGTCGGGGTTGGGAACCGGGTTTATTCTTATTCCGTTGTTAAACAGCCTGTTCAATATTAAAATCAGAAAAGTTACGTCTATTTCACTGGGTGTGCTGTTTATTACTTCTTTGTTTACCAGCATTTACTACGCTTTGGCGTACCATATAGGGGCTAACCTGCCGTTTACCTATGGCGGCATATCCTTGCTTATTTCCATGCCGGTTTTGGTAGGTTCGTTGGTTGCCTCACCGGTGGGGGTAAAGGTATCGCAACAGCACTCGCCCCGAACCATACGCATTGTATTTATTGTGTTTTGTGTACTCATTACTTTCAATGAGTTAGTATCACTCATTCGCAGTTTGTAGGGCAGTTTACCGCAATTTTTTGTATTTTTGCCCATGCAACCTCTGCAATACCCCGTACTTATGAGCAACAACCAAACTTTTTTTGACCAGGTTTATGAAGTTGTGCGGCTTATACCCTACGGCAGGGTAAGCACTTATGGCGCCATTGCCCGGTGTTTGGGGGCGGCAGGCTCGGCGCGTATGGTGGGCTGGGCTATGAACTCATCGCACCTGCAAACGCCGCCCGTGCCGGCACACCGGGTGGTAAACCGCAACGGGCTGCTAACCGGCAAACACCATTTTGGCAGCCCCGACGCCATGCAGCAACTGCTGGAGGCAGAAGGTGTAACGGTAAAAAACAATCAGATACAGCATTTTGAAACCCTGTTTTGGGACCCCGCCAAAGAATTGGAACTGTAGGCAAAACCAGATTAAAACAATAAGTTTATACATGGCATACAACCAACTATTGGCAAACCGCGTGCGGCAGTACCTCATGAACCTGCCCCATATAGAAGAAAAAGCCATGATGGGCGGCCTTACTTTTATGGTAAACCACAAAATGTGCGTAGGTATTTTGCAAGATGACCTTATGGCGCGCATTGACCCCGCTGTGTACGAAACTGTCCTTGAACAGGAGGGGTGCCGCGAAATGAATTTTACCAAAAAACCTATGAAGGGCTTTGTTTTTGTTGCCCCCGAAGGAACCGATACTGATGCCAAACTTCATTACTGGCTTAACCTGGCATTGGAGTTTAACCCCAAAGCAAAAGCAGCGGGCGCTAAAAAAACTAAAAAGAACAGGTAATAAACCGGGGCAGAATGTTCCACTTTTGCTAATTTTCGGGCAAATTTTATTCAACCTTTTTCAATTTAATTATGCATTCGTTTTTTACCTCACTAACTATTGTGTTAGTTGTTTTGCTGAGTTTGCAAAGTTGTACACAACAGGAAACATCGCCCCGATTGCCTGCACCAAGCAGCCCCGACACAGCCGGCAGCGCTATTTGGTATTTGGCTAAAAACGACTCGGCCAATTCAATTATCTACCTCAATGCCCGGGGCGATACCATGATAGCCGCAGGTAAATATACCGCCGCTTTTACCGACACATTTCGCAATTTTGCCATTGTTTATCGCCCCGAACGCGGATTTATAGCTATTAATAAAAAAGAACAGGTGCTGTTTGAGGTGTTTGCCTACGACAACGGGCCCGATTACCCCCAAAACGGCCTTTTCCGAATTGTTAGAAACGGCAAAATAGGCTATGCCAATTTAAGAGGACAAGAGGTAATACCGCCACAATATGCCTGTGCCTACCCTTTTACAGACGGTATGGCAAAAGTAAGCCTGCAATGCACCCAACAACCCAATGGCGAACATACCGAATGGCAAAGCAACAGCTGGTTTTACATTGATACAAAAGGCAAAAAGATAAACCCTCCCCGATAACCATATATAACAACAAGTCCCTTTTACCACCCCTTTACAGACCTTTTACAACAAATACGCCAATGGTTGCACTACCGCCAGTTCTTCGGCCGCCGCGGTGCCAATATCGTAGAAGTGCTGCAACAAAAATACCGCGTTTATTGGTATTGGAGTGCTAAGGTGGTAAGCGCCTTAGATATTGCAAATGCCGTTAAATTTATCAGTTAACCTCTATGGAGGTTATGGTATTAAGGGTTCTTTGTTGGTAATAACCCACCACTATTTTGCCATTTGCCCTAACAATTTCGGGCGTAATAAAGAATGGAAATTTTTCGGTAATTTCTTCTTCTGTTTTAATATACAACTCACCCGCCAGGTCTCCGGTCGTTTCTTCTGCAGCATTGCTGAGAATACCCATAATTGTTTTGGTATCCGAATCAAAGTCTGTTACAACACCTTCATTCAGTAATGATACACCGTTCATTCTCAAGTCTAGTAGTGCATTAACAATTTCGCTGTTGTATTCAAAAGACAGATACCTGCCCACCAAATTTGATAAAGTTGGCGCATTTACATTCTTAACTTCTTCTAAATTTAAACTAAAGTATTCTGTGAAACCTCTTTCGGGAAACTCAATGGTAAGAGTAACAAAAGGATAACCCGAATCTTCAACGTTTTTGAGCAAGCCAAACTCTTTAATATCAGAAACATCAGCTATTGGCGAAATGCCTATTGTGCTATTTTTCTCCGTTTTGGAAGGTATATTATCAAAAAAAGAACGCAACGGATTGCCTGCATTTGCTGCCCAATTCATAAAAAATACAGAGGATAAAAGGACGATAAATTTACAAAATGTAGCCATGATGTTTTAATATTTTTGAGTAATTTAGGGTGAGCATGATACGGTTTTTTTAAGCCCTGCTTAATGCGGTAGTTTACTGCGCACTGCGCCATAAGCTAAAGTACCCAATACGGCGCTTATAGCTACCACAATAAAAGCAAGATACCCGTTGCCGATTAATATAAAAATGGGACCCGGACATGCACCGGTTAAAGCCCAGCCCAACCCGAAAATAATGCCGCCAAACAAATAGCGGTATATACTCATGTTTTTGGGGTTAAAAACTACTTCGTTACCGTATATGGTTTTAAACTTTGTTCTTTTCATAACCGCAACTATAACTATGCCCAGGGCAACTGCAGTGCCTATTACCCCATACATGTGGAACGCCTGGAAACGAAACATTTCCTGAATGCGAAACCACGATACTACTTCTGATTTGGTAAGAATAATACCAAACAATATGCCTATGAGAAAAAACTTAATTAATTTCATGGATTTGAGATTGTAGTTTTTACAGACCAATTAAAAAAGGCAACAGTAAATGTGTCATAAGCAAGCCGCCAATAAAAAAACCAATAACGGCAATGAGCGAAGGCAATTGCAAATTGGATAAACCGCTGATGGCATGTCCTGAAGTGCAGCCGCCGGCATAACGTGTTCCGAAGCCGACCAGAAAACCGCCAATAACCAAGAAAATAAACCCTCTGAGCGTGAGTATCTGGTCTGTTCCGAAAATTTCGGCAGGGGCCAGTCCGCTGAAATTGGTAATGCCCAATGCCTGCAAATCCTGAACGGTTGCTTGTGATATTTGAATATTGGCCCCCGAATTTAACCAATGGCCGGCAATGAAGCCGCCCACTAAGCCGCCAAATACAAAAACAACATTCCACAACTGGTTGTGCCAGTTTACATTAAAAAAAGGCACCTTCTTGCCTGCACCGCACATAGAACACATGGTTCCCAATGCGCCCGACACGCCAAATTCGCCGCCAAACCAAAGCAGCAAAAACATAACCAACGCAATGCCTGCCCCGGCAATGTACCAAGGCCACGGCTGACTAAGTAGTTCCAGCATATTGTTTTGTTTTTAAAAAATGAATAAAATAGAGCGCAAGATACGGCTGAGGCAAAGGCTGTATTGTAACAAATGTTACAAAGGTTTGTGTTTTTATTAAAATGAAGCCTGCTGTTGTTAGCCGGTTAGTATGAGTTTTTTAAGGGCAATATTCAAGCCGGTTTTGAGTAAATTTACCTTTGAGGTACTGTTTTTGTACATTTGAAACAGCGCCTCTCTGATGGTTGCCGAAACATCTGAAAACATGGCTTCGTCTGATATTTCTATTTGCCGTTGCATGAGGTAAGCAAACAACCTGGCCATGCCGCAGTTGGCAATAAAATCGGGAATGAGGCTGCAATGGAGGTCAACATATTTGGCGGTTTCGCCATAAAAAAGGTCGTTGTCTAAAAACGGGTCGTTTGCGCCGCAGGCTACGGTTTCCAGTCCGTTTTTAAGGAGTTGTTCCATTTGTGTTTTGGTAACCAGTTTTGAGGCAGCCGCCGGAATAAAAATATCGGCGGGGGTTTGCCAGATAGTATCGGCAATTTTATCGGCCGGTTGCAGGTAGGGGCTGCTGCCCGGTTGCAGTTGGTTGCCTTTTCGGGCGGTAAGCAACTCGCATACTTCTTCAAAAGAAAGTCCTTCGGGGTGTAGTATGGCGTGGCTGCGATCTAAAATGCCCACAATTTTTACGCCCTCTTGGGCAAGGTAATAACCGGCAGCGCCTGCCACATTTCCCCAGCCTTGTATAATGGCGCGTTTACCCTGTATATCTGACTGGCGGTAAATATCGTAGTAGTGTTTTACCGCTTCCGATACGCCGTAGCCGGTCATCATATCGGCAACAGTGTGTTTTTTGTTGTGCATTGGCGGGGTGAAGCGGGTATCTTCTACCACTTTTGAAACACCCTGTCGCAGTTGCCCCAGCAGTTGTATGCGTTCATTTTCGCGGGGCTGAAAATGGCCGGTTACTACGCCTTCCTGCGGGTGCCAGAGGCCAAATTCTTCGGTAATGGGTATTACGTGCTTTACCTCATCCACATTTAAATCGCCGCCGGTGCCATAGTAGCTTTTAAGCAGCGGAATAACGGCTTTAAACCACCGGTGTAACACCTCTTCTTTTCGGGGGTCGTTGGGGTCGAAATTAATACCCGATTTTGCCCCTCCGATGGGCGGCCCCGATACCGAAAATTTAATTTCCATAATTTTTGCCAGAGCCTCTACTTCGCTACGGTTTAGTCCTTTGCGCATACGGGTTCCGCCGCCGGCTGCCCCGCCGCGCAAGGAGTTAATAACCACCCAACCTTCGGCTCCGGTTTCGGTATCGTTCCATTCAAAAACTATGGCCGGTTTGGTGTTTCGGTAACGGTTCAGTAATGTTTCCATGTTGGTTGCAATTTTGGGCAAAGGTAGGGTTTTGCGGTTACTTTTGCCCTGTTTCGGGGTGGGTTTCGGGGTATAAAAAAGCAAAACGAAGTACCTGTTGTTTGCAAACAGTTGGTTCAGGGGTCGTCTTCCACTTCAACATAGGCATTTTTCAAAGCCCAGCCAAAAATGCGCCATTGTTCTTTTTTTTCTCTAAACCAGTAGAGGTATTGCTGTGGTTTGTCGTTGCGCAGTTCGGTAACTGCCAGTTGCACATCGCCGGCCTGCAGGGGTGGTGTTAATGCAATAGCGTCGGCTTCTTGTTGCGTGAGGACTTTTTTTTCATCTACCGAGTAGGTGTTTACAATAATGGGTTGCGGCAAATGATATTCGGTAAAGGGGTCGTAGAGCAGGTTTTTTACTCTGTTAATATTGTACTTTGCCAGGTAGTTGTAGTATTCGCCCAATGTTTTTTCCGGAGTAGAAACGGGTTTTTCCTGCTGTGCTTCGGCGGTGGGCTTTTTGGCAGATTCTGTTTGGGTGTTATCGGGTTTGCAGGCAACTATGAGCAGCAAGCTGAAAAGAATGGGGTAAAAAACAAGGGGGTTAATAAATTGCTTCATGAGTTTTAGATTAGGGCAGGAGGCAGTTACCATTTAAAACAGGTGGGGTAAAGCTTTTGTTGAATGCCGTTTGCGCCGGTATTTGGGCGGGCATTAGGTCAGATTTAGTCCAAACTGCAGGTATTTAATGGTATTGGCCCCGCTGAGGTTGAGTTTTTGGTAGCGCGTGGCAACCGAAAGCAGGGGCATTTGGTTGCGGTTGGGTGCATTTTGCACATCGGGGTAATTAACCCAAACGGGGCAGTTATGAGCTTGCAGTGTTTCGAGAGTACATTGGTAGAGCAGGTCGCTGTCGGTTTTCAGGTGTATTATGCCATCGGGTTTCAGTATTTTGCGGTACAGTTGCAGGTATTGCAGCGAAGTAAGGCGTTTGCGGGGTTTATCTTTTTGCGGGTCGGGAAAAGGCAGCCATATTTCGCTTACTTCGCCCGGGGCAAAATAGTGGTCAATGAGTTCAATGGGAGTACGCACAAAGGCTGCATTGGCAAGGTTATGCTGTAGTACAAAAGATGCGCCCGTCCAAATGCGGTTTCCTTTTATATCTATGCCAATTACGTTTGTTTGAGGATAAATTTGGGCAATGGCTACGGTATATTCGCCATAACCGCAGCCAAGTTCCAGTATTAAGGGGTTTTGGTTGCCGAAAAATCCGTTGCACCATTGTGTGCGGTAATTGGTAATGAGTCCCCTGAAATTGTATAAAACGGGTTCTTTCCAGATGCGGTTTTCAAATACATGTGGCATTTGCTTTATTTCGGCAAACTTGGCCAATTTGCCTTTTCCCATATGGTGTATGTTTTTTTGTGAATAAGCAGATTTTGGCGATAGTTGTTTATTATCGGTTGCTTTGGCACACTACCTGTATAGCATTTTTAAGTTGGTGCACCCGCTCAAGGAGGAGGGGCAGGTTATTGTCTAAGAGGGTAATATGCCCCATTTTTCGGCCGGGTTTGGTAATTTTTTTTCCGTACAGGTGAATGTAGGCACGAGGGGTTGCTA
Organism: Sphingobacteriales bacterium TSM_CSS; assembly: GCA_002212985.1. Classification (GTDB taxonomy): domain Bacteria; phylum Bacteroidota; class Bacteroidia; order Chitinophagales; family UBA2359; genus UBA2359. The sequence goes on from NBMY01000074.1 coordinate 48,417, forward strand.
AAACGGTATCCATGCCGAGGTACTGCGCCGGCCCCTCCTGATTGGGTGCGCCAATAATATTGAGCATGGCAGCGGGGCAACTGATACCGGTATCGCCCAGGGGCAGTCCTAAAATGGCGCGCCAATGCTGTTCATATTGCGAGGTAAAATTGGCTTTAATGGTTTGGTGCCCGCTGTTGTGGGGTCGGGGCGCTACTTCATTTACCAGAATTTGGTCATCGGGGGTTAAAAACATTTCTACTGCCAGAATGCCGGTCATATTTAACTTTTCAAGAACTTTAAGGGCAATTTGTTGTGCCTGTTGTTCTGTATGCGGGCTAATACGGGCAGGTTGCAGCAGGTAATCTACCAGATTGTAGGTGGGGTTAAAAACCAGTTCAACGGCCGGAAAAGCGGCAGTTTGCCCCTGTACGTTGCGCGCCACAATTACCGATAATTCTTTGAGTATGGGCACTGCTTTTTCCAGCACACAAGGTTGGTCAAATGCGGTGGCAATATCGTTGGGGTGGTTAAGGGGCATTACGCCGCGGCCGTCGTAGCCATCGCGCCCCAGTTTAAGGAAAGCCGGCAAAAAATTGATGTGTTGGTAAAGGTCGGCGCGGTTGTTGGTGAGTCTGAAATCGGCGGTAGGAATTTGGTGTTGTTGGTAAAACTGTTTTTGAAGTTGTTTATCTTGTATAATTTTAATGGCGTGAGGCTGAGGAAACACTTGCACTCCTTCCAGAGCAAGGCGTTCCAGTGCATCGGTATTTACCTTTTCAATTTCAATGGTTAGCACGTCAAGGTTTTTGCCAAAGCGGTAAACCGTGTCAAAATCCTGCATCGGGCCACATTCAAAACGGGCGCAAAGGTGTTTGCAAGGTGCCTGAGCATCGGGGTCAAGTATATGCACTTCCACATCAAAATCAATGGCGGCTTGTATGAGCATGCGCCCCAACTGCCCGCCGCCCAAAATTCCGGCTTTTTTCATATTGACCAAATGAGGGTCAAAAATACCAAAAAATAAGACAGGTTGTGCCGGTGCGGGGTTGGGATAAGACGGGTAAAGCAGATTAGGTAATAACCGGCTACCCCGGTTGTGCGCTCTAAGGCATTAAAACAAAGCGTAAAATTGCTTACTTTTACCCCTTCATTGGGCAACCACTACTCCAAAACAGCGAAGGTATGGAAGAACGCATGAACATTGTTACCACGCAAAACGTAGGAATTGAATATGAAATTGCCAGCCTTGGCACCCGCTACGTTGCCGGAATAATTGACGTGCTGGCTTTATTTGGTTATGCAATTTTATTTTTGTACTTCGCAGACCAATTTTATTTTGATGACTGGACATATTACGTGTTTTTACTGCTGCCCTTGATGTTGTATGATTTGGTACTGGAGTTAATGTTAGACGGGCAAAGTTTGGGAAAGTACCTTATGCGCCTGAAGGTGGTAAACACAGACGGCTCGCAGGTTTCGGTGGGTGGTTACCTGCTGAGGTGGCTGCTGCGGCCGGTTGATGTGTGGATTTCTATGGGCGGCGTTGCCGTTTTAAGCATTATTATTACCGGAACCGGCCAACGGTTGGGCGATTTGGCGGCCGGAACCACGGTGATTAACCTGAAAAACCGGGTAAAATTAGCCGATACGCTGTTTACCATAGTTCCCGATGGCTATGAAACCGTATTTCATGAGGTTGATAACCTTACCGATAAAGATGTGGCCCTCATAAAAGAAATTATGGACGAAGCCAACCGACTGCAAAACAACAAAGCCATAGAACTGCTGGCCATAAAAGTAGCCCACGTAATGCAGGTGCAACACAACCTGCCCTCCCGTAAATTTCTGGAAACAGTACTTACAGATTACAACCACCTGCACGCAAGGTAAACAGGCAACCGCCTGCTGTCAACTTTGGGCTATAATAACCGCATGAATACAATCTTTCGCTAAATTAGCTACCTTTGCAAAAAATTTCGGTTTTTGCAGCAGGTACCTTTCATGCATCGCGCTATTGTTCTAAAAATTGCTCTTTTTGCTGCACTGCATTTTGTACTGCATACCCTGCGGGCAGAAATTCCAATTGCCTTACAACCGGCCGATACCACCACCTATTATGCCGATACGGCCTGCTACCTAAAACCGCTTACACCTACCCATACCGACACATTGGCCCAAGCTTGGTTAGCCCGTTTGGGCACCATAAGCTGCCTTTTTAATCAACACCTTAACAATTTGCCGGCAACTGCCGCACCCACAACCAACATTGTGCTGCTGCCGCCGCTGTTGCCTTCCGATATACTTGCAACAGATACCGCACAACTGCCACCGCCACTTTGGTATAATGTAAAAAACCTGCCTCAATTTACCCCTCAGGAAATTGAAGTGCAAAATTTTATACAGCCCCTGCGCCTGCAGTCGCCGGTAAAAACACTGCTGTTTTATATTTTCTTGTTTATTGCCATACTGTATGCCTTTTTGTCTTACAACTATGCCAAGTACCTTCAGAAGTTGTACGAGGCGGTACTTAATATTTACATAGCCAGGCAGTTCTACGAAGATTTTAACCACAATGTGTTTATCATGAACCTGCTTTTTGGCATTATTACGGTGGGTACATTTGGGTTGTTTGCCTATTTGGGCGTTGATTATTTTGGCAAATTCCAACATGCCGATAATTACCTGCTTATGTCTGCTCTGGCTGTTGCCATAGGAGGCTATTTATCATTGCGCCGCCTCATGCTTCGGTTTATTGCCTTTATACTGCCGTTGTCAGAGGTAATTTATTTTTATCTCTTCAATCTGCGCATTATTAATATTGCTTTAAGTGTGGCGCTGCTGCCGCTGCTGCTGCTTATGGCGTTTGGCGTACCCCTTATAGAAAAAACCGCCCTGTACATGGCAATTGCCACAACGGGCATTAGCCTGATATTTATTGTATTCAGAGGTCTTACAATTGTAAAAGAATTTGTGTGGCGTTATAAGTTCCACTTTTTTTTGTACCTTTGCACCCTCGAAATCGCACCCCTGTTGGTGATGTATAAAGTGGTTTCCGGGTACCTTGTCTAAACCAAAAGCAAAGCCTTTTCAGCTCCCTTTTAAATACCGCGATTAGATGAATAACCTCATGGGCAATCAACACAACAGAACCATTAAAAGCATCCTCATCTCGCAACCCGAACCCGAAGCGCCGGGTAAATCGCCCTACCACATAATGGCCGAAAAACTGCACGTGTCCATTCTTTTCAGGCCGTTTATAAAAGTAGATGGATTGCAGGCAAAAGATTTCAGAAAAAGCAGGATTAACCTCCTCGATTACACTGCCGTAATCTTTACCAGCCGCAATGCCGTAAACCATTTCTTTCGGCTTTGCGATGAACTTAGGGTAAAAATGCCCCAAAATACCAAGTACTTCTGCATTTCGGAAGCCATTGCCCTCTATCTTCAGAAATTTATCCTGTACAGAAAAAGAAAGGTGTTTTTTGACAAAGCCAGTTCTTTAAACGGGCTGAAAGACCTGTTGAAAAAGCACAGAAAAACCGATAAATTCCTGTTTCCCTGCGCCGCCGACCGGAAAGAGAACATAGAACAGTATCTTGTTGAAGAAAATTTTAATTTTTCGCCGGCCGTTATGTTTGAAACTGTGCCCGATAAACTTTTGGATGTTGATATTGCACAGTACGATATGCTCGTCTTTTTCAGCCCGATGGGTATTAAATCTTTAGGCGAAAACTTTCCCGATTTTCGGCAGAACGATGTGGTAATAGGCGCTTTTGGCCCTACTACGGCAAAAGCGGTTACCGATGCCGGCCTTCGTCTCGATTTTCAGGCACCCATGCCCGGCGTTCCGTCTATCACCATGGCCATTGAAAAATTTATTTCCGAGCAAAAGGCTTAGCTTAGAGGTATTGCAACATCAGCCGCAGCTCTAAAAAAACCATTGTTTCAACTGCCCGCCAAAGCAGTTTTGCAATTGCAGATACGTTCTTCTAACCCTTGTACTACGCTTTCGGGTTTTAAAAAGTAATTTTTACCCTTCTTCCCTGTGCCTCCGCGGCAATGGTAAAAAAACAACCATATAGCCACACAACAGCGCATGTTTTACCCCCAATTTAAGGCAAATGCAGCACCATACTCCCCCCAAACATACCAACAAACTGGCAAATGAACTTAGCCCCTACCTGTTGCAACACGCCCACAACCCCGTAAACTGGTACCCTTGGGGCACAGAAGCCCTTAACCTGGCAAAAACGCAAGACAAACCCATACTCATTAGCATTGGTTATGCCGCCTGCCATTGGTGCCATGTTATGGAACGCGAATCTTTTGAAAACGAAGAAGTGGCCGAATTTATGAACCGCCACTTTGTAAACATAAAAGTTGACCGCGAAGAACGACCCGATTTAGACCAGATTTATATGGATGCCGTAACGGCTCTTACCGGCAGCGGCGGCTGGCCGCTCAATTGCTTTTTGTTGCCCGATGCCCGCCCTTTTTACGGCGGAACCTACTTTCCGCCAAAGGCAATGTATGGTAAACCCGATTGGCTGAGCCTGCTCAAAAGCATTGTACGCACCTTTACCGAAAAAAGAGCCGAACTGGAACAGCAAGCCGGCTACATAACCCAACACCTGCAAAACCAGGATGCACAGGTATTGCAGCAACTTCCCCTGCTGCAAACAACCCAACTCTTTGAGCCAAACACCGCCGAAACCATTTTTGTGCGCCTGCGCCAACGTTTCGATACCGAAGATGGCGGCTTTGGTGCAGCACCCAAGTTTCCGGCAACCATGAACCTGCAATGGCTGCTTCAATATTACCACTTTGCCGCCGATAAAAACGCCCTGCAGCACGCCTTGTTTTCTTTAGATAAAATGACCGCCGGCGGCATTTACGACCACCTTGGCGGCGGCTTTGCCCGCTATTCGGTAGATAAAGCATGGCTGGTGCCGCATTTCGAAAAAATGCTCTACGATAATGCCCTGCTTACAGACCTGCTGACCGATGCCTATAAAATTACCCGAAAACCCGAATACAAGGAAACCATAGAGCAAACCCTTGAGTTTATTGCCACCGAAATGACCTCCGATGAAGGTGGTTTTTATGCTTCCTATGATGCCGATTCGGAAGGCGAAGAGGGTAAATACTACGTTTGGAGCAAAGCCGAAACAGATCAGGTTCTTAGCGAAGATGCACCCGTTTTTAACCGCTTTTACGGCATAACCGAACAGGGCAACTGGGAGGGTAAAAACATACTGAACCGAAATTTTACCCTTAAAAACTTTGCCGACAAAACCGGCTACAGCCCCGAACAACTCAAAAACCTGCTGCAACGCTGCCGCCGCCGGTTGCTTGCCTACCGAAACAACCGCACAAAACCCGCCTTAGACGACAAAATAATACTGGGCTGGAACGCCCTCATGACCACCGCCTACGCCAAAGCTTTTCAGGCGCTTGGCCACCCGCAATACAAAACCGCCGCCGAAAACAACCTGCAATTTATGCTCACCCGTTTTGCCGATACCCAACGGCAAAACCCGGCCTTGCTGCATACCTATAAAAACGGACGCGCACAACACCCCGCTTTTTTAGACGATTACGCCTTTGTAATAGAAGCCTTGCTGACTGTTTACCAAATTAATTTTAACGAAGAACTGCCCCAGCAGGCACTTTCGCTTGCCGAATTTGTGCTGCAACATTTTGCCGACCCCGCCGGAAGCCCTGTTTTATTTTATACGCCCGATTTTCAGACCGATGTGATTGTGCGCAAAAAGGAGTATTACGACAGCGCCACGCCATCGGGCAACTCCACCATGGCCGCTAACTTAAAACTGTTGGGTGCCATGCTTAACCTGCCCCATTTAACCGAATTATCGGCAAAAATGGTAAAATCGGTCGAAACTTCCCTGTTAAAATATCCCACCTCTTTTGGCCGGTGGGGCAGTGTAGCCCTGCAGTTTGTTTACCCCGCCCGAGAGGTTGCCGTAGTGGGCAGCAATGCACCCAAATTAGCCCTGCAACTGGCAAAAAACTTTTTACCCAATACCGCGCTAATGGCATCTGCCGGCAACCAAAGCCCTTATGAATTGCTGCAAGACCGCTTTGTGGAGGGTAAAACTCTGTTTTATGTGTGCCAAAACACCGCCTGCCAAATGCCGGTAAACACCCCGCAGGAAGCCCTGCAACTGCTCAACAGCCGCTAACCGGGGTAATTGTTCATGGTTTGAACCCGGTTTGGCTTAGGCAAACCCCTCGTTCAGTTTATCTAAAAACCCTTTCTTTTTTCGGGCCGATACATATACCTGCGAGCCGTCGCTCATAAGTACTACTCCTTCCTTGAGGTATTTTTTTATATGCCGAAGGTTAATGAGGTGGCTATCGTGTATGCGGTAAAAACCGGCATCTTCCAGCAGGTTATCGTAGTATTTAAGGGTTTTGGTAACCAATATTTTTTGGTGGTTGGTAAGGTAAAACACGGTGCAGTTGCTGTCGGCCTCGCAGCGCACAATGTCTTCTATATTTATAAAAGTAACTTCATCGGCGGCGGGCAGCCCCAGTTTTTTCATAGGTCCTGCTGTGGCTGCAGTTAGGTGGTGTATGGCCTGCCGGTCAGACCGGCCGCGTTTTCGGGCATAGCGGGCAACGGCTTTTTGCAGTTCCAGAATGTCAATGGGTTTAAGCAGGTAATCGAGGGCCGAAAATTTAATGGCTCTTATGGCATATTCGTTATAGGAAGTGGTAAAAATAACCGAAAAATCAAGGTCGTCAAGGCTTTCAAGCAGCTGAAAACCCTCATCGGCGGCGGGCATCCGCACGTCTAAAAACACCAGTTCGGGTTGATATTGCCGTATTGCGGTAAACCCCGATGCGGCAGAGTTGGCCATGGCTACCACTTCCACATCGGGGCAATATTCTTGTAGCAAACTGTGCAGGGTTTTGCGCCCTGTTTCTTCGTCGTCAACAATAACGGCGGTAATTTTTTTGGCAGTGCTCATAGGCGTTTTGACCTTGATTTTCCGGTTTTCAGTCCTGTTCGGGTATTTACCTCGAACCCAACACGTAGTTGGCCTCAATCATAATGCCGCCGGTAAGGTTGGCAGTAGTAGGGCGGTCTGCATTAAATACAGAAATATTGCCATTGGTCAGGCTTTTATTTTCAATATCGGTTAACGAGTAATCTCCCCTAAAGGAAAGGCCAAGGTTAAAACTGTCGCTCACCCTAAACCTTGCGCCCAAACTGAAAACGGCGGACAGGTTATTGGCATAGGCTTCTTCTATATTGAATTGGCTGGTTGGGTTAATATAGTTTAACCCTTGCGGATTGGTGTCGTACTCCACATCATCAACCACATATTTGGCTCCGGTAAGCAATTCGTATTGTACCCCAAATGTTGCCACAAAAGAGGCTCCCGCATCGGGGTTGCTGTTAACCTTTAGCAGCAAAGGAATTTTAAGATAATTGAGTTTGGCTTGCAAGGTTTCAAAATTGGCAGAGCCATCGCCCACGTATTTTTGCCCCTGTCCCGAAAACAGTACACCGGTTTGCACACCCAAAAAATCGAGAAAATTGTAGCCGGCCTGTACGCCATAGGCCACGCCCCAGGTTCGGGTAAAATCCAAACCGTCGCCGCGGGCAGAATCATCGTCATTAATAATCCAAACAGATTGGGGAATAATTCTTACACCCACTTCAAGTCCTTTTTGTGCAAAGGCAGGCATGGCAACCATAGTTGCCAGAACAACAAACGCAAATAAAGTACGCATTTTCATTAGAGATAAGATTTTGGTTATGAAAAAACTATTCGTCTTTAAAAATAAACACCCGGGGCTGTGGGGTATGGGCGTTCATATACCCGCGGTACATGCCTTCGGAATTAAAAGGCATGGTAAAATTGCCCTGTTGGTCTAAGGCAATCAAACCACCCGAACCGCCCTGCGGCAGCAATTTATCAAAAATAACCCGGTTTGCCGCCTGTGTTACGGTAAGGTGTGCATATTCCATTAATGCCGAAACATCGTAAGCCACCACGTTTCTAATAAAAAACTCGCCATGGCCGGTGGCAGAAACGGCGCAGGTTTGGTTGCGGGCAAAAGTGCCGGCGCCAATAATGGGCGAGTCGCCAATGCGGCCAAAGCGTTTGTTGGTCATGCCGCCGGTAGAGGTGCCGGCTGCCAGATTGCCGTATTGGTCGAGCGCTACCGCGCCTACGGTTCCATACTTTTCTTTGCCCGATTCGCTTAACTCTATGCGGTAGCCGGTGGTATCGGTTTTTTCCTGCTCCAATATTTTTTGCAATGCCCGCAGGCGGTATTCGGTAATAAAATAAGACGGATCAACAATTTCAAGCCCCTGTTCTTTGGCAAAGGCATCGGCGCCTACGCCTGCCATCATTACGTGGGGTGAGTTTTCCATTATCTTTCGGGCAGCCAATATGGGGTTTTTTACCGTTTTAACCCCCGCCACCGCCCCGGCGCTGCCGCTGTTTCCGTCCATTACAGAGGCATCTAATTCTACCGTACCTTCATGCGTAAGCACCGCCCCCTTACCGGCGTTAAACAAGGGCGAGTTTTCCATGAAAACAATGGCAGCCTGCACGGCATTTAAAGCAGCGCCGCCGTTTTGCAACACGCCGTAACCTGCCTGCAAGGCTTGTATAAGCGCCTGCCGGTATTGTTGCTCTAAGCTGTCGGTCATGGCGCTTTTTAAAATAGTGCCTGCGCCGCCATGAACAAGTATGGTAATAGGGTAGGGGTGTTTTTTTTTCAAGTTTTTAGTTTTATCAAATGGCTTTTGCTGCCCAATACAGCCGCTAAGATACGTCAGTATTGCAAAATACAAGACCGGCAGCAGGTAAAGCAGTTTTTTCATGCGTAGAATTTGCCGTAATTTACAACAAACATTGGGTATGCCGATTATACTTTGTTACAAAATTGGTAACATTTAACCATATTTTTACATTTCAAAGTAAAAAACAAGATGTTTTAAAGAGGTATTGCCAGGCAAAAGGCTGTTCAGGCGATGTTTTTTTGTACCTTTGTAACTATAAGTATAAACAAATCAAGGCGCTTATGAACATAGATTTAACCGGTAAAAATGCGTTGGTTTGCGGCAGCAGCCAAGGAATTGGCAAGGCGGCCGCCGAAGAACTGGCCCTTTTGGGCGCCAACATAACCCTGTTTGCCAGAACCGAAAGCAGCCTTCGGGAAGTGTTGCAAGGGTTAGACCAAAGCAAAGGGCAGCACCACAACTACCTGTGTGCCGATTTTTCGAACCCCGAACAGGTGCAGCAAATCGTGGCCGGTTATCTTGCCCTGCAACAAACGGTGTTTCATATTTTGGTAAACAACACCGGCGGCCCACCCGGCGGACCCATTACCAACGCCACACCGCAGGCATTTTTGCAGGCCTACAACAACCACCTTATATGCAACCAGTTGCTGGCGCAAACCGTTTTACCCGGTATGAAAGCTGCACAGTACGGGCGCATTATCAACATTATTTCCACCTCGGTAAAAGCGCCCATTGCCGGTTTAGGCGTATCAAACACCACCCGTTGGGCGGTGGCGGGCTGGGCAAAAACATGGGCCAATGAGGTGGGGCAGTTTGGCATTACGGTAAACAACGTGCTGCCGGGCTATACCGCCACGCAGCGCCTGTACAGCCTTATAGATGCCCGCGCCGCGGCTGCACAAACCACCCCACAGGCTATTGCGGCAGATATGGTAAACTCCATACCGGCGCGCCGCTTTGCGCAACCGCACGAAGTTGCCGTGGCAGTAGCATTTTTGGCATCGCCGGCGGCGGCCTATATTAACGGCATTAACCTGCCCGTTGACGGCGGAAGAACCGATACTTTGTAAACGGAATTGTATTGCCCCAACCCGTTTTGCGCAGGTAAATTAACCCGATGCAAAACGACAACCAACTTTACCACCGAAACAAATACCTCCACATGGCAACCAAAAAAACAGACAAATACTTTAAAAACTACATTAACGGAAGTTTGCAGCCTCCTGCATCGGGCATGTATATTGACAACTACAACCCGGCAACCGGCGCCGTTTATTCCTATATACCCGATTCTGACGAGCGCGATGTGGCTGCCGCCGTTCAAGCCGCCCACGATGCTTTTGCCCAATGGGGCAATACCGCTTTAGATGAACGCTCCAGAATTTTGCTGCGTATAGCCGACCTTATTGAACAAAACCTACCCAAATTGGCTGCCGCCGAAACCGAAGATTCGGGCAAACCAATTTCCCTTTCTTCTACCTTAGACATTCCGCGGGCGGCATCCAATTTTCGTTTTTTTGCTACCGCCGTGCCGCATTTTGCATCGGAAGCGCATTATATGCCCGGCACAGCCATTAATTATACCCTTCGGCGGCCTATTGGCGTGGTGGGTTGTATTTCGCCCTGGAATTTACCGCTTTACCTCTTTACATGGAAAATAGCCCCGGCCCTGGCCGCCGGAAACTGTGTGGTGGCCAAACCATCGGAAATTACGCCCCAAACGGCATACCTTTTGTCCGAAATTTGTATAGATGCCGGCCTGCCGCCCGGTGTGCTCAACATTGTTCATGGCTACGGCCCCAAAGTGGGGCGCGCCATTGTGGGGCATGAGCAGGTAAAAGCCGTGTCGTTTACCGGCGGCACCAAAACCGGACGCGACATTGCCAAACTGGCGGCTCCTATGTTTAAAAAATTATCGCTGGAATTGGGCGGAAAAAACCCCAACCTCATTTTTGCCGATTGCAATTTTTCCGAAATGCTGCAAACCACCGTGCGCTCTTCGTTTAGCAATCAGGGGCAAATTTGTTTGGCCGGTTCGCGTATTTTTGTGCAGCAGCCCATTTACGAAAAATTTAAAAACGAGTTTATAGCCAAAACCTACCTGCTTAAAATGGGCGACCCCATGCAGGAAGATACCCAAATTGGCGCAGTAGTTTCTAAACAACATGCCGAAAAAATATTGTCGTACATTGACCTGGCACAGCAGGAGGGCGGCCGCGTGCTGGTAGGCGGTAATGCGGTAAAACTAAAAGGCCGGTGCAGCAACGGCTGGTTTATTGAACCCACCGTTATAGAAGGGTTAGACTATACCTGCCGCACCAATCAGGAAGAAATTTTCGGGCCGGTGGTTACCATTACCCCCTTCAATACCGAAGAAGAAGTACTGCAATATGCCAACAGCACTCCCTACGGTTTATCGGCCACGCTTTGGACCCAAAACCTAACCCGCGCCCACCGCCTGGCCGAAGAATTGGAGTGCGGCATTGTTTGGGTGAACTGCTGGCTGCTGCGCGATTTGCGAACCCCCTTTGGCGGGGTTAAAAACTCGGGCGTGGGGCGCGAGGGCGGCTGGGAGGCGTTTCGGTTTTTTACCGAAGCCAAAAATGTGTGCATTAAAACGTAGCAGGCGCTGCAAAAACAACCGACCATAATTTTTTGTTGCACCGGCGGGTTTATACGGCTGCATCAAACAAAATAATGCAACAACCCACCCAAACCACACCTGTTTTGTTTATATTTGACTGCCTAATACCCGAAAACCGCCCATGATACCCGAAAACATAGTAACCAACATTATTGATGCCGCCCGAATAGAAGAGGTGGTATCGGATTTTGTAACGCTTAAACGGCGCGGTGCCAACCTCATTGGGTTATGCCCGTTTCATAATGAGCGAACCCCGTCGTTTTCGGTATCGCCTGCCAAGGGTATTTACAAATGTTTTGGGTGCGGCGCATCGGGCAGTGCGGTAAAATTTGTCATGGAGCACGAAAAAATGACCTATCCCGAAGCGCTTCATTATTTGGCAAAAAAATATCACATTGTAATAGAAGAAGTTGCCGACGAACAAGGCCGGCAGGAAAAACAGCACCTCGACAGCCTGTATGTAATAACCGATTTTGCCTGCAGGCATTTTTCCCATAACCTGCACCATACCGATGAGGGTAAAAGCGTGGGGCTGAGTTATTTTACCGGGCGCGGCTTTACCCCGTCAACCATAGAAAAATTTCAACTGGGTTACAGCGCCGGCAATTACAATGCATTTCTTGACGAAGCCCGCAAAGGTCAATTTAACCCCGATTTACTGGTACAAACCGGCTTGGTTACCCGAAAAAACGACCAGCTGCTGCCGTTTTTCAGGGCAAGGGTTATGTTTCCCATACACAACCTGTCGGGTAAAGTGGTGGCTTTTGCGGGGCGTACCTTATCAAAAGAAAAAAACCAACCCAAGTACATCAACTCGCCCGAAACCGAAATTTACGTTAAAAGCAAAATTTTGTACGGCATTTATTTTGCCAAAAAAGAAATACGGGCAAAAGACCAATGCATTTTGGTAGAGGGTTATACCGATGTAATATCGCTGCATCAGGCCGGCCTTGAAAACGTAGTAGCCTCATCGGGCACTGCGCTTACGCAAGACCAGATACGACTTATTAAGCGACTTACCACCAACATTACCATTTTGTACGATGGCGACGCCGCCGGCATTAAAGCCGCCCTGCGCGGGGTAGATTTGGTATTGGAAGAAGGTATGAATGTAAAAATTGCGGTTTTACCAGATGCCGAAGACCCCGACAGCTATGTGCAAAAATACGGCAAACAAGCGCTGCTGCAATTTTTGCAAGAACAGGCTAAAGATTTTGTATTGTTTAAAACCGAATTGTTCTTGCAGGAAGCCGGCACCGACCCGGTAAAAAGAACGGCGCTGGTTAAAGACATTATTCAAACCATAGCCCGCATACCCGACCCCATTAAACGGCTTTTTTATGTAAAAGAATGCAGCCAACTAATGGAGGTGCCCGAAAACATGATTATTGCGCAGGCCAACAACCTGAAGTGGCAAAAGTTGAACAAAGACCTGCCCGATGGCAACCGTAATATGCCCGATGCGCTGAAAGGTAAAGAACAACCGGTAAAAAAAACTGCCCGGCAAGATGCAGAACTACCCGATGAAACCGTATGCGAGCGCGAAATAATACGCCTGTTGCTGGAATTTGGTAATGAAGAAATACCCGTTGCCATTGAACATCCCGATGCGCCCGGCCAATTGCAAACTTCTTACCAAACGGTAGCCCAATGTGTGGTGCAGGAAACACAATCGCTGCCATTGGAAAAACCGGTTTACCGCGCTATTTACAACCTGTTCAGGGAGCGGACAGATGCCGGGTTGCCCGCCCCAACAACCGATACATTTATTATGCACTCCGATGAAAATATTAGCCGAACAGCCATTAACCTGCTTACATCGCCTTATGAACTAAGCGAAAACTGGGAAAAAATGCACGGTATTTTTATTGACGATGCCCTGAACCGGTTTAAAGAACAGGTATTTGATATTATAAACCGATACAAACTTACCCACATCATGAAATTGCTTGACACAACCGGCGAACAACTTAAAACCGCCACTACTGCCGAGCAACAGCAAGATCTCCTGCAACGCCACCTGCGCCTAACCAACCTTAAACGGCAATTATCGGATTTGCTGGGAATTACCATTATCCGGTAACCAAGCCCAAACTAATTACATCTTACCCGGCCGCTTCTTTATTTTCATTAATCGCAACAACCTGCAATTGAAACTGCACCCCAAAAACCTGTTCTAAGCGCGCCAAAAGGGTAATGTTGAGCAGCCGGTCGGCGGTAAAAAGTTGGGTAATATAGCTTTTTGAAGTTTGTAATTCGTCGGCTAATTGCTTTCTATTCATTCCTTTTTCCTGCATAAGTTGTTCAAGTACGCCCATAAAGCGTAGGTGTAGCTTTTCGGCTTTAAACTGCTGTTTCTCTGCTTCATTTTCAAAGGTAGATAAGCGCTGCACAAATTCGTGCAGCGCTTGTTGTATTTCGGCTTTGCGACTTTCGGCAATGTTTATTTCACTATCCGGTTTCTTCAAAATTGTATTCATAAGCTGCTATAGATTTGACGAAGGTAGAGGTAATAAAAGTTCACTTCCTGCTTAACTTTTTTGTTTTTTACCCAAAATTGGCAAAAAAAGCGTTCACCTGTTATCGGTTCCTTTTAAAATAGCGCTGCACATCTAACTTTTGCCGGCATAGTTAAGCCATATTGCCATAAACCACAAATTTTTTCTAATTTTGCGGCACATTTACCAAAGCAAGCAGTTACGCCGGCAATGATAGCCTATATAAAAGGACAACTTACCCAAAAAACGCCCGCCTATGTGGTTATAGAAACCACAGATGGGGTGGGGTATCATGTAAACATCAGCTTGCACACCTTTACCCAAATTCAACAGGCCGATACGTGCAAATTGCACACACACCTGCATATAAAAGAAGATGCACACACCCTGTACGGGTTTGCCGATGAAACCGAAAAAAACCTGTTTCAACATCTTATATCGGTTTCGGGCATAGGGCCGGCCACGGCGCAAATCATGCTATCCTCACTCAATCCGGCAGAAATTCAGGAAGCCATCATTACCGAAAATGAGGCAGTAATACGCACCATGAAAGGAGTAGGCCCCAAAACCGCCAAACGTGTAATACTGGAACTGAAAGATAAACTTATTAAACTGCCTGTTTCTGTATCAATTGCCGAAATAGCCGGTTCGGGGCCGGCGGCAACCGTAAAGGAAGACGCACTTACGGCGCTGCTAAGTCTTGGCATTGCCAAACCCATGGCACAAAGAGCCATTGCGCGCGTACTGCGCGAAAATGCAGACATAAGCAGCGTAGAAATGCTCATAAAACAGGCCTTACAGGCGCTTTAACCCTGTTTTTCGGGATTTGCAAAAACAAATAACCATAAAAAAAGTTTACCCATCATTTAAATAAGCAACCAAATATTATACTAACAGGGGGTTTTAACTCGTTAAATCGGTTTGATTTACGGTTCAAAATATGTAAAATTGGGTAAAATGCAACCCAACACCTCCTTTTAAACCTGAATTACGTTTACAAACTAACCACTTTAAACTATATGCGGGCAAACGGTACTCTTTTACAAAGAAAATAGCCAAAAAAGCAAGTATGGCGCTGCCCTACGGGCACCCAAAATGCTTTTTATATCTTGTTTTGCCTGTTGTGTGTCTATATTGACTGAAGATTAAAACTCCTTATCAGCGTGAGTTGGAAAAAGTATTTAATACCCGTTTTTGTAGTCTTTTCATTGGTCACCACTTTTGCGGCTGTTACAGGCGGAACTATGGGCATGATGAGTGTGCCGCCGCAACCCAACGCCGCATTGCCATTTTCGCTGCCCTCAGATACGCCAAAACCCGATGAGCCGTTGGTGTACCCAATTCCCGAAAGAGAAGGCGATTTTGTTACCAACCCCAATCAAAACCCCTTTAACCTCAACGACCCCCCGTCCATACAGCAAAACGTAGAGTACGATCCCCAAACCAATACCTATGTTATTACCGAAACCTATGCCAACGGGCAAAACTACCGCCCGCCCACCTACCTCACCTTTGAGGAGTTTTGGAAAATTCAGCAACAACAACTGCAAAGCGGGTATTGGCTCCAAAAATCACAATCTTCAACACCGTTGCAGGGAAAAGGTTTAATTCCGCCTTTGTATAAAGGCGGCGAACTGTTTGACCGCTTGTTTGGCCCCGGCGGTATAGATATACGCCCCACCGGAAGCATTGATATGGAACTGGGTTTCCAAACCCAACGCATTGATAACCCCGCATTGCTCTCTACTGTGCGCCGGCAGGGACCCAACTTCTTTTTCGATATGAACATCAATATGGGTGTGGTAGGTAAAATTGGCGATAAACTTAAAATTAACACCAACTACAACACCAAGGCCATTTTTGATTTTGAAAACCAGATAAAATTAGAATACATTGGCGATGAAGATGAAATTGTACAGGAACTAAGAGCCGGAAACGTAAGTTTTCCGCTACCTGTAACGCTTATTCCCGGTTCGCAAAACCTGTTTGGCATACAAAGCAAACTCAAATTCGGGCGTTTATCGGTCAATACCGTGCTTTCGCAGCAGCGCTCCAAAGCTCGAAATATTACCGTTCAAAATGGCGCCCAACAACAACAGTTCCGCATTTCGGCCGATGATTATGACGAAGACCGACACTTCTTTTTGGCGCAATACTTTAAAAACAATTACGAAAAAGCGCTGGCAAACCTGCCCTACGTAAATTCCGAAGTAAGCATTACCCGCGTTGACGTATATGTGAGCGACAACCGCGGTACCCCCAACGATACCCAACGCGATATTGTGGCTTTTTCTGACCTTGGCGAATCCAGCCCGTATAATACCAACACCATCTCCGTTCCCGGGCGCACGTTTCCCGATAACTATACCAACGACCTGTACCGAAAATTAGTAACCGACCCCCAACTGCGCCAATTGGTTGATGTAGCGCCTATTCTGGAAAACCCCGCCGGCGAAACCCGACTGCGCGATGTGGTGGACTTTAAGAAAATGACCGTAAGGAAATTAGATCCCAGCGAGTTTACCTTCGACCCGCAACTGGGCTTCATATCTTTAAATGCCCGCCTGCCCGATAACGCCGTTTTGGCCGTAGCATATGAATTTACCACCATTTACGGTGGCCGCTATCAGGTAGGCGAACTGGCCGAAGAACGCCCCGCCGCCGATACCGATGATAACCCCACTGTGCTGTTCCTTAAAATGCTGCGCAGCATACGCCACGAACCCAAGCACCCCAACTGGGAACTGATGATGAAAAACGTGTATGCCCTTGGCGCATATCAAATTCAACCCCAGGATTTCCGCCTCGATATTTACTACGAAGTGCCCGGAAAAGGCGATATCCGCTACATACCCGAAGGCGAAGGCATTAAAGGCATACCGCTTATTGCTTTGGTAAACTTAGACCAGATTAACGCCAGCAATGAACCCTATGCCAACTGCGTTTTTGACTATATAGAGGCCAAACCCGGTTTTGGCGCAGCGCCTACCGTAACTTCGGCCAGCTCAAAGCCCGGTATGGGCACTCAAACCCAAATTGGCGGGCAAGGTTCGCAGGGCAATGTGGCCAACAACGCCCTGCGATTTGGAACCATAAACTCCCGAACCGGTAAAGTAATTTTTCCGGTATTGGAACCCTTTGGCGATAACCTTCAGAATAAATTTGACGAGGCCGGCGTAAATCCCGAAATTGCCAAACGATATGTTTACAACTACCTATACGACTCAACCCGGGTAATTGCCTCCATGTTTCCCGAGTTGAACCGCTATTTTATTAAAGGCAGTTATAAATCTACCTCCACCTCAGAACTTTCGCTGGGCGCTTTTAACGTGCCGCAGGGTTCGGTAAGGGTAACGGCCGGCGGGCAAATTTTGCAGGAAGGCGTAGATTACGAGGTAAACTACAACCTTGGCCGACTGACCATTTTAAACGATGCCATTATTAATTCGGGGGTACCGGTAAGCATTTCTTTTGAAGACAACGGAACCTTCGGGTTGCAGCAGCGCACCTATATCGGCACACGCCTCGATTACCAGATCCACAAAGATTTTAACCTGGGCGCCACCTTCGTGCGCCTGTCTGAAAGACCCTTTACCCAAAAGGTAAACTATGGCGACGACCCTATTGCCAACTCTATGGTGGGGTTAGATGCCAATTATTTTGCTCCCGCCCCCTGGCTTACCAAAACCCTCGATAAACTGCCCATTTACAGCACCAAAGAACCCTCTTCCATTTCGTTTAACGCCGAGGGCGCCGGATTTTTGCCCGGCCACGCACGCGGCATTAACGTTGACCAAAACGGAAGCGTGTATGTTGATGACTTTGAGGGCAGCCGCACCCAATACGACCTGAAATTCCCCTATACCGCCTGGACATTGGCCAGCACGCCCAAAAACTCGCCCGATGCCTTTGGCAACAACCAGTTTCCCGAAGGCTCTTATGTAAACGACGTAGCCTACGGCTTTAACCGCGCCAAACTTGCCTGGTATCAGGTAGATAACGTGTTTGGCCGTACCAACAGCGGCGTTGACATACCTTATAACTACTACACCTACCCCGTTTTGGAAACCGACCTGTTTCCAAATACCCAAAGTTTTACCGGGCAGGTGGTTATGCGACCGCTCGATTTGACCTACTTTCCCACAGAACGGGGCCCGTATAACTACGAAACAACCGGGCAACCCGGCATTTCGGCAGGGGTAAACCCCGATGGCAGCCTGAAAGAACCCAAAACCCGATGGGGCGGCATTATGCGCGACAGCCCCTTTAAAAACTTTGAACGCGCCAACGTGGAGTTTATAGAGTTTTGGCTGCTCGACCCCTTTATCGATAACAAAACAAATAACGGGCAACTTTATATACAACTGGGCAACGTTTCGGAAGATGTACTCAAAGACGGACGTCAGTTTTATGAAAACGCCCTTACCCAAACGGTTAATTTAGATGAAACTAACTGGGGTGTAATTTCAAAAACCCGACCTGTTACCTTTGCCTTTGACAATAACCCCGATGTGCGCTCCACTCAGGATATTGGCTTTGACGGTTTGGTTGATACCGCCGAAGTAGCCAAATTTACCGACTTTTTGGGCAACGTGCAGGCCATTTTAAACCCCGATGCCTACGAAAAACTGGCCGCCGACCCCAGCAGTGACGATTTTCGTCACTTCCGCGATGAATATTTTGACAGCAACCCTACCAATGATATCATTGACCGGTATAAAGACTTTAACGGACCCGAAGGCAACTCGCCCGCACAGGCAGCCAGCAACGGGTTTACCAACTCGGGTACCAACTTTCCCGAAATGGAAGACCTAAACCGCGATTATACCATGAACGACTCGGAAGAATATTTCCAATACCGCATTAACCTGCGCCCTGCCGACCAAATGGTTATCGGGCAAGACTATCTGGCGCAGTACATTGATGCCCCTGTTCGGGTTAGCGGCTTGCCCGATACCACCGTTCGATGGTATTATTTCCGTATTCCCATTACCGAGTTTACCGAAAAAGTGGGCAGCGTAAACCTGCGCAACATAGAATTTATGCGCATGTTCCTTACCGATTTTGAACAACAGGTTACCTGCCGCTTTGCCCGCTTTAACATGGTGCGCAACACCTGGCGCCGTTATGAACCCCTTATTGTGGAAGAAAGCGAGTACCTGCCCAACGACTTAGACCCATCGAGCTTCTTTAACCTTACTTCCGTTAGTATTGAAGAAAACTCTTCGCGCGAGCCTATCCCTTACCGTATTCCGCCCTGTATTAACCGCGAAATAACCGCCGGAACCACCGTGGCCAACCTGCTGCAAAACGAGCAAGCCGCCGTATTGCAGGTAGGCGATTTGCAAGACGGCTACGCCCGCGGTATTTTTCGCAATATTGACATGGATTTCAGGCAGTTCAGAACCCTTAAAATGTTTGTCCATGCCGAGTCGCTTACCACTTTTGGCACCTGCAACCCCATAGAAGACGGCGAAATGACCGCCTTTATGCGCATTGGCGACGATTTTCAGAACAACTACTATGAGTATGAAATTCCGCTGCAGGTAACCTCTAACGAAAACCGCGAAACGTACAACGCCCTATACCCCAACGGCACCGACTGCGGCGACTCTGACCGCTACTGGATTTGGCCCGAAGACAACGAAATGAGCATACGACTGCAAGACTTGGTAGAGGCCAAAATAGAACGCAATTTTACTCCCGATATACGCACCGATAAACCCTATATTAAAAAAGTGCCCATTGTTTGGAAAGCCACCGGCGATACCGTGTGGGCAAAAATTACCGTAGTGGGCAGCCCCGATATTGGAAAGGTAAAGCAAATTATGCTGGGAGTGCGAAACCCCAAACGCACCATACTAAACCAGGATGACGATGACGGCCTGCCCAAATGTGCCGAAGTATGGTTTAATGAATTGCGCTTGTCTGATTTTGACGAAACCGCCGGCTGGGCAGCCCTGGCCCGAATGGATGTGAAACTGGCCGATTTGGGCAATATTACCGTTACCGGCAGTATGCATACCCCGAATTTCGGAACCTTGGAGCAGGGAGCCAATGAGCGCTACCGCGATTTGCTCTTACAGTACGACGCATCGGCCAATCTGGAAATGGGTAAACTGCTGCCTAAAAACGCCGCCATCAGAATTCCGGTTTATGCCGGGGTGTCAAAATCGGTCAGTACGCCGCAGTACGACCCCTACGATACCGACATCCTAACCAAGCGAAACATACAGGAAATTGAAAGCCGCTATGGCGCCGACAGCGCAAAGGTGGCACGCCAAAACCGGCAAACAAGCACCTCTATAAAGAGTATAAACGTAACCAATATGCGAAAAGAGCGCACCAACAGCACCCGTGCGCCTATGCCTTATGACGTGGAAAACTTTACCTTTACCTACGCTTATACCGAAACCGAAAACAGCGACCCAATTATTGAAAGCCAAACCGATAAAAGACACCGCGGCAGTATTAACTATACCTACAATGCCCGTCCGGTTTACTGGACACCGTTTAAAAATATTATTAAATCAAAAAGCATTTACCTTCGGGCAATCAAAGATTTCAATTTCAATCTGATACCCAGTACGGTTTCGTTTCGCAACGATCTGAACCGGCAAATGAACATCTTGCAACTGCGCCCTGTAGTTGGCGAAACCCTGCAATTGCCCGCCTGCTACGATAAATTGTTTACCTGGGACCGAATTTACGGATTAACCTACAACCCCACCCGCTCTATTTCGGCCGATTTTACCGCCAACAATACCTCGGTAATTGATGAGCCGCAAATGGGTAAAACCCCATCCGATACCCTTTGGGCTAATATTAAACGCTTTGGCCGTACCCGTTCCTACAATCAGGCAGCCAATGTGAGTTACAACCTGCCTACCGACAAAATACCGTTCCTTAGCTGGACACAAATACGTACCCGCTACGGCAGTACCTACTACTGGCAGGCAAGCCCAATAGCCATGGCCGATACATTGGGCAACATCTTTGGCAACGGACAAAATGTTCAAATAAACGGAGAACTGAATTTTACCAAAATTTACAGCTCTTTGCCTTTTATTAAAGATGTAAACACCCCCAAAAGCAACGCCAAAAAACCACAGTCCAAAACCAAAGATAAGGACAAAGACAAAGACAAAGATGCCGATGCCAAAGACAAAAATGCCAAGCAGAAAACACCAAAACCGGCCGGTTATGTAAATCCGGTGGCTAAAGCATTGCTGCGCCCGCTCTTAATGCTTAGAAGGGCTTCTATTACCTACAATGAAAGGAACGAAACCGTGGTGCCCGGTTTTAACCGGAACCCGCGCTTCTTTGGCATGAATTGGGACGATAACCCCCTGCCCGGATGGGACTTTGTATTGGGCAACCAACCCGATTTGAAAAACTGGCTTGAATGGGCTGCCGATGACAGCCTGCTGGTGGCAAACCGCTATATTAACGATCAGGTAAGGCAAGCCACCAACAAAACCCTTAACCTGAAAGCCAATCTGGAACCATTTACCGATTTCAGAATTGACCTGAACATGGACCTTACCCATACCAGTCAACATACCGAGTTTTATAAACTCGACCAAACCGGCGAGCAGTTCATGCACTTGTCTAAACTCAACACAGGAAGTTATTCTATTTCGTTCTTTACCTTGCCTACCATGTTTGATAAGGTGCGCACAAGCGACAGCATTGCCGTTTCTACCACTTTCCTCGACTTTGAACAATACCGCGAGGTAATTTCGAACCGGTTTAAAGAACAGTTTGAAACCATTAACGGCACTCCGCTTGGCGCTTACCACGATTTGCTGAACGATACCATTTTAAATAACTACGCCGAAGGGTACGGACCCTACTCGCAAGATGTGTTGCTGCCTGCCTTTATTGCCGCTTACGCCGGCCGCGATCCTGCAAAGGTTAACCTTAACGGATTTAACCTGTTTCCGCTACCCAACTGGCGGGTTACATACAACGGGCTGAGCAAACTACCCGCATTTAAAAAACTGTTTTCCAGTTTTAACCTTACCCACGGCTACAGCTCTACCCTTAGCATTAACAACTACCAGAACAACCTGTATTTCGATGACCGGTACTATTCTGAACAAATTCTGCTGCCCAACGACCAAAATATTGTAGATTATCTGGTACAGGAAAGGCTGCGTATTGCCGGATTAAGCGATTTAGATACCCTTACCGGAAACTTTTTCTCTTATTACCGAATACCACAGGTTATTATTTCGGAGCAGTTGTCGCCCCTTATCGGGATTGACGCTACCTGGGTAAATGGACTTTCTACCCGGTTCGACTATAAAAAGTCACGCATGTTGGGTATGAGTTTTCAGGATTACCAACTCAGCGAACAGCGCTCCGAAGAGTTTACCATTGGGCTTGGTTACCGCATGAAAGGGCTTAACCTTGACTTTATTAAGTTTAGAGGCAAACCGCTGAACCTGCAAAACGAACTGGCGTTTAATATGGATTTTTCATACCGAAACAACGTAACCATGAACTACCGCCTGGACCAAAACGTGGGCGAACCTACCAACGGCATGAAAACCATACGTATCGCCCCGTCTATTGACTATGTGGTAAGCCAGCGGCTGCGCATTACCCTGTTTTACGACCGAACCCGAAACATACCGGCTACCTCTGCTTCTTTCCCCATTACCAACTCGCGCGGCGGGTTGAGAATTAGCTTTAACCTGGGGCAATAGTTCCAGGCAACAGCCCTGTTAGCGGGTGGAGGTTTGGAAAAAGCACGCAAGTTTATGAATAAAAGGAAAACTATGACCCTATAATTGGGCGGGTTATTTTTTATTCACCATTTTCATAAGAAAATGGGTTTCTATGGCACTGTAGGCTATATACAGAAAGAAAAACGGAATAATAAACTGTACTTTTTGGGGTTGCACAGCCAGCATATAAGCCAGTACCATTAAAATGCTGAACAAAAATTTAAGCCCCATAACACCCAAAATAAGATACACTGCCCGGCCGGGAGTGCTGCTTTGGTTGGTCATGGCAATGAGGGCAATAACAAAGAAAGAGAGCAGGGTAAAAAAAACAAAGCAAACCCATGCAAAACCCGGATACATGCCCAGTTTACCGAAATAGTGCAATATGCCCAGTAACCCCGCTATAAAGCCCGAAAACAGCGCCATTTGTGTATAAATTTTGCTGCTTTGGTTTTTGGGAGTTGAAGTTGTTTTGTTCATGGCTGCGTGTGCAATGGTAATTGGTTGCAAAGGTATAAATTATTCGGTAAACAGTGTGTCTGAAACGGGGTTTGGGGGGTATGCTGTTTTTAGGTATTGCTGCCGCAACTGGTTAATGCCAATAAGTTGGTTGTTGCGTTGTACAAACCAAAAAGTCCAACCGTTGTTGGCGGGTTTGTTTAAGATGGCGGCACTAACTTTATGAATAGAACCAACGGTTTCGCCCCATTGCAAGGAGGCATCGGCTTGCAGTTGGGCAGTATGTTGTTTATTGGCAGAATACAACAACTCGCCGGGTATAAGCAGGCCGGCTTCCAGCAAATTGCCCATTGGAATACGGGGTGGTTTTTGCTCAACGGGGTAAGCAAGGGCCTGGGGCGGCAGGGGAGTTACCGCACTAACCCGTTGCCGGGCAATTTCCACATAAAACGCATCTTGCTCTATGGCTATGAAGTGGCGGTTTAGTTTTTTGGCAACGGCAGCAGTGGTGCCGCTGCCGCTAAAGGGATCCAGCACTATGTTGCCCGTATTGGAGCCTGCCAGAATTACACGGTACAGCAGTGCTTCGGGTTTTTGTGTGGCGTGCGCTTTTTGTCCGTTTACCTTAATTCTTTCGGCTCCCGAACAAATTGGCAGGTACCAGTCGGAGCGCATTTGCAAATCATCGTTAAAGGTTTTGAGCGCTTTGTAGTGAAAGGTATAGCCTGCATCTTTACTTTTAGCAGCCCAAATAAGGGTTTCGTGTGCATTGTTAAAGCGGGTTCCTTTGAAGTTGGGCATGGGGTTGGTTTTTATCCACACCACATCGTTAAGCAACCAAAAGCCAAGGTTTTGCATAATAGCCCCTACCCTGAAAATATTGTGGTAGCTTCCTATAACCCAGATAGTGCCGTTTGGTTTAAGCACACGGCGGCAGGCCGACAACCAGTTTTGGGTAAAAAGGTCGTAGGCTTCAAAATTTTCGAAACGGTCCCAGTTGTCAAAAACGCCGTCCACTTTGGTTTGATTGGGGCGGTAGAGGTCGTTTTGCAGTTGAAGGTTGTAGGGAGGGTCGGCAAAAATCAGGTCAACCGAGTTTTCGGGCATTTTTTGCAGCCAGTCTAAGCAGTTTCCGTGCAAAATCTGGTCAATAAACGGGGTTAACAGGGTCATATAAAAGCTTGTGCGTATTGGCAAAAAAAGGGTTAAGGTGTTTAGCGGCTCAGGTTTTTAATAACTAAATACATAGCTCCCACCACTCCTGCCAGCAGGAAGCTGATGGTAAGTGCGGGGGAGCTATGTAAGAGAGCATCGAGTTTTATGCCACTAAAGCCGGCCAGCAACATGATGGCAATCATTTGAAAAGCTATGCCGGAGTAGCGGGCGTAATCGGTTGCTGAGCGTTTTGGGTTATTCTGTTTTGGCTGATTTTGCGGCATTGGCGGCACGGGTTGAGTTGTTTGCGCTTCCTTTTTCGGCCTGTGGCAGGTCAAAGGTAAAGGCTGCTTCGTTATTCATGTTGCAACGGCCGTTAAAAATAGCGCCGGCTTCCACCACCATTTTATTAGATTCAATGTCGCCGCTAATACCAGCCGATTCTTTGAGTTGGAGCAACTCTTTTACTTTAATGGTGCCTTCTACTTTACCCGAAATATCGGCATTTTCGCAAACAATATCGCCAAAAATGCTGCCGGTAGGGCCTACCACTACTTTGGCATGAGCAATAATGTTGCCAACCAGTTCGCCGTCAATTCTTACATCGCCCTGGCTGGTAATGTTGCCGTTAATTTTGGTGCCTTGTCCAATAATGTTTAAAACATTTATGCCGTCGCGGCGTTCATCGGGTGCTTTCTTATTACTTCCAAACATAAAAAGGTTATTTTGAGGGTGAAAAGTGCCTGTATAGGGGGTGTTATATATATCAGTTAAAATCGAGAAAATCGGTGGGGTTTACCGGTCTTTGGTTGTGCCACAGTTCAAAATGCAGGTGCGAGCCGGTAGATTGCTCGCCCGAGTTGCCGGTAAATGCTATTACATCGCCGGCTTTTACAAAGCTACCCGATTTTTTCAATAATGCAGAATTGTGCTTGTAAAAAGTAACCAGATTATCGGTATGTTGAATAGCAATAACATAACCCGCATCAATAGTCCACTCTGCCATAACCACCATACCCGATGCGGCCGCCTTAACGGGTTCTTTTTCGGCCGTATTTATATCAATGCCGTAGTGGGCTTTTCCGGCATCAAAATTGGCCGAAATAACCCCTTTTACGGGTGCAAAAAGGTTTACTATTTGGGTATTGCGCAGTTGCAGGGCATTAAGGTTTTCATCGCCAATGGTGTTAAATTGTGTTTCCTGTTCCAGGTTGTGCCTTAGTTCCATTTCCTCATCGGTTATTTCATCAAGGTTTGTATGAATGGGGGCAGCGCCTGTATCGGGCGTGTTTTGCAAGTTTGTTATGGTGTTTCCCTCGCCGGTTTCATCACTCAATACCAATTTAACATTGTTAATGAAGGTGTTTTGCTGTTTTACCACCCGTTCAAGCGAATCTGATTTTACCGATAACTGATACACTTTTCGACGTGTTCCGGTATCGTCGTAGCCGGGAATATATTCTTTAAGAGGGGTTGCAATAATGACAAAAGCAGTAAGCGCCGCCATTAATACCAGCAACGTACTGATAAAAACATACAGGTTCATTTGCGAAAGGCGCACCGAAAGTTGTTCTTCCAGCGTATCATCATCTACTACCACCAACCTGAATTTGTGGTGCAGGCGCTCAATGAGTTTTTGTTGTTTTGCAGACTTAGTGGTCATGGCAAAGAGGGCATTGCATCTTTTTATCCTTGCAAGGGGCAAGAATGCGTAAATATACAGTTTGTTTCCGGCATTGCAAACAGCAAATACTGCCATTCTTGCATACAAGTGTTAATTATTGCTTTTAAACACAAGTAAAGGACAGCCAAAACCGAAAACTCACTTTTTTACACAATTTAGGAGTGTTTGGGTAAATAAAGCGACTAAGATGTCCTTTTTTTCAAAAATTCAAAATAATTTTACCCTCTTAATTGTTTTTAAAGGGCTGAGTACTGCTTTCATTGCACTACTTTTTAGCAAAATATTTAAGTCTTTAGCTGACTTCATTTTATGAATTGCAATATTATTTCTATTGATTGTGCCCGTTTATGCCGCTATTTTGGGGCTAAAGGCCGGCTTTTTATTTTGGCGTTGCTGCTGTTGGCTACATTGCCGGCGCAGCACGGGTATGCACAACCCAAAAAACCGCAGGGTGTGGACGTAAACAGCTCCGACGGCACCACAACCATAAAGGCCGACCCCAACCAAACCATACAAGGCGCCCTTAAAGAGCAGAAAGAGAAGCGGCTTACCAAAACCAAAGACCCCAATAAGGCAGGCTGGCTGGGTATGCGAATGCAAGACCTTACCTCCCGCTTTAACCGCTATTTTAACGCCAAACTGCGCTATACCGAAGGCGTTATGCGCCTTACTCAAGAACATAAAGATAATTATGATGATGTATTGCCTGTTTATGTGTTTAAAAACGGCGATGGCACCAGCATTAGCAGCAACCTTGACGAAACGGTAAAAAAAGCCTCGCTGGCCATACAGCTAAAGCCCAATAGTAAGTGGGTAGATGATTGCTACCTGCTCATAGGGCAGTCTTACTACCTAAAAGGGGATAAAGAATCGGCATCCAGTTCTTTTCAGTATATTACAAAAAACTTTAGTAAGAATATTCGCAAACTGCCCAAAAAGCAACTGAAACAGGCAGCCAAAAAAGAACAGGTTAAAGAGAAGGAAGACCTTAAAAAACAACGCGAAGAAACCCAAAAAGAGAAAAAAGAACTGGCCGCCGAAAAGAAAAAACAAGCCGAAAAAGATAAAAAAGAACGCGAAAAAACCCGCGAGCAGAAGAAAAAAGAACTGGAAAAAAGCAAAAAAGAACGGCAAAAAGAACTGGCGCAAAAGAAAAAACAGCGCGAAAAAGAAAAAAAGCAGCGCGAAAAAGAACGAGCCAAAGCACAAAAAGCCAAGAAAAAAGGCAAACCTGCACCACAAAGCAAAAGCAAAACAAGCAATACCGGTAAAAAAACCGATGACGATAAGGAAGTAAAAACCGAAGCGAAACCTGCCGATACGCAGCCGCCCTTGAAAGACGAAAGCAAGGAAGAAAGCAATAAAACCGAAGAAGACAACAACGCCGCCGACAAAAACAAAAAGGAAGCGGAAAAAGACAAAACCGAAACCATAGAAACTGCCGAAGAGGATACCACTGCGCTTGCCGGCATTGGCTTAATTGCAGAGGAAGAAGCAAAAGGCAGCGCCGGCGGCGGCTTTATGCAGCACAAACCCGCACGCTACGATGCCATGATTTGGCTGGCAAGAACATATATTGAAAAGGAATGGTATTCCGAAGCAGCACAAATCATAAAAATTGCCAAGGAAGACAGACGTTTCCCTAAAAAGAAACTGGCAGACCTGGCAACCTTAGAAGCCCATTACTACCTTACCCGGCAGGATTGGGACCAGGCCAAAGTTGCCCTGCAGAGCGCTATTAAAGCTACCAAAAGCAAAAAAAACAAAGCCCGCCTGTATTTTATACTGGCACAACTAAATAACCGAGATGGCAACTATGCCGCTGCCCTCTCCTCGTTTAAAAAGGTGCTTAAAAGCAAACCGCCTTTTGATATGGAGTTTCAGGCACAACTCAACATTGCACAGGCTAAAATGCGAAGCGGCGCCTATACCCCCGAACAGGCCATTGCAGCACTTGAAAAACTGACCAAAGAAAATAAATATGCCGATGTAACAGACCAGATTTATTTTACCATGGCCGAAATTTCAATTGAAAACGGCAACATGGAGCAAGCAAACGCTTTTTTGAGTGAATCTGCAAAAAACAGCACTTCCAATAAAGACCAGAAAGGACTCTCATACCTTAAACTGGCCGACCTTAACTACGACCTGGAACGCTACGTGCAGGCCAGTGTTTACTACGACAGCACCCTTGCCCTGCTGCCCAAAAGTTTTGCCAAATACAATGATATTGCAAACCGCCGTTCGGTTTTATCTGAACTGGTAGAGCACCTCAATACCATTGCCCTTCAAGACAGCCTGCAACGAATTGCCAAAATGCCCGATGCTGCCCGCCGCGCTTATCTGGAAAACGTTATTTTGCAATTGGAAGAGGCTGCCGCAAAAAAACAAGCCGAAGAAGAAGCAAAGCAAGCCGCCGCAAACACCGCTACCCCTGCCGGCGCAAACCCCGAAACCGGAAACTGGTACTTTTATAACGAAACGGCAAGGGCAAACGGCTTTAACGATTTTAACCAACGGTGGGGAATCCGCCCGCTGGTAGATAATTGGCGCCTGAACAGCAAAATATCGGGTGTAATTGCCACCACACCGGCCGATACCTCGGCAACCTCTATTTCGGCGCTCATGGATAAAGCCGGAAAAGGAGCCCTCTCTGTTGACGACCTGCTTAAACAACTGCCGCTTACTCCACAGGCACTGGCAGCCTCCGATACGCTTATTGCCAATGCCCTGTTTGCCGTAGGCATGGCTTACCGAAACCGACTGAACAACCTGCCCAAAGCATCGGAAACATTTGATGACCTGCTGCGCCGTTATCCCGATAGTCAGTACTCGCCACAGGTTCATTATACGCAGTATCTGATAGCAAAAGCCGCCCCCGATTTGCAAAAAGCCAACCAACACAAAAATCAGCTATTGCAAAAATACCCCGAAACTACCTACGCCAAACTGGTACAAGACGCTAATTACCTGCAGGCGCTTAATGAAAAAGAACGTCAGTTGGAGCAGTATTACGAGCAAACCTACGCCTATTATAAACAGGAAAATTTTGACCAGGTAAAAAAACGCTCCCAAGAGGTGAATTCCCTGTTTGAAACCAACTCTCTGCAACCCAAATTTGACCTGCTCAACGCCCTTATTACAGGGCATACACAAGATAAAGCTGCCTATATTGCCGCATTAAAAGATATTGTAAAAAAATACCCCAACGACGAGGTGAAAACCAAGGCACAGGAAATATTGCAGTATATTGATACGGGCAGCGCGGCAACCCCCGCTGTCGCCGGCAGCGCCGAAGGCACCAGCCCGTACACCTTTCAGGCAGCAGCAAAACAATACTTAGTGGTATCTTTTACCACTTACTCGCAGCAAATTACCGCCCTTACCAGCAACCTGTCTAACTTTAACGGCAGTAATTTCAGTGTAGATAAACTGAAAGTGAACCAAATGCTCCTCGACCCACAAACACAGGTAGTGCTGGTAAAAGAATTTGCCGATGTTGAAAAGGGCATGATGTATTACCGTACCCTTCAGCAAAACGAAAGTACCGTTTTTGCCGGTATGGATACCGGTTACCGCTACTTCCTTATTTCAAAAGCTAATTTTACCGAATACTTTAAACGCAAGGATTCCGATGCCTACTACCAGTTTTTTACCCAAAATTACAAGTAGGTATAGGCGGCAGCTTAAAAAAACAGTTTTGCGCAAAACCCGTACCCCGCGCCCACTGTTTCATTAACCAATACAAAAGCGCTGCAATGTTGTAAAAAGCGTACTTTTGCACCGTATATTTTATGCCAGTTTAACGTTCAACCCTGTATTTGTACAAAAGCACTCACTAAAATGCGCAATTTGCAAGAATCGGTTCATAAAACCAGGTTAATGCTCACCCCCGAAGAACCCGACCACAAACGGCATATTGCAAAAATGTGGAAAATATACGCGGGGGTAGTAATTTCCATTTTCCTCCTTTTTATTGGCATTTCGCAGGGGTTGCTGGGAGCATTGCCTACTTTTATTGAACTGGAAAGCCCCAAAAGTTCGCTTGCCTCTGAAGTATATGCCTCCGATGGCGTTTTGCTGGGCAAGTTTTATTTGGTTGACCGCTCTAATGTAACCTACAGCGAAATACCTTCGCACACCATAAATGCCCTTGTTGCTACCGAAGATGCCCGCTTTTACCAACACTCCGGCATTGATTTCAGGGGTATGATGCGTGTAATTTTAAAAACCGTTATCGGGGGCATGGATTCGGGGGGCGGAAGCACCATTACCCAGCAATTGGCAAAAAACCTCTTTCACGACCGCCCCCAAAGCACCCTAAGCCGTATTGGGCAAAAACTGAAAGAGTGGGTAATTGCCGTTAAACTGGAAAGAAGTTATACCAAAGAAGAAATTTTGGCCATGTACTTCAATACCGTGCCCTTTGGCAACAATGCCTATGGCATTAAATCGGCAGCGCAAACCTATTTTAACTGCCCCCCCGACTCGCTTAAAATACACCAGGGCGCCATGTTGGTAGGCATGCTGAAGGGTACAACCCGATACAACCCGCGCCGAAACCCCAATAATGCCTTGGAAAGGCGCAACGTAGTATTGCAACAAATGTATAAGTACGGTAAACTAAGCTCCATGCAGCGCGACTCTGTCAGTAAACTGGGCTTAGACATCAAATTCAGCCCCATGACACATGATGAGGGGCTGGCAACTTATTTCAGGGAGTACATTAAATCTGAGGTGAAAGACTGGGCAACCAAAAACGTAAAGGTTGACGGAACCAATTTTGATATTTATCGCGACGGGCTGAAAATTTACACCACCCTAAACTCAAAAATTCAGCAATATGCCGAAGAAGCAGTGTCTGAACACATGCCCGAACTGCAAAAACAGTTTTACGACCACTGGAAAGGACACACGCCTTGGGAAAACCTGCCCACTGCAAAAGTGCCAAAAGGCGACCTTTGGGAAGGAACCAACGAGTTGATTTACCGCGCCGTAAAAAATTCGGAACGGTACCTTACCATGAAAGACCAGAAAATATCGGAACAGGATATTAAAAAAGCCTTTACCACCCCCTACCCGATGACCGTTTTTTCGTGGAAAAACCCCGATAACGGCATTGATACAATTATGTCGCCGTTAGACTCTATAAAATATACCAAGTTTCTGCTCCATACCGGCATGGTGGTAATGGACCCCGAAACCGGACATGTACTGGCATGGGTAGGCGGCATTAAGCATAAATTTTTTAAGTACGACAGCGCCCGGCCTTCTTCTAAAAGGCAGGTTGGCTCTACTTTTAAGCCTTTTGTATATTCGGTAGCCTTGCAAAACGGTTGGTCGCCCTGCAGCAAAGTGCCCAACCTGCCTATTACCTTCGAAAACTACGACAACTGGTCGCCCGAAAATGCAGGCACCTACCTGAACGGACAAATGGTATCCTTGCGAACCGGCCTGGCACACTCCATTAACCGGGTGGCAGCTTACCTCATGAAACAACTTAGCCCGCAGGCGGTTATAAGCCTTGCCCGAAAAATGGGTGTAGAAAGCCATATAGATGAAATACCCTCTATTTGCTTAGGTTCGGTAGATATGTCTGTTTATGAATTGGTAGGCGCTTACGGCACTTTTGCCAACAAGGGTTTTTATACCCACCCCATTTGCATTACCCGTATTGAAGACAAAAACGGAAACGAACTGCAAAGTTTTTCAACCACCACCGTAGAAGCTATGGACGAAGCAACCGCTTACGCCATGATAACCATGCTGCGCGGGGTGGTAGATAACGGAACTGCCAGCAGGCTGCGCTGGAAATACAACATTACCGCCGATGTGGCTGGTAAAACAGGTACTACCAATGATAACTCCGATGGGTGGTTTGTGGGAATGACACCCCAAATGGTAGCCGGTATTTGGGTGGGCGGCGATGAAAAAACCATACATTTTAAAACTACCCGCCTTGGTTCGGGTACCAATATGGCCGTGCCTATTTACGGGAAATTCCTTAACAAAATATATGCCGACACCACTACCCAAATAAGCCCGAAAGCTCGATTCCAAATGCCTTCGCAATCGGTTATGCGCAGTATTGAATTAGATTGCAGCAAATACGATATACCCTATGTGGGCGCCGAAGATGGTTCTTCTTCTACCGCCGAACCCGACAGCACTGCCGCAAAAACCGATACTACCCGCCGC
The DNA here is from genome assembly GCA_002212985.1 of Sphingobacteriales bacterium TSM_CSS. Classification (GTDB taxonomy): domain Bacteria; phylum Bacteroidota; class Bacteroidia; order Chitinophagales; family UBA2359; genus UBA2359. The sequence goes on from NBMY01000074.1 coordinate 80,563, forward strand.
GCTTTTGACTACAACAATCAGTTTGACTAACCCTAGCTGCGTTGCTTCGGGGCAATTTAACCCCTTTCGGATAATAAAAACCACTTTTCGCACCCAAGAATATAATTATCTGCTATTGATTTGTTTACAAAATAGTAAGCAATCTAATAAATAGCATAAATTTTACTAAAAAATTATAAGATTCTGATAATCAAGGGCTAATTTTTCAGGTGCGGAAAGCCAGATACTAAGCCCGCGGCATCGGGCTAATACTCCAAGCCCGAATACCGGCTGTTGCGGCTTGCTTCGAGCGCCTGGCCCAATGTAACAATTCCCATTTCGCGCAGCAAAGGAAAAAGGCAAACCAAAATACGGGCAGTTAACAGCGCATCGCCAAGCGCATGGTGGCGGCGGGCAAAAGGGTCTTCAATGCCAAAACGCCGCGCAAGCGCATCTAAATGGTGGGTTTCCTGTTGCCGGTGTACCACGCTTGACAGCAAGAGCGTATCTAAAATGGCATGGTTAAAGAGCAAACCTGTAAGCGGCTCTTTCATTTTAAGAAAACGCATATCGAAGGCTACATTGTGCCCTGCCAGCACCGTATCTTCGGCAAACTGGTAAAAATAATGCAGCGCATCGGTGCAGGAGGGGGCGGCGGCAACCATATCGTTGCCAATGCCATGTATAAGCGTTGCGGCAATGGGTATGGGGTTGTTGGGGCGAATGAGCGTATAAAAACACTCGTTTTCCAGCACATGCCCGTTTACCACCCTTATACCGCCCAACGATACCAGTTCATCGCCGCCCGAAGGGTTTAGTCCGGTGGTTTCGGTATCAAAAACGGTAAAACTAAGGTTAAGAAGGGGGCGGTTCAGCAACTCGGGCGGTTGGCGGTCGGTAAGTATGTCGAAATCATAAAATCTGCTCTGTGCAGGTGTTTTGACGCCGGTGGCCATAATGGTCTGCGCTTCTTTATTCGGGTTATGGGCAGGTAAGGGGGAGGACTCTGCTATTGCTGTCCGGGCAATAAAAATAACTCCGTTCAGGGTGGTTTCACCTACAAATACCGGTACGGCACTAATGTTTATAAGATGCCCGTCGAGGGTAAGGTTAAAACAATAGTCAATGTCTTCCAATTCGGCAAAATTGCCGGCAAGTTTGCGTTGCAGTTCGGCTACTGCCTGTTCAAACAATTCAGAATCAATGATTTTGTTAAATTTTCTTCCCAAGCCTATGAATTGCTGCCTGGTGCCAAAAATTTTCTTGGCTTTTTTATTGTACAATACCACCCGCTCATATAAATCGCACATTATTACCCCATCTGACAATTCATCTATAAGCCCGGCTAAGGTGTTTTTTTCGTACTCTGCCCGCGCTTTGGCCATGTCAATTTTAGCTTGTAATTGCCGGTGTTCCTGCACAAAATACTCGCCCATTCGGTTCATGGAGCGAATAAGTTGCCGCAACTGCCGGCCTCCCTGTTCGGGTATGCGATAGTTGAGGTTGATTTTTTCAATAATGCTCAGGTCGGCTTTCATTTTTTCAACCGGCAGGTAATAATGCTGCAAAAACCACCTTACAGCGCCCACCACAACGGCCCCGCCCAAGCAGAAAAAAAACAAGAGCAGCAACGCCTGCCCGTTTAAAATTTGGGTAAAAACTGCTTGCTGCTGCTGCGGTAACATTAAATACAGAACAAGACCGGCAAGCAGTACACTGCAACAATACAGCGCCCCGGTAAGTATTAGCACAGCAAGTTTGCGGGCAGAAGGTTTTAACATGTGGCAGGAATTTGGTAAAAAAAGCAGGCAACAACACACCCAAACATCAAACAAGAGCACTAAAACACAAAATACAGGCGCTTGCAACGCCAAAAATAAAATTTAATACCCGATTTGCAAAAAATGAACCTAAATTAATTTTGTTTCGAAACAATAAAACTGTACCTTTGTGTCCGCTTTTTTTCAAAAATAAAGCATAATTGGTACCTTATTTTTTAACAATTTAAAACTTAGTCATTTTGACTGAACAAGATTTTGACTTAAACGAAATGCCCGTCCACAATTCTGAAGAGGAATTTGAAAAAGCAGAGGGCGACATGGAACAACAGGTTGCAGAAACAGATTCTGACATTACAAAAGAAGAGGCAACCGAAGAAGAAGGAGATGTAAGAGAAATTTTAAAAGAAAAAGAAGAAGCAACTCCCGCACAACACGATGATTTTGACTGGACTTTGGGCAAACGTGCAGAAAAAAGCTACTCCAAACAGGAGCGCACCAATTATATCAATCTGTACGACAGCACATTCAAAACATTTGCCAAAAACGACATTATTAAAGGCCGGGTGGAAGCCATCAGCAATACTGATGTGGTGCTGGATGTAGGATTTAAATCCGATGGTTTGGTATCTGTTTCGGAATTCCGCGATTTACCCAATCTTAAAGTAGGCGATGTAGTAGAGGTATATGTAGTTGAAAAGGAAGACAAAAACGGACAACTCATCTTATCCAGAAAGAGCGCCAAACTGTTAAGAGCCTGGGAAAACATTGTAACTTCCCATGCCGAAGACAGAATAGTGCAGGGCACCATCATCAGCAAAACTAAAGGCGGTTTAATTGTAGATGTTTTTGGGCTGGAAACCTTCCTTCCCGGCTCGCAAATTGACGTTAAACCCATTATTGACTATGATGCCTACGTTGGTAAAACCATGGACTTTAAGGTGGTGAAAATTAACGAAACCATTAAAAATGCTGTGGTATCGCACAAAGCGCTCATTGAAAGCGACCTTGCCGAGCAACGCCAAAAAATTATTGCCCAGCTTGAAAAAGGCCAGGTATTGGAAGGTACGGTTAAAAATATTACCGATTTTGGCGCATTTATTGACCTTGGCGGCGTAGATGGGCTGCTCTACATTACCGATATTTCCTGGGGCAGAATTAACCACCCATCGGAAATTCTGGAACTGAACCAGAAAATCAATGTAGTGGTAATTGAGTTTGACGATGCCAAAAAACGCATCTCTCTTGGCTTGAAACAGCTTACCCCGCATCCGTGGGAAGTACTTGATGCTTCATTGGGCGAGGGTTCTGTAGTGCGCGGTAAAATTGTAAACATTGAAGACTACGGCGCTTTCCTTGAAATTACCCCCGGTGTAGAAGGCCTTATTCACGTTTCGGAAGTTTCCTGGTCTAACCAACCTATTAATGCCCGCGAATACTTTAAAGTAGGGCAGGAGTTGGACGCAAAAATAGTTACCCTTAACCGCGATGAGCGCAAAATGTCGTTAAGCATTAAGCAATTGCTCTCTGACCCGTGGGAAAGTATTGAAGAAAAATTCCCTGTTGGCAGCAAGCACTCGGGCGAGGTGAAAAACATTACCCCCTATGGCGTATTTGTTGAACTGTCTGAAGGTATTGGCGGCATGGTACACATTTCAGATCTGTCGTGGACCAAACGCTTTACCCACCCCTCTGAATATACCCGCGTAGGCGAAAAATTAGAAGTGGTTATTTTGGGCATTGACAAAGAATCGCGCAAGCTCTCCCTCGGGCACAAACAAATTGAAGAAGATCCGTGGGATACTTTTGCCACCGTTTTTCCCGCCGGCTCGGTACACCGCGGTACCATCATTCGCCGCGACGACAACGGCGCAACCGTTTCGCTGCCCTATGGCTTGGAAGCATTTGCACCCGCCAAATTGCTGCGCAAAGAAGACAATACTTCTGCCAACATTGACGAAACACTTGATTTTGTAATTACCGAATTTGACCGTAACGACAAACGCATCATTGTTTCGCATACCGACACCTGGAAACGCCAGAAAGAACAGACCGAAAAAGCGGAAAAAGTTCAAAAGGATAAAGAAGCCCAGGAAGCCAGCGAAAAAGTGCAGCAAATGAACGAGAAAAACGAAAAATCTACTTTCGGCGACATTGATGAACTGGCGCAGCTAAAAGCTAAACTGGAAGAAAACACCGCCGATGAAGAGAATAAAGCCACTGAGTAATTTACACATTGCTTAGCGCTTTAATACCCGCCAACCCCCTGCCACAAAACGGCAGGGGGTTTGTTTTTGTAACAAGCAAAACGGCAGGTAGGGTGTAATTGGTTGTAGAACATGCTTGCCAACGCCAAACGGGGTTAAATGGGGTAAAAACAAGAAAAAAAATAACGCGAAACAGCTACCTGAGTAGCTGTTTTTTTTGTATGTTTGTGGGGGGTAGTGGTGTTATGCAAATACCACCAAGCGGTATTTGTGAATTAATACATGCGGGTAGTAGGGCTGGCAGGAAGTGAATGACGACACAATAAAGCAGACATTGACCGAATGAAAACAGAAAAAAGCGGAATATATTTTGACAGGTGGATAACGACATACAGACAATATTGAAAAGGACAACGAGTAAGCCAATCCCGAAAGCCTTTGGGAGAGAGTCCTCTGTGTTTTAATTTTTTGCTCATGCACTGACACATATTCGAGTATTGTATTTTAAATTAGACGGCTAAAACATTAATTAAAAAAACGATTGAGTTGCCAGAAGAAAAAAAGACTGATAAACAGGTTAAATCTAAGCAGAGAGTTGCCGACCACGGGGAAGTGTTTACCAATCAACGCGAAGTAAACGCCATGCTCGATTTGGTAAAGCACGAAACAGAACGAATTGACTCCCGTTTCTTAGAACCCGCTTGCGGTGAGGGGGTATTCCTTGCCGAGGTTTTAAGAAGAAAACTCAATGTAGTTGAGGAACGATACGCCAAAAGCCAAGTAGAATACGAGCAGTACGCTTTTCTGGCTGTTTCAAGTTTATACGGTATTGATATATTACAAGATAATGTAGAAATCTGCCGTGATAAACTCCTTACCATCTTTTTAAACAGATACAAAAATCTTTTTAAAGATAAAATCAAGCAAAGTCTTTTAGCAAGCATTAAGTTTGTACTTTTCAAAAACATTGTTCATGGAAATGCACTATCTATGAAAACATGTGGCTTAATAGAAGAACCGATAACTTTCAGCAAGTGGGAACTTGTACTTGGAGGTAAAGTTCAACAAACAGATTACCGATTGATCAATTTATTGGAATCTGCCCCTATACAGGAACCAAACCTTTTTTCCGATTTAGGAGAAGATGCTTTTATCCCTGAGCCGGTTAAAAAATTCGCATTAAAAAGCATATACAATTTAGCGGAAGATGTTCAAACAAAACTATAACCCCGATGTACTCACCTGCCTGGCCAACCTTAGCAACGACGAAGTATTTACCCCCCCCAATTTGGTAAACAATATGTTGGACTTGCTCCCCCAAGAACTTTGGAACAACCCTAACACCAAATTTTTAGACCCCGTTTGCAAAACCGGCGTATTTTTGCGGGAAATAGCTAAACGATTGGACAAAGGTCTTGAAACACAAATACCCGACAAGCAAACACGCATCAACCACATTTTCAGCCAACAGCTCTATGGCATAGCCATTACCGAACTCACCAGCTTGCTAAGCCGCAGAACCGTGTATGGGTCTAAATTTGCCAATGGTAAATACAGCTTTTGTGAAACGCTTAGCACCGAGCAAGGCAATATCCATTACGAGCGTATGCAACATACTTGGCAAGGCGGTAAATGCACCTACTGCGGAGCTAGACAAAATGTTTATGACCGAGAAGATGCTTTAGAAACCTACGCCTACAATTTTATTCACACCAACAAACCCGAAAAAATCTTTAACAATATGAAATTTGACGTTATCATCGGCAATCCGCCTTATCAATTAAGTGATGGTAGCGGAGCAAGTAGCGATGCTGCATTGCCCGTTTACAATAAATTGGTAGTGGGTTCATTAGGTTGATGCTTGTTTAGATGCTGAAAAAACGCCATGTTTAAAGTAGTATGTTTCTATGTATAATCCAATTACGTTATCATGAATTTGCTCGTTTTTAGAAAAACAGAT